>NZ_CP095474.1:2463075-2474313 GCF_023614315.1 Streptomyces sudanensis | reverse complement strand
GAGGCGCGGACAGATCCNCGGCGGACGGGTCCGGCGCGGTCGGGTCCGGGGCGGGGCCGGGGCCCGGTTCCGGCGCGGCCGGTTCCGGGTTCGATTCCGGCGCGGCCGACACGGCCGGCACAGGCGTGGGCGCGGGCGAGGCCGCTCGGCGGCGGGCGCGGTCCGCCTCCGTCCAGGCCGCCTCCAGGGCCCGCCGTTCCTCCTCGTCCGCCCCGCACAGCAGGGCGAGGCGGTCGACCACGGCGAACTCCTCCGGGACGGTCGCGCCCGAGCAGTAGCGGTGGAGGGTGGACGCGCTGACACTCAGCCGCCGGCCCAGCGCCTCGTAACTCCTCCCGTCCCGCGCCTTCAGCGCGCGCACGAGCCCCGCGAACTCCTCGACGGCGGCGTCCTTCGGCATTCCATCCCCCTCGACCCTGCGTCCCATCCTTCACGTCCCTGCACGTCAGCGGGGGTGGAATGGTTCCGGGACGGCTGGTGGGCGCGTGATCGTTGCAGCCGGCGGGCGCCGGCCCCACGCTGGTCGAGCACTGACCGAACGAACGACCCGACGGGGGATCCACCACCGTGAACAAGCTCCGCACCGCACTCGCCACCGCAGCCGCTGCCGCACTGGGCCTCGCGGCCCTCGCCACAGCCCCGGCGCAGGCCGCTGCCCAGCCCGCCTTCCTCGCCGCCTCCCAGATGCCGCCGTCGTCGACGCCGTGGACCGCCACCCAGGTCTTCACCGGCGTCCCGGAGAACGGCGGCGTCCTCTGCGCCCCGTACAAGATCCCGGCGCAGAACACCCGCTACCGCGAGTTCAGCACCGAGCTCGACACCAACGGCGTCCAGGTCACCACCGTCGCCCGTACCGAGGCCGACGCCGTGAAGCTGGTCGAAACCCTCCGCGGGGCCCTCGCCGGCTGCGGCCCCCTGCTGGAGCAGCAGAACCCGGGCCTGCAGGCCGTCAGCGCCTCCCACGGCAAGCTCGCCGTCGAGGAGGGCGCCTGGGTCTACAGCCTGGACACCGCCGACCCGCAGATCGGCATCTCCGACATCCACCTGTTCTCCGTCGGCCGCGACGGCCGCACCGTCACCCTCGTCCGCTGGGGCCAGATGGGCGACCTCGAGGACGCCCCGCTGACCGCCTTCCGCACCACGACGAAGACCGCCGTCGACAAGCTCCACTGACCCGGGGCTCCCCCGAGGGCTGACCACAGCTCGCCAGCGGCGCGGCCGGAACCCGGGCGCGCCGCTGGCCGGAGTCCGGCGTCTCCCTGGCCTACGTCGCCAACGGCATGCGCAAGGGCGTCACCGCCGACCCGCGGGCGCAGGCCCTGGTCCGCGCGGTGGCGAAGGCGATCGGCTGAGGAAGCCGGGGACCCGGGGAGCCGGGCGAGTTCCGGGAGGGCGGTGCCCTTGTCCGGCTTCCAGGAGCCGGGCGGGTTCGGGGAGGCAGGCGGGTTTGGGGAGGCCGCTGATCTACCGGCCGTCCAGCTCCCGACGGGCCTGGTGGATCACCCGCTGTGCCTCGGCGCCGAAGACGGCGGACTCGCGCAGGGTGCGCCAGACGCGCGTGTAGGTGGCGATGGTGTCCGCGTCGTCGAGCCACAGCTCGGCGTGCCAGTCCTCGACGATGACGAGGCGCTCGTCGTACACCCAGAATCCGTTGCCCGGGGGGATCTTCAGAGGCGCCGCGAACGGCACGATACCCAGCTCGACGGTGTCGAGGCCGACGACGCTCAAGAGCCGGTCGAGTTGGGCCGCGAGTACCGGCGGTGGGCAGACGCGGGCCTTGAGGACCCCTTCCCACATGAGGATCCTGTACTGCCTCGTGGGCTCGTACAGCCCTTCCTGACGCTGGATCCGAGCGCGTACGGCCTCCTCGGTGTCACGTGGGGACCCCATGAGCTCGGCGTAGCGGGTGAAGACGGCGCGGGCGTAATCGGGTGTCTGCAACATGCCCGTGACCAGGGAGTTCTGCCAGATGCGCAGGGTCTTTGTGCGGGCGTGCTCAGCCGTGATGTTGTCCTGTACCGGCTTGTGTCCGGAGGCCAGTTGGCGCCGCCACGAACGGATGTGGGACTCCAGGCCCCCGAGGCGGGCCCGCAGTTCCTCCGCCGCCCCTGGTTGGCCGGTGGCCTCCGCCCACGCCTGGAGATCGGCGGCGGTGGCGGTCTGGCGGCCGTTCTCCAGTTTGTAGATCTTCGAATGAGCCCACCCGAGGAGCCGGGCGAGTTGAGGGCCGGTGAGCGGCCCGAGTGGTCCGGAAACGCGCAACTCCCGCAAACGCGCCCCGAGATCCGCCCGTGCCTTCTGGAAGTCTGTGCTCACCGGCCCACGGTACTTCGCAACCCGGCTTAGGACAGGGCCTTGGCTGCGAACTCGTCGTACTTGACGGCGTAGTGCCAGGCCGCGTCGCGGATCTGGGCGTACCGGTTGACCGCGACGGGTTCGGTGATCAACTCCGCGCCGAGCAGGTTGTCGTCGTCATCGAACTTCAACAGGGCGGCATAGCGGGAGTCAAAGAGCCAGAAGTCCTCGGCAGGCAGGTGGAGGCGTTCGGCCTCCTCCCGTGACAGGTTGCGGATGTCCTCTCCGACGGCGCAGTTCCGTTCGGCGTTGCCGAGGAGGAACAACTGGCCCGGAGTGGGAGGAGTGTCGACGATCCGGACCCGCTCGAACCGCTTTCCCTCGGCGGTCTGGGCACGCACATTGGTGCACCAGCGGTCCTCGTAGTTCCACTGGACGGGCCGGCCCGCCACGAACTGGGCGTACGTATCCGTCGCTTCGTCCGAGGCGTAGCGGCGACGTGTCTCCAGGCGCCACGCCGTGTGCTCGAAGGTCTCGAAGAGTTTCCCGAACTCGGTCAAGTCGATCACCCGTGACGTGCGTTCGCCCTTCCTGGGGCCGAAGTCGACGAGCAGGTCTCGCGGGACGACGATCGGCACCTCGCCCTCTCCGAGGTGCTGGAGGCGGGCGATGTCCTCCGGGTCGGTGAGCGGCGGACCGTGCACGATGATCTCACCGCTGTCCATGTCCTCGTGAATGGCCGGGCAGCCGTCCCCACCCGAACCGGTGCCGTTGAAGCGCAGTCGTCGCGCCATCGTCCGTGCCTTTCTGCAAGGGGAGCCGACACCCCAAGCATGGCGTCATCGACAGGCTCGCCGTAAGGGATTCGGCACTCTGCGTGAGAACAGTCGGGATCACCCGTCCGTCTCGCGAGAACATGGGAGAACATCCGCTGGTGCGCACCGTCCGCTCCTCCCTAGCGTCCCGTCCATGCGGATGACGACGACGGCGAAGACCGTGACGACGACCATGACCGGCCCCGTCCACCTGGGCCTGCCGGAGCCGGAGCCGGAAGGGACGCCCGGCTGCCGGGTGTGCGAGGCGCTCGTGGCGCAGCGGGCCGCCGCCCGGTGGCGGGGCGACCTGTCGAGGGTGTCGGACTGCAACGTCGAGTTGCGCGGCCACCGGCACGCGCCCGCACCGCGATGAGCACCGGGGAAGCGGACGGGTCCGCGCCGCTGCTCACCCTGCGGGTCTCGCGCGACGGGGGCCGCACCTGGGGCCCGCGGCGCACCTACCGCCCCACCGACCGCCTCGTGCCGCTGACGACGGGTATCTGGCCGCCCTGCCGCTGCCCCCGGTGCGCGCACGGGGCGCACGATGCGCACGATACGAATGGCATGCACGGCACAGACGATGCGCACAGCCCAGACGATGCGCACGACACACGCTGAGCGGCCCCGCGCCGGACGGCCGCTTCCCGTCACGCGAGCGGACGCCGCGACGGGAACGGGTCGGGGCGTACGGGTGGTTCGGTATACGGGCGGCGCGGCGTACAGACGGTTCGGCGCGTACGGCCACTCGCGGGCCCGCGCGGGTGCCCCGGTCCGCTGGACGCTGGGGGCGCGGCGCGCGGGAACGGTTCCCGCGCGGCCGGACGGTTCTCGTGGGATGGCCCGGAGCGTCAGGGCTCCAGGCGGTCGGCCAGGTCCCGCAGGGTCGGGAGGAACCACGTCTGGGTGCCCCGGTTGCACTCGCGGACGAAGTCCCGGAGCGCCGGACTCTCCTCCGTGTGCGCGGAGACGTCCCCGACCACGGCGAGCCCCATGCGGTAGTTCACGAACTTCTGGACGATGTCGCCCGCCACCCGCGTGCGCAGCCGGAAGAACGCCTCGTCGAGGCGCGCGACCGGGACGACGACCCACCGGGCGCCCCAGTAGCCGGCGTCGCCGATCAGGTCGAGGGCGTCCTGTTCACCCGCGACCGGCGCGCCCTCGGCGGGGCACACCCAGACGGGGACGTCGTGGATCGTCTGCAGGGCGGCGGGCGGAGTGGTCATGGCAGGTGACGCTACCGCCGTACGGCGAAGGGGCCGAAGGGATTTCCGGGGGCGTCGCCGGTGAGAGGTGCGGCGGTGGGGCGGTGCGGCGGTGCGGCGGCGCGCGGACGACCGGACCGGATCGGCTGCATTTCGGGATCGGCTGCATTTGACGTGATCCGGTCTGGTCCGGTCCGCCCCGGTCCACCCCGACCCGGCCCCACCCGCCGCGGCTCGATCCGGTCTGACCTGGCCCGGCTCGGCCCGAGCCGGCCCGGCGCCGTCGTCGCGCCCCGTCCGTCGTCCGGTGCGACCGTCGCGGGAAACGGCGGTCGGCAGGCCGGTTCTCCCCGGTTGCCGGCGGAAACTCCTTCGCGTCCGCCGCGACCGCGTTGTTACGGTGAAATCACGTGCAGTCACTCAGAGGAGTCATCCGTGACAGAGATCGGCGTTTTCTTAGGTCTGCTCGTCGCGACGGCCCTGGCCTTGATCGTCGTGCTCCTGCGGCGGGGCAACCGCCGTACGGACGACGCCGAGGGCCTTCTCATCGAGCAGCGACGACGCCTACAGGCCCATCAGGACCGGGCTGACTACGCCTCCCATTCCCTTTCCGCCTACACCCTCCTGAACGGTACGAGCGACCGCCGCCTCCCCTGACGGGCAGGCTCCGGACGCTTCCCGGCCGCAGGCGCCTCGCCGGGATCGGCCCACCCGCTCGCCGCACGCCGGGCCGGCGCCGCACGCCGGGCCGGCGCGGCCCNNNGGCCGCCCCCGGGCCGTGGTTCAGCGGGCGTCGAGGACGGACGCCACCAGCGGGCCCGCCGCGTCGCCGCCGTGGCCGGCCGCCTGGACGACGGCCGCGGCGGCCAGGTCGTCGGCGAACGCCGCGAACCAGCTGTTGGCGCTGCCCTGGTCGTCGACCTCCGCCGAACCGGTCTTCGCGCCCTTGTCGCCGCTCACTCCGGCCATCGCCGCCGCGCCCGTGCCCTGGCCGCGGGCGGTCGCGCGCATCAGGTCGCGGAGCTGGCGGGCGGCCGAGGGGTCCAGGGCGCGGGGCGCCCGGGCGATCTCCCGGTCGTCGAGGGAGGCCGGCACGACGACCGGCTGCCGGAAGGCGCCGCTCTTCGCGGTCGCCGTGACGGAGGCGATGGTCAGGGCGTTCATCTGGACGGTCCCCTGGCCGATGTACTGGGCGGCGGCCACCCCGCCCGTCTCGGGCGGCACCGAGCCGTCCCAGGACGGTACGCCCGTCCGCCACTCCAGTCCGATGCCGAAGACGTCCCGCGCCTCCCGGCCGAGGGCCGCGTCGTCGCCCACGGCGTCGATGAGCTTGACGAAGGCGGTGTTGCAGGAGCGCGCGAAGCTCTCCCGGAAGGTGCCGCCGTCGATGGCGAAACCGTCGAGGTTGCGGAAGGTGGTGCCCTGGTACATCGCCTCGGCGGGGCACTCCGCGGCCCGGTCCGCGGCCACCAGGCCCTTCTCCAGCAGCAGCGCCGCCGTGACGATCTTCATGGTGGAGCCGGGTGCCTGCTTGCCGAGGAACGCCGCGTTCCAGCCGTCCTTCCGGTTGTTGGCGACCGCCCGCACCTCGCCCGTACTCGGCTGGATCGCGACCACGGAGGACTCGGCGTACCGCTTCACCGCCTTCTCGGCGGCGGCCTGCCCCCCCGCGTCCAGCGTCGTCCTGACCTCGCCGGGCCTGCCCCTGCGCAGGGTCAGCAGGGTGCGGTCCGGGGTGTCGTCCTCGCCGACGACGGCGAGCTCCACGTCGGAGGTGCCGCCCGCATCGGCGCCGTACCGCTTGCGCAGCTCGTCCAGGACCGGCCGGAGCGAGGGGTACCGCTCCGCCGTCAGCTCCGCGCCGTCGCGGTCGAGGGCCCTGACGGCGGGCGGGCCGGACGAGGTCGCCTTCAGCGACTGGCCGTCCTTCAGCGCCGGGTGCATGACGGTCTGCGACCAGTCGACGCGCGGCTGACCGGTGGAGAGCCCCCGCACCACGGTGAGGCGCGAGGCGTACGTCCACGGGGCGCGGGCGCCCCCGTAGGAGACGACGGCGCTCACCGTGAACGGCACCGTCGTCCCGGTGGGCGTCCCCGCCGTGGCCTTCATGCCGCCGACGTGCGTCGACGTCAGGTAGCCGGCCAGCGCGGTCTGCGCCGCGACCGGGTCGTCGGTGAACCGGGCGGCTCCGGCGGCGTCGCCCCGCGCCCACGCGGCGAGGAAGCCCTCCGCCGTCGTGCGGGTCTCCTCCGCCGTGACGGGCCCGGTCCGCCTGGCCGTGCCGTCGGCCGACGCGGTGGTGGTCGTGCCACCGGTCAGCCCGTCCCACAGGTTGTACGCCCCGTATCCGACGCCCCCGGCGACGACGGCGAACAACCCGCCGACGACCGCCACCTTCGTTCCGCTGCGCATGGCCGCGTCCCCCCTCGGTCGGCGCGTTCCCGGACGCGCTCGTGATCCCCCGGGGAGGGACCCTATGCCGGGCAGCGGGGAAACGGACGCCCGTTATCCGAACGAGACCGGCCGGTGGCCCTTACACCCACGTATCCAGCCACATCCGCGCCCGCCACTGGTCCATGGGGATCGTCTGGCCGGTGTAGAGGGGCCAGAAATAAATAAAGTTCCACACGATCAGCAGGACCAGGACGCCCGCGCCGACGGCGCCGACCGCGCGGCGCCGGTCCGCGCGGCCCTCGGGGTCGGGGTCGGGGGAGCCGTCCGGGCCCGGCGGGGGCGCGGCCGGGCCGAGCATCGCGCCGATCATCATGGCGACCGCCAGGCACAGGAACGGGACGAACACCACCGCGTAGAAGAGGAAGATCGTCCGCTCCTGGTACAGGAACCACGGCGCCCACCCGGCCGCGACCGCGCAGGCGATCGCCCCGGCGCGCCAGTCGCGGCGGAACAGCCAGCGCCACAGGACGTACAGCAGCGCGAAGCAGGCGGCCCACCACAGCAGCGGCGTGCCGATCGCCAGGACCTCGCGGGCGCACTTCTCCGCCGCGTCCGCCGGGCAGCCGCCGCGGCCCTGCGCGGGCGACTCGTAGAAGTACGAGACGGGGCGGCCGAGGACGATCCAGCTCCACGGGTTCGACTCGTAGGTGTGCCCCGACGTGAGGTTGACGTGGAACGTGTACACCTCCGACTCGTAGTGCCACAGGCTGCGCCACCAGTCGGGGAACAGCCACGACCAGGAGCTGTCCCGCCCCCCGCCGGTCGACGCCCAGGTCCGGAAGTAGCCCTTGTCCGACAGGATCCACCCGGTCCAGGAGGCGACGTACACGGCGAGCGCGACCGGCACCGTCGACGCGAACGCCGGCAGCACGTCCCGCCTCAGCACCGCCGCGTACGGCCGGTGCGCGCCGGCCGTGCGCCGGGCGCCCACGTCCCACGCCACCGTCAGCAGCCCGAACGCGGCCATGACGTACAGGCCGTTCCACTTGGTCGCCGCCGCCAGGCCCAGCATCACCCCGGCCGCCAGCCGCCACGGCCGCCAGCCGAGCCGCAGGGTCCGCGCGATCCGCGCGTCCGGCCGCAGCACCCCGTCCGGGTCGACCGGCAGGGCCGCCGCGAGGCGCCGCCGCGACCGGTCCCGGTCGACCAGCAGGCAGCCGAACGCCGCCAGCACGAAGAACATCAGTACCTGGTCGAGGAGGGCCGCGCGGCTCATCACGAAGTGCAGCCCGTCCACGGCGAGCAGGACGCCCGCCAGGCAGCCGAGGAACGTCGACCGGAACAGCCGCCGCCCGATCCGGCACACCATCAGCACCGACAGCGTGCCGCACACCGCCACCATGAAGCGCCAGCCGAACGGCTCGAAACCGAACAGCCACTCGCCGAACCCGATGACCCACTTCCCGGCCGGCGGGTGCACCACGTACCCCGGATCCACCGGGATCGGGACCGCGCCGGGGTCCTTCAGGATCGCCTTGTCGACGTCCTTGGGCCACGCGCCCTCGTAGCCGTTGTGGATCAGCGCCCAGGCGTCCTTGGCGTAGTACGTCTCGTCGAATATCACCGCGTGCGGCGACCCCAGGTTCCAGAACCGCAGCACCCCCGCGACCAGCGCGACGAGCAGCGGCCCGCCCCACGGCGCGAGGCGCACCAGCGCCCCCGCCACCCGGGGCGGCAGCCCGAACCCGCCCCACGGGCGGGACGCCCGGGCGTACGGCGGCACCAGTCGCTCCCGCAGCCCCGGCCCCGTGCGCGGCACGTACCCGAACCGGCGCAGGCGCCGCTCCCACGCGGGCGGCTCGTGGCCCCCGAGGGGGGCGGCGGGCCCGCCCGGGCCGTCCTGTCCGTGCAGGGCCTTCGGTGCAGTACTGGTCACCGCGCCATCGTAGGGAACGCGCCCGCGGGACTCGCCCGGTCGTGCCGCCCGCGGGGCTGCGAGGATGACCCCGTGACAGGAACGCTCGTACTCGCAGGCACCCCGATCGGCGACGTCGCCGACGCCCCGCCGCGCCTCGCCGCCGAACTGGCGGAGGCCGACGTCGTCGCCGCCGAGGACACCCGCCGGCTGCGGCGGCTCACCCAGGCCCTCGGTGTGCAGCCGCGCGGCCGGGTCGTGTCGTACTTCGAGGGCAACGAGGCGGCGCGCACGCCGGAGCTGGTCGAGGCCCTCGCGGGCGGCGCCCGGGTGCTGCTGGTCACCGACGCGGGCATGCCGTCCGTCTCCGACCCCGGGTACCGGCTGGTCGCCGCCGCCGTCGAGCGGGACGTCCGGGTCACCGCCGTGCCCGGCCCGTCCGCCGTGCTCACCGCGCTCGCCCTGTCCGGCCTGCCCGTCGACCGGTTCTGCTTCGAGGGGTTCCTGCCCCGCAAGGCCGGGGAGCGGCTGGGCCGGCTGCGGGAGGTCGCCGCGGAGCGCCGCACGCTCGTCTACTTCGAGGCCCCGCACCGCCTCGACGACACGCTCGCCGCGATGGCCGAGGTGTTCGGCGCCGACCGGCGCGCCGCCGTGTGCCGGGAGCTGACCAAGACGTACGAGGAGGTCAGGCGCGGCGGCCTCGGGGAGCTGGCGGCGTGGGCCGCCGAGGGCGTGCGGGGGGAGATCACCGTCGTCGTCGAGGGTGCCCCCGAGGCGGGGCCCGCCGACCTCGACGCGGCCGAGCTGGTCCGCCGGGTCCGGGTGCGGGAGGAGGCGGGGGAGCGGCGCAAGGAGGCCATCGCCGCCGTCGCCGCCGAGGCGGGGCTGCCCAAGCGGGAGGTGTTCGACGCGGTCGTCGCCGCGAAGAACGCGGAACGAAGCCGCCCGGAATCGGACAAAGGGCTATCGTGAGAAGGGCAACCCCCACCCGTTGAGGCAGGCCGCCCGCGAAGGCGTCCCCCGCGGCGGCGGGAAGGAGCCGGCATGAGCGAGACCCCCGGCGCCCCGGTCGGGCACGAGGCGTACGCCTTCACCTGCATGAGGTGCGGTTACGGCTGGGAGCAGGAGTACGACATCGAGCACCACGCCGACGTCGACGGCCAGGACTTCGTCGTCTACCGCAGCGAGGGCCGGCGCGTGCCGTCGCCCCTGTCGAAGCCGACGTGCCCCAACTGCGGGCGGAACGTCGTACGGATCATGGGCTCCGGCCGCATCTCGGTGGTCCTCGACCACGGCGAGCCCCACCCCGAAGGATCCGGCGCGACACTCCGCAGGGCCGCTCCGGTGTCGGCGACCGGACCGATCGGCCAGGAGCTGGAGGAGCGGACGCCGAGGGACACCGACACCGTGTCGAGCCCGGAGGCGAAGCGGTCCGGGGCGACCCGGCTGGGCGGCGGGGAGCCGCACCGCCTGCGCCTGCCGCACCTCTTCCACCGCGACTGACCCGCCGGAACGGGGNNTNGGGGGCGTCCGGCCTTCCGTGCGGGCGGTCTTTCGCGTGGGCGGCGGGGACGGTGGGCGCTCGACCCTCCGTACGGGCGGCCTTCCGTACGATCGGGGCATGAGTGCCAAGGACGCCCCGCCGCCGCTGCCCGAGCCCCTGCCCGTCGCCGTGGCCGACTCCCACACCCACCTCGACATGCAGTCCGGCACGGTCGAGGAGGCCCTGACCAAGGCCGGGCTGGTCGGCGTCGAGACCGTGGTCCAGGTGGGCTGCGACCTGGCGGGCTCGCGGTGGGCCGCGGAGACGGCGGCCCGGTACGCGAACGTCCACGCCGCCGTCGCCCTCCACCCCAACGAGGCGCCGCGCATCGTGCTGGGCGACCCCGAGGGCTCGTCACGGCAGGGCCCGCGGGAGGCCGGCGGGGACGCGGCGCTCGACGACGCGCTGGCGGAGATCGACCGGCTCGCCGCGCTCGACCAGGTGAGGGCCGTCGGCGAGACGGGGCTGGACTTCTTCCGCACGGGGCCCGAGGGCAAGGAGGCGCAGGAGCGCTCGTTCCGCGCCCACGTCGAGATCGCCAAGCGGCACGGCAAGGCCCTGGTCATCCACGACCGCGAGGCCCACGAGGACGTCCTGCGCGTCCTCGCCGAGGAGGGTGCCCCGGAGCGGACCGTCTTCCACTGCTACTCGGGCGACGCCGACATGGCCCGGATCTGCGCCGAGCGCGGCTACTACATGTCGTTCGCCGGGAACGTCACCTTCAAGAACGCCCAGCCGCTGCGCGACGCCCTGGCGGTGGCCCCGCTGGACCTCGTCCTCGTCGAGACGGACGCACCGTTCCTGACCCCCGCCCCCTACCGGGGCAGGCCCAACGCCCCCTACCTCATCCCGGTCACCGTACGCGCCATGGCGGCCGTCCGGGGGATCGGAGAGGAGGAGATGGCGACGGCCCTCGCGGAGAACACCGCACGCGCGTTCGCTTACTGAGGGGTGGCGGTGGAGGCGCGACACGACGGTGTGTAGTTGAGTGATACGTTTATGTGACCGGGATGGGTTAGGGTCCCGGCCTCGTGGAGACCTCGCGTACACCTCGCCGCCGCCCGGCGCCCACCC
>NZ_CP095474.1:2461470-2463024 GCF_023614315.1 Streptomyces sudanensis | reverse complement strand
CNGNCGNCNNCTNCNTGNNTGTATANGGNNNCCGCCCGATCCGGGCCCCCNGCCCGAACGGGGTGCCCCGCCTGAACCGGGTGCCGCGTCGGAACGGGGAGCCCTGCCGGGACGGGGGGCCGCGCTGGAACCCGGGGCCCCGCCTGATCCGGTCGGAGTGGACCTTGGCGGCTCGGTCCCCGGAGGGGCCGGGACAGGGGCAGGGGAGCCGGGGTCCGCTGGAAGGCCGGATTCCGCCGAGTCGAACTCCGCCGAGTCAGGCCCCGCCGAGTCGGAGCCGGTCGTGTCGGAGCCGGTCATGTCTCGGTCCGGTTCAGAACCCGCCGCCTCGGAGCCCGGCCGGCTCGGCCGTACCGCGCGAAAACCGGCCGAGCCCAGCCGTACCCCACGAAAGCCCGCCCCGAAGTCCGGCGCGTCGAAGTCCATCGCGTCGAAGTCGGCGGCGTCGAAGTCCACCGCGTCGAAGTCGGCGGCGTCGAAGACCACCGCGTCGAAGTCGGCGGCGTCGAAGAGCACCGCTTCGAAGTCGGCGGCGTCGAAGAGCACCGCGTCGAAGAGCACCGCGTCGAAGTCAGCCGTGTCGAAGTCGGTGGTTTCACAACCGGCAACCTCGAAGACCACTGCCTCGAAGACCGCCACTTCGAAGACCGCCGTGTCGAAGTCGGTTGGTTCGGGGTCCGGTTCGAAGTCCGTCGCCTTGAAGGCCGCCGTGCCGCCCGGTCCCGCCGCGCCGAAATCGGCCACCTCGAAGGCCGCCACCTCGAAGGTCACTACTTCGAAGACCGCTTCCTCGAAGAGCACTGCCTCGAAGTCGGTAGCGTCGAAGGCCGCCGTCTCGAAGGCTGCTGCTTCGAAGGCCGCTGCGTCGAAGGCCGCCGCTTCGAAGACTGCCACCTCGAAGGCTGCCGCTTCGAAGTCCACCACCTCGAAGTCCACCACCTCGAAGGTGGCCGCGCCGAAGTCGGCTGCTCCGAGGCCCGGTTCAAGGTCCGTAGCTTCGAAGGCCGACGTACCGCCCGGTCCCGCCGCGCCGAAGCCGACCCCCTCGAAGACCGCCGCGCCGAAGTCCGCCGCACGGGGGTCCGGTTCGAAGATCGCCGTACCGTCCGGCTCCGCCGTCCCGAGGTCGACCGAGCCGAAGCCGATCGCGCTGAAGGCGGTCGAGTCGAAGACCGCCACGCCGAAGTCGGCTGCGCCGACGCCCGGTTCAAAATCCGCCACCGCATCCGGCTCCGCCGTGCGGAAGCCCGCGACGGCCGGACCCGCCTCGAAGCCCGCCGCGCCGAAGCCGACCGCCTCGAAGCGCGCCGCGCCGAAGCCCGCCGCACAGCCCGACCCCGCCACCTCGAAGCCGGGCAGCTCGGAGTCCGTCTCGAAGCCGGGCGTCGTATCGGGCCCCATCACGTCGAAGTCCATCCCGTCCGGACCCGCTCCGAAGTCCGCGGCCTCGAGGATCGCCGCGCCATCCGGCCCCACCGTGCCGAAGGCCGCCACCCCGCCCGGCCCCGCTCCGANGNNGGGCTGTGCGGCGGGCTTCGGCAATTAAAATAAGGA
>NZ_CP095474.1:2450217-2461286 GCF_023614315.1 Streptomyces sudanensis | reverse complement strand
CGGCCGCCCCCGCCCCGTCCACCCGCCTGTGGACCGCGTGGACCAGGCAAGCCAGACAGGCCGAGCAGGCCGAGCAAGCCAGACGGGCCGGGCCGGACGAGCAGGCCAGACAGGCCGAGCAAGCCGAGCAGGCTGAGCAGGCCGAGCAGGCTGAGCAGGCCGGGCAGGCCGGGGCGGGGCGGGTGTGGCGGCGCGTGCCGCAGGCGCTCGTGGTCGCCGGGTTCGTCGCCGTCCTGGTGAGCGCCGGCGCCCTGCTCGCCGACCACAAGACGGTCCGGCTCAGCGTGGACGGCGCGCACCGCACCCTGCACACCTTCGCCGACGACGTGGGCGAGCTCCTCGCCGCCGAGGGCGTCACCACGGGCCGGTACGACCTCGTCACCCCCGCGCCCCGTACGCGCCTGGACGGCGGGGAGGAGGTCGTCGTGCGCTGGGGCCGCCCCCTGCGCCTCAACCTGGACGGGCGCGCCCGCCGCGTGTGGACCACCGCCCGCACGGTGGACGAGGCCCTGCGCGCCCTCGGCGTCCGCACCGAGGGCGCGCACCTGTCCGCCTCCCGCTCCGCCCGCATCGGCCGGGAGGGGCTCGCCCTCGCCGTGCGCACCGAACGCGCCGTGACGTTCCGCGCCGACGGCCGCGAGCGCACCGTCCGCACCAACGCCGCCACCGTCGCCGAGGCCCTCCGCCAGGCGCGGATCACCCTCGGGGACCAGGACACGACCTCCGTGCCGCCCGGCGCCTTCCCCCGCGACGGCCAGACCG
This sequence comes from Streptomyces sudanensis, assembly GCF_023614315.1. Classification (NCBI taxonomy): domain Bacteria; kingdom Bacillati; phylum Actinomycetota; class Actinomycetes; order Kitasatosporales; family Streptomycetaceae; genus Streptomyces; species Streptomyces sudanensis. The sequence goes on along the minus strand of NZ_CP095474.1, from coordinate 2,460,524 downwards.
TCACCGTCCTGCGCGTCAGGTACCACCGCGAGACCCGCTACGAGACCGTCCCCCACGACGTGCGCCGCGTCGAGGACCCCGGGCTGTACCGGGGTGCCGAGGTCGTCGACCGGGAGGGCCGGCCCGGCCTGCGCCGCCTCACGTACGAGGTCCGCACCGTCGACGGCGTCCCCCGCCACACCCGCAGGACCGGTACGGACCTGGTCCGCGAGCCGGTCGCCCGGATCGTCCGGGTCGGCACCGGGGAGCGCCCGCGGTCCGGCACCGGGGCGAACGGGGCGGAGCGGCCCCGACCCGGGGCGACGAGGTCCCGCCCCGAGGCCGCGCAGGTGCGCTCCCCGGCGACGCCGGCCCGCTCCGGCTCCGGCTCCGTCTCCGGCGCCGAGCACCTCGACTGGGCCGCCCTCGCCCAGTGCGAGTCCGGCGGGCGCCCGGACGCCGTCGACCCCTCCGGCACGTACGGCGGCCTCTACCAGTTCGACGTCCGCACCTGGCGCTCCGTCGGCGGCTCCGGACGCCCCCAGGACGCCTCCGCCGCCGAGCAGACATACCGGGCGAAGCTGCTCTACGCGCAAAGGGGGGCGAGTCCGTGGCCGCACTGCGGCCGTAGGCTGTATCGGTGAGCACCACTGAGCCCGACGCACTCCTCGGCCCCGCCGACATCCGCGAACTGGCCGCAGCCCTCGGGGTACGCCCCACCAAGCAGCGCGGCCAGAACTTCGTCATCGACGCCAACACCGTCCGGCGCATCGTCCGCACCGCGGAGGTGCGCCCGGACGACGTCGTGGTGGAGGTCGGCCCCGGGCTCGGTTCCCTCACCCTCGCCCTGCTGGAGGCCGCCGACCGCGTCGTGGCCGTCGAGATCGACGACACCCTCGCCGCGGCGCTGCCCGCCACGATCACCGCCCGCATGCCCGAGCGGGCGACGCGCTTCTCGCTGGTCCACTCCGACGCCATGGACGTGCGGGAGCTGCCGGGCCCGCCGCCCACCGCGCTCGTCGCGAACCTGCCGTACAACGTCGCGGTGCCCGTCCTGCTGCACATGCTCGACCGCTTCCCGAGCATCGAGCGCACCCTCGTCATGGTCCAGGCGGAGGTCGCCGACCGGCTCGCCGCCCGCCCCGGCAACAAGGTGTACGGCGTGCCGTCGGTGAAGGCCAACTGGTACGCGGAGGTCAGGCGGGCCGGCTCCATCGGCCGCAACGTCTTCTGGCCCGCGCCCAACGTCGACTCCGGCCTCGTCTCCCTGGTGCGCCGCGACCCGCCCGCGACCACCGCCTCCAAGCGGGAGGTCTTCGCCGTGGTCGACGCCGCGTTCGCGCAGCGCCGCAAGACCCTGCGCGCCGCGCTGGCCGGCTGGGCCGGATCGCCCGCCGCCGCCGAGGCCGCGCTCGTCGCGGCCGGGGTGTCCCCCCAGGCCCGCGGCGAGTCCCTGACCGTCGAGGAGTTCGCCCGTATCGCGGAGGCCCGAGCGTGAGCGTCACCGTACGAGTCCCGGCCAAGGTCAACGTCCAGCTCGCGGTGGGGCCCGCCCGCCCCGACGGCTTCCACGACCTGGCCAACGTCTTCCTCGCCGTCTCCCTGTACGACGAGGTGACCGCGACCCCGGCCGACTCCCTCCGCGTCACCTGCGAGGGGCCGGGCGCCGACCAGGTGCCCCTGGACCGCACCAACCTCGCCGCGCGCGCCGCGGAACTCCTCGCCGCCCGGTACGGCGTCGCCCCGGACGTGCACCTCCACATCGCCAAGGACATCCCCGTCGCCGGGGGCATGGCCGGCGGCAGCGCCGACGGCGCGGGCGCCCTCCTCGCCTGCGACGCCCTGTGGGGCACCGGCGCCAGCCGCGCCGAACTCCTCGACATCTGCGCCGAGTTGGGCAGTGACGTGCCCTTCTCCCTCGTCGGCGGCGCGGCCCTGGGGACCGGCCGCGGCGAGCGCCTCGCCGAGATCACCGCCGGTGGCACCTTCCACTGGGTGTTCGGCCTCGCCGACGGCGGCCTGTCGACGCCGGCCGTGTACGCCGAGTTCGACCGGCTCACCCCGGACGCGCCCGCGCCCGCCGCGTCCCCCGCCCTGCTGGACGCGCTGCGCACCGGTGACACCGCCGCCCTCGCCGGGGCCCTCGCCAACGACCTCCAGCCCGCCGCGCTGTCCCTGCGCCCGTCGCTCGCCGACACGCTCGCCGCGGGCATGGCGGCCGGCGCCCTCGCCGGGATCGTGTCCGGCTCCGGCCCCACCACGGCGTTCCTGGTCAAGGACGCCGAGGACGCCGAGGCCGTCGCCGCCGCGCTCACCGCGTCCGGCACGTGCCGCGCGGCGCGTACGGCCACCTCCCCGGCGCCCGGCGCCCGGGTACTCAGCCCGTGACCGGGTAGGCGTACTCTCCCGGTTCCGCCGCCGGGGGGCGAGCCTTGCCCGCATGACACGTACCGGAACACGCCCCACGGCGCGGGACCTCGCCGCCGCCACCCCCGCCACCAGGGACCGCTACGTCGACCTCCTGCGGGTCGCGTCCCTGGCGGTGGTCGTCCTCGGGCACTGGCTGATGGCCGCGGTGACGGCCGGCGGGAGCGTCGGCAACGTCCTCGCGGTCGTGCCCGCCCTCCAGGTCCTCACCTGGGGGTTGCAGGTGATGCCGGTGTTCTTCTTCGTCGGCGGCTTCGCGCACGCCCTGTCGTACCGGTCCCGGCCCGGGTACGCCGCGTTCGTCCGCGGCCGGGTGCGGCGGCTGCTCCGCCCGACCGCCCTCTTCGCCGTCCTGTGGGGAGCGGCCGCCCTCGTCGTGCAACTCCTCGGCGGAGGAGGCGGGTTGACCGGAACGGCGCTGCGGCTGGTGACGCAGCCCCTGTGGTTCGTCGGGATCTACCTGGCGATGGTCGCGTTCGCGCCGCCGCTGCTGCGGCTCCACCGGCGGTGGGGCTGGGGCGCCTTCGCCGTGCTGGCGGGCGGGGTGGCGGCGGTGGACCTGCTGCGGTTCGCCGGGGACGTGCCGTACGTCGCCTTCCTGAACTTCGCCCTGGTGTGGCTCGCCGTGCACCAGCTGGGCTTCCTCCGCGCGGACGGCCGCCTGCGCGCCCCGTGGGCGCTCGCCTCGGCGGGACTGGCCGGCGCGGTGGCGCTGGTCGCCCTCGGGCCGTACCCGCTGTCGATGGTGGGCATGCCCGGCGAGGAGGTGTCCAACATGGCACCCCCGACACTGGCCCTGCTGTGCCACGGGATGTGGCTGGTCGGCGCGGTGGAGCTGCTGCGCGGCCCCGGGGCGCGGCTCGCCGCCCGCGCCCGCGTCTGGCGGGTGGTCGTCGCGGCGAACGGGGTCGCCATGACGGCGTTCCTGTGGCACCTGACGGCGATGCTCGGCGTGTACGGCGCGATGCTCGCGCTGGGCGTGACCCTGCCGGAGCCGGCGTCCGGCGCGTGGTGGGCGCACCTGCCGGTGCGGGTGGCGCTGGCGGCGGCGGTGACGGCCCTGCTGGTCGGCGTCTTCCGGTACGCGGAACGCCCCGCCCGCGCCCCCGGCGCGGAACCGGTTTCCGCTTCCCGTCCCGGTTCCGGTCCGGTTTCCGCTTCCCGTCCTGGTCCCGGTCCGGTTTCCGCTTCCCGCCCTGGTCCCGGTCCGGTTTCCGCTTCCCGCCCTGGTCCCGGTCCGGTTTCCGCTTCCCGTCCTGGTCCTGGTCCGGTTTCCGCTTCCCGTCCTGGTCCTGGCCCGGTTTCCGCTTCCCGTCCTGGTAAGGCTCCGGCTTCCGCTTCATGCCCCGGCAAGGCCGCCGTTCCCGGCCCCCGTCCGGAGGCGGACCTGCCGGTCCCCGCGGCCGGGGGGTCCGCTCCGGGTACGGCGGTGCCGGCGGCGCTGGGCGTCGCCCTGAGCCTGCTGGGCGTCCTGGGCCTGTCGGCGGTGGGGTACGGGGGCCTGCTGGAGGGGCACAGCGCGGTCCTGGTCGCGGTACCGGTGACGGCCCCCCAGGCCCTGCTCCTGATCCTGGCCGGCTGGGCCCTGGTGGAACTCCGCCGCCCGTCCTGACCCGGGTGTGCGCGGGGCGAGGGCGGCGCGCCCCGCACGGGGCGCCCGCGTCGGGACGTACCCCGCGCCGGGGGCGGGCGGGNNNCGNCCCNNGCCNGGCNGNGGCGGCGGCGGTCAGGCGGGGGGCCCGCAGCGGTGGAGGGCGGCCGAGGACGCGGCGAAGGACTTCAGCGCGCCGCGCAGCGAGGCGTGGTCCAGCGCCAGCCCGTCGTCCGGCACGATCTCGTACACCCCCGTCCCGTCCGCCCCCGGGCACTTCGCCGTCAGCCGGTAGCGCCCGGAGGGCGACTCGGCCGCGCCGTTCGCCGGCAGCGCCCCGCCGTCCGACAGCGCCGTCTCCCCGTACGGCCCGTACGACGCGGTGAAGGTGTACAGCGGCGTCCCCAGGCCGCTGCCCAGCACGCACCGCTCCACCGGCGCCGGACGCGCCGGGGTCTCCGCGACGGTGCCGGCGCCCCACCGCCGCGCGGTGGCCGCGTCCACCACGCCCCGGCAGGTCCCGGACGCCCGGGACAGCGGGCGCCGCGCGTCCACGACGGGAGCCGCCACGTCCTCCACCGTCCCCTCCGCGTCGCGGCCCGTGCCGCAGCCGGTGCGCCGCGCGTACGAGCGGGCCGTGTCCGCCAGGGCGGACACCAGGCGGGTCCGCGCCGCGCCGTCCTCGAAGGACGCGCCGTCCGCGAGCCGGCCGTCCGCCACCGCGAGCAGCCCGTCGCCGGACTCGTCGCCGCAGTCCAGCAGCAGCACCGCCCGGCCCCGCGCCGCGTCCGTGTCGTCGCCGTACGCGAAGGAGCCCGTCCACCCGCCGCCCAGCGGCACGGCCACCGGGCCGGGGTCCGCCGAGGCGCCCGGCCCCAGCGGCTCCCCGGCGTTGCGTATCCGCACCTCCACCCCGGCCTCGCCGCCGGGGGCCGAGACGGAGCAGCGCCAGCCGTCCTGCCGCAGCTCGCTCGAAGCGGTCAGCGCGGCGTCCGGCAGCAGCGCCCGTACGGGGCCGGCCGCGAGGTCCCCCTCGCAGGCGCCGTCCAGCGCCGATCCGCCGCCCCGGATCCCGTACCCGCCGGACAGCCAGAACGCCCCGCCGGCCACCACCGCGACCGCCGCCGCGACGGCCGCCCACCGCGCCCCCCGGCGCCGCCGGNGCNNNCNGGGGCCGCGGCCCCTGCTGTCCTCGCTCATGTCGTACCTCTCGCAGATGGACGTCGTACGGACACGGACACGCGGTACGGCGTCCTCCGGTTTCTTCCGTTCCCCCGGCCCTCCGGCTCCGCGCGGTGCGGGCCCGGCCGTCAGCCGCCGGTCGCGGCCAGGGACCTCTTCGCCAATTCGTAGGCGGGCAGCATCGCCGTGTGCTCCACGTCGTCCATGCCGCCCAGCTCCAGCACGAGCGGGCCGCGCGGCGTGGCCACGGCCAGCGCGCGGACCGGCTTCGGCTCGTCGAGGAGCTCGCTGGTGACGACGTACGTCGCCTCCGTCGCCGGGAGCGCGCCGCCCGCGCCCGCCCGCACGTCGCGGTAGGCGACGGACGCGGCGGAGTCGGCGGCGACGAACGCCTCCAGCGCGGCGCGCGGCGTGGCGCCTCCCGCGTTGCCGGTCCACACCCGCAGGAAGCCGATCTGCCCGGCCGGTTTGGCGTCGATCTCGCAGACCGTGGTGAGGGGGCCCTGCTCCAGCAGCTCGTTCAGCTCCGCGAGCTCCGGATCGTCGATCGGCTCGACCTTCTTCGGCTCCCATCCGGCGGCCACGTCGAACGTCACCGGCAGCGGGCACGCCGACCCGGCCGCGCCGACCGTCCCGCCCCTCGGCGCGGGCGCCGCGGGCGCCGCGGCCGAGGGGGCCGCCGGGGAGGCCGGGGCCGCCGGGGTCCCGGAANCNNNNGGNGNGGTGGGGGAGGCNNGGGNGGNGGNCGNNGGGNCNCCCNNNTCCACACGGGCCGGCCCCCCGTCCGGCCCGCATCCCGACAGCAGCGCCGCGGCGGCCACCACCACCGCGCCCCATCCCGTACCGCGCGTCACCTTCACTCCGGCCCCTCCCCTTGGACGACCGCCGCACGCTACCGCACGGCCGGACGGCCCCTCGGCGCCCACTACCCTGGAAGGTCGAGCCGTCCCGCCACATCAGGAGTGAAATGGCCGCCAACCTGGTCAATGTCGAGGCCGTCAGCAAGGTGTACGGCACCCGTGCCCTGCTCGACGGTGTGTCCCTCGGCGTGTCCGAGGGCGACCGGATCGGCGTCGTGGGGCGCAACGGCGACGGGAAGACGACGCTGATCCGCGTCCTCGCCAAGCTGGAGGAGGCCGACGGCGGGCGCGTCACCCACAGCGGCGGCCTGCGCCTCGGGGTGCTCACGCAGCACGACTCCCTCGACCCGGCCGCGACCGTGCGGCACGAGGTGATCGGCGACCTCGCGGACCACGAGTGGGCGGGCAGCGCGAAGATCCGCGACGTGCTCACCGGCCTCTTCGGCGGCCTGGACCTGCCCGGCTTCCCGCAGGGACTCGACACGGTGATCGGGCCGCTGTCCGGCGGCGAGCGGCGGCGCATCGCGCTCGCCAAGCTGCTGATCGCGGAGCAGGACCTGATCGTCCTCGACGAGCCCACCAACCACCTCGACGTGGAGGGCATCGCCTGGCTCGCCCAGCACCTGCGGACCCGCCGCTCGGCGCTGGTCTGCGTCACCCACGACCGCTGGTTCCTCGACCAGGTGTGCACGCGCATGTGGGACGTCCAGCGCGGCACCGTCCACGAGTACGAGGGCGGCTACTCCGACTACGTCTTCGCGCGGGCCGAGCGGGAGCGGATCGCCGCGACGGAGGAGACCAAGCGGCAGAACCTCGTCCGCAAGGAGCTGGCGTGGCTGCGGCGCGGCGCGCCGGCCCGCACCTCCAAGCCCCGCTACCGCATCGAGGCGGCGAACGAGCTGATCGCGGACGTACCGCCGCCGCGCGACACCAGCGAGCTGATGCGGTTCGCCTCCGCCCGCCTCGGCAGGACCGTGTTCGACCTGGAGGACGTGACCGTCCAGGCCGGGCCGAAGGTGCTGCTGAAGCACCTGACCTGGCAGCTCGGCCCCGGCGACCGGATCGGCCTGGTCGGCGTGAACGGCGCGGGCAAGACCTCGCTGCTGCGGGCGCTCGCGGAGGCCGCCGCGACCCAGGGCGAGAGGCAGCCGGCCGCCGGGCGGGTCACCGTCGGCCGCACCGTGCGCCTCGCCTACCTGTCGCAGGACGTGGCGGAGCTGCCGCCGGCGCTGCGCGTCCTGGAGGCGGTGCAGCAGGTCAGGGACCGCGTCGACCTCGGCAAGGGCCGGGAGATGACGGCGGGGCAGCTCTGCGAGAGGTTCGGCTTCACCAAGGAGAAGCAGTGGACGCCCGTCGGGGACCTGTCCGGCGGTGAGCGGCGCCGCCTCCAGCTGCTGCGCCTGCTGATGGACGAGCCGAACGTCCTCTTCCTCGACGAGCCGACCAACGACCTGGACATCGAGACGCTGACGCAGCTGGAGGACCTGCTCGACGGCTGGCCCGGCTCGATGGTCGTCATCTCCCACGACCGGTTCTTCCTGGAGCGGACCACGGACCGGACGTTCGCGCTGCTCGGCGACGCGACGCTGCGGATGCTGCCGCGCGGGATCGACGAGTACCTGGAGCGCCGTCAGAGGATGGTCGAGGCGGCGTCCGCGGCCCCGGCCGCCCCGCCCGCCGCCGCTCCGGCCGCCGCGGCGAAGGCGTCCGCGGCCGACGCCCGCGCCGCGAAGAAGGAGCTCCAGCGGATCGAGCGGCAGCTCGACAAGGTCTCCACCCGGGAGGCTGCCCTCCACACCCGGATCGCCGAGAACGCCACGGACTTCGAGCTGGTGGCGAAACTCGACGCCGAGCTGAGGGAACTCGCGGCGGAGCGCGAGGACTTGGAAACGCGCTGGCTGGAACTGGCCGAGGACGCCTGAGCGCCCGGTGCGCGAAGCGCCCCCGCCTCGCGGGGGAGAAGGCGCGGCAAGCGGATAACAGGGGCGTCACGGGCCGGTCCTCCGTTGGGAACAGGGGAGGTCCGGCCCCTGTGCGCCTTCGGGGCGGGTGGTAGAAAGAAGCCCCGCTCGACTCACGTAACAGTGCGGCATCCCTGTCCGAACCACTCCATTCCGGCCATGTGCCGCGCCGGAATCGCGGGGGAGGCCGGTCGGCCGGCGGACCGCACGAAGGGGGAAGCGCTGATGACTCAGCCGCCCAGCCAGCAACCGCCGCAGGGAGGCTTCGGGTCTCCGCAGGACCCGCAGGGGGTTCCCCAGCCCCCGGCCCAGCCCCCNGCCCNGCCGCCGACCCCTTGCCTCCGGCCCAGCCGCCGGCCGCCCCGTCCGCACCCGGGTACGGCTTCCCGCAGGCCCCCGGCCGGCCACCGGCGCCCGGCCAGGGGCACGCACAGCCCCCCGGCCAGCCGACCCCCTACGGGCAGCCGGGCCCCTACACCCAGCCCGGCCCGTACGGGCAGCAGCCGACCCCCTACGGGCAACCCGGCCCCTACGGGGAGCAGCCCGGCCCCTACGGGCAGCCGGGCGCGTACGCCCAGCCCGGTCCCTACGGGCAGCAGCCCGGCCCCTACGGCGGCCCCCCGACCCANNCNCCGTACCCCGGCGCCCCCGTGCCGCCCGGCGGTTCCGGCGGCGGCCCCTTCAAGGGCAGGACCGGCGCGGTCGTCGCCGCGGCGGTGGCCGCGGTGCTCGCCGTGGGCGGCGTCACCGTGTGGGCGGTGACCACCGGCGACGACGACAAGGGCGGGACCACCACCGCGCAGCCGTCCGGCTCCGCCACCGGCCCGAGCGAGTCCGCGCCCGTCGACAAGGGCGACGGCACCGGCGGCGGACGCGAGGCGGACGACGACCTCAACGCGGGCCGCCGGCCGGGCGAGGCCAAGGTCGAGTGGCTCCTCAAGAACGACGTGGACCTGCCGCGCAACGGCGCCGACGTGTACGGCCCGTGGATCGTCGGCGACACCATCGTCAAGGCCATGTACCGGGGCGTCGAGGGCTTCTCCACCACCGACGGCAAGAAGAAGTGGAGCGTCCCCTTCACCACCGACGTCTGCGAGGCCCCGAACGCGCCCGCCGCGAACGGCCTCATCGTCATCGGCCTCAAGGACGGCACCGGCGACCGCGCCGACTGCCGGGTCCTCCAGCAGGTCGACCTGAAGTCCGGCAAGGCGGGCTGGAAGGCGGAGATACCCAAGAGCACCGGGTTCAGCTCGCTCTCCGACCCGACGCTCGCCATCGCCGGCAACACCGTCGCGGCCGCCGGCACCGGCAACTCGTACGGCTTCTCCCTCACCGACGGCAAGCAGGTCTTCGGCAAGCCCTCCGGCGACTGCCAGCCCTACGCCTTCGCCGGCGCCGGAGCGCGCCTGGTCGCCGCCGCCAACTGCCGGGTCTCCGACTACAAGAACCCGCAGCAGGAGGTCTGGGACGTCGACCCGGCCNACCGGCAAGCCCAGGTGGAGGTANNNCCAGCTCGCGCGCGGCTGGGAGGTCGACAAGGTCNACTCCGTCAGCCCGCTCGTCGTGAACGCGGTCCAGGAGGAGAAGAAGCAGCGCACCGTCCTGGCCCTCACCGACGCGGGCAGGCTGCGCTCCCAGCTCTCCGGCGGCGACGACAAGTACCGCGCCCAGTGCGGCGGCGGCCTGATCGTCTTCGGCCAGCGCCTCCAGGGCTGCACCGGCGTCGCGGCCGACGCGAACACGTTCTACATGTCCACCGAGCCCGCCGACTCCGGCCGGGGCGGCAACGAGGTCGTCGCGTTCGACCTCGCCACCGGCAAGCCCAGGTGGCGCGCCGCGGCGGGCCCGGACAAGGCGATGCTCCCGCTGCGGATGGAGGGCGGCAGGCTCCTCGTCTACGTCGAGGGCTCCTGGGACCGCGGCGGCGCTGTCGCCACCCTGGCCCCGACCGGCGGCAAGCCGACCGTCCTGCTCCAGCACCCGGCGTCCGTCGCCCGGATCGAGCGGGACTTCTGGCAGCCCCGGTACGAGTACGCCGACGGCCGGTTCTTCATCGCCAGCGGCCGGGTCAGCGCCCGGGACGACAAGGCCGAACTGGAGACCAAGACCATGATCGCGTTCGGCGGGTAGCGCAGGCCCGGCGCCTCCGCGACCGCAGACCCCCCATCTCCAGAGGTACGCACCGATGACGCAACCACCCACACCGCCGGACCAGCCCCAGGGTTCCCCGGACCAGCCCCAGGGTTCCCCGGACCAGCCCCAGGGTCCCCCNGACCNNCNNCNNNNCNNGNCNNNTNGNGGNNGNNC
>NZ_CP095474.1:2430456-2450048 GCF_023614315.1 Streptomyces sudanensis | reverse complement strand
AAAATGAAGTGGTCGTCGGCCCCGTACGGGCAGCCCACNCCCCNNNNCCCCTACGGGCAACCGGGACAGCCGGGACAGCCGCCCGCGTACGGCTACCCGACCGCGCCCGTGCCCCCGGCACCCCCGTACCCGGGCGCGCCCGGCGGGCCGGGAGCCCCGGGCAGGCGCGGGAAGCTGTCCGCCCAGATGCAGATCGTCATCGCCGCCGCCGTCGCCGTCGTGCTGATCGTCGGCGCCGGCCTCTGGTACGCCTCCGCCGAGAACGACGAACCGGCGGCGCCCACCGCGACCACCGGCGCCGGCGGGGGCGACGGCCGGGGCGGCGACGGCCCCCNCGGCCCCCGACGGCGAGGGGAAGGAGAAGGCGCCCGCCGACACCCAGGCGAAGGTGGCGTTCTCCATCCCGGCACCGGTGGTCACCGACATGGCGACCACCCCCGGCTCGTGGCTGACGGACAAGACGTACGTGAAGTCCGGGGTCAACGAGATCAACGGATACGACGCGTTCAAGGGCACCAAGGTGTGGACGGTGCCGCTGCCCGGTGAGCTCTGCGCCGCCAGTCGGCACGTGAAGGACAACAAGACCGCCGTGGTCTTCCAGGTGAGCAAGCCGACCCCGCAGAAGAAGTACCCCGGCTGCTCCGAGGTCGCCGTGATCGACCTGGACGCGGGGAAGATGCTGTGGCGGAAGACCGCCCTCATCGGTTCGAGCGACCGCTCCGGCTACTGGAGCGAGGTCACCATCGGCGCCGGCACCGTGGCCGTCGGCGGTTCGCAGGGCGGTGCCGCCTGGGACCTGGCCACCGGCAAGGAGCTGTGGCGGCCCCAGGAGAACGCCGAAAACTGCCGCGACGCGGGCTACGGCGGCGGCGAGGGCCTGGTGGCGGTCCGCACGTGCGGTGACCTCGACACCCCCACGGTGACGATCCAGAACCTCAACCCCGCCACCGGGGCGCCGCTCTCCTCGTTCAGGATGCCGACCGGTGTCGAGTACGCGGCGGTCGTCTCGACGAAGCCGCTGGTCGTCGCGGCGGACGTCGGCGACACCGCCGGGGACGGTTCGGCCATCTCCGACTTCTTCTCCATCGACGAGAAGACCGGCAGGCTGAAGGCGAAGATCGCCGCCGACGCCGAACGGTACGCGGCGGAGTGCGACTCCACCGACGTGGAGAAGTGCGAGAAGCTCGTCGTCGGCAACAACCGCCTCTACCTGCCGACCGAGCAGCACGAGGGCTCCGGCGACAGCGGCACCCGCGTCAACGAGATCGTCGCCTTCGACCTGGACACCGGGCAGCTGACCGGCCAGAAGCTGGAGTCCGGCAAGCACCGCGAGGTGATCCCGGTCCGGATGGACGGCGGCAACCTCATCGCGTACAAGGCGCCCGGGTACGAGATCGGCGGCCAGATCGTCAGCGTCGACGGCGCTTCCTTCCAGGAGACCGTCCTGCTGAAGACCCCGGTGGACCGGGCGATCAACTCCGCCGAGAGCACCCTCGCCATGAGCGAGCCCGTCATCTACCGCGACGGGCGGCTCTACCTGGCCGACCGCTTCGTCTCGAAGCCGTCGACCGTCATCAAGGAGACGCGCTACCTGGCGCTGGTGTTCACCACCCGGTGATCCCGTGCGCCCCTCCGCGGCCCGGCACGTCCCCCCGGACGTGCCGGGCCGCGGGCTTCTCCGGCGTCCCTGTCGGCCCCAAGTCGCCCTGAGGGGAAAGGAATTCGACATTCCGGGGGCGCCGCGGCGGTAGGGGGAGCGCGACGCCGGGTGAGCGTGTAGCTTGCCGGGTCATACGGAGGGCCGGGGGGCCGCTCCGGAGGGTTGGGGGTTCCCGTGGGCGTGCGCCTGATGGTGGTCGACGACCACCGCCTGCTCGCCGAGGCGCTCGCCTCGGCCCTGAAACTGCGCGGGCACCGCGTGCTGGCCGCCGCCGCGCCGGCCGCGGGCGCGGCCGAGCTGGTGGTGAGCCGCGCACCCGAGGTGTGCCTGCTCGGCACGGCCGCCCCGGCGGAGCCGGGCGCCTTCGACCCGGTCGTACGGATCAAACGGGACCGCCCGGAGGTGGCGGTGCTGGTCCTGGGGCCGGTGCCCAGCCCGCGCGGCATCGCGGCGGCCTTCGCGGCCGGCGCCTCCGGGTACGTACGGCACGACGAGCGGATCGAGGGCGTCGAGCGCGCCATGACCAGGGCCCGCGCGGGCGAGGCGGCCGTCGCCCCGCAGCTCCTGCGGGGCGCGTTCGCGGAGCTGCTGAACCCCGCCGCCACCCCCGACGACGAGGGCCGGCGGCTGCTGCGGATCCTCACGCCCCGCGAGGTGGAGGTCCTGGTACGGGTCGCCGAGGGCGAGGACACCAGGCTGATCGCCGCCGCCATGGGCATCGCCCCGAGCACGGCCCGCACCCATGTGCAGCGGGTCCTGATGAAGCTCGGAGTCGGCTCCCGGCTGGAGGCCGCCGCCCTGGCCGCCCGTACGGGCCTCCTCGACCGCGCCGCGGCCGACCTCCCCCGCGCCCCTCACGAGGAGTAGGACCCGGCGCGGCGGGGCGCGGCGCGACACGGGCGCGCCGCGTCGCGAGCTTTTCACCGTCCGCCACACGTCCGGCAAGCTTGAGTTCCCCGCGGACTCGGAATCGGGCGCGAGCGTGTCCGTCGACGACGTTCCGCCGAAGGCCGCGGCCCGGCGACTGCGAGAGGTGACGAGCGCATCATGAAGTACCTGGTGACGGGCGGGGCCGGCTACGTCGGGAGCGTCGTCTGTGCGCATCTGCTGGAGGCCGGGCACGAGGTGACGGTCCTCGACGACCTGTCGACCGGCTTCCGCGACGCCGTCCCGGACGGGGCCGCCTTCGTCGAGGGCCGCGTCCAGGACGCCGCCCGCGTCCTCGACCCCTCGTACGGCGGGGTGCTGCACTTCGCGGCGTTCTCGCAGGTCGGGGAGTCCGTCGCCAAGCCGGAGAAGTACTGGGACAACAACGTCGGCGGCACGATGGCGCTGCTCGCCGCGATGCGCGGGGCCGGCGTGCGCCGCCTGGTGTTCTCCTCCACCGCCGCGACGTACGGCGAACCGGTGTCCCTCCCCCTGACGGAGACCTCCCCCACCGCCCCCACCAGCCCGTACGGCGCCTCGAAGCTCGCCGTCGACCACATGATCGCCGGGGAGGCCGCCGCGCACGGCCTGGCCGCCGCGTCCCTGCGGTACTTCAACGTCGCCGGCGCGTACGGCGGCCACGGCGAGCGCCACGACCCCGAGTCGCACCTGATCCCGCTCGTCCTCCAGGTCGCCCTCGGCCGGCGGGAGTCCATCTCGGTGTACGGGGACGACTACCCGACCCCGGACGGCACCTGCGTCCGCGACTACATCCACGTCGCGGACCTGGCCGAGGCCCACCTCCTCGCCCTGGACGCCGTCACCCCCGGCGAGCACCTGGTCTGCAACCTCGGCAACGGCAGCGGCTTCTCGGTCCGCGAGGTCGTCGAGACCGTCCGGAAGGTCACCGGCCACCCGGTGCCCGAGGTCACGGCCGGGCGCCGCCCCGGCGACCCGGCCGTCCTGGTGGCGTCGTCGGCCGTCGCGCGGGAGCGGCTCGGCTGGCGGCCGTCGCGCCCGGACCTCGCCGACATCGTCCGCGACGCGTGGGACTTCGCCCGGCGGCACGGGACGGAGTGAGGGGAGGGGCGGGGCGCCCCGGAAGGGGCGTGCCGTCTCCGCCGCGCCCCCGGCGGAGGCGGGCACGCCCCGCCCGGCGCCCGCCGTACCGGGCGGGCCCTCGTGCCACGCCCCGCGCTCCGCGACCGCGCCCGCCGCATCCCGTGCTCCGTGCCACGCCTCGCGTCCGCGCCCGCGCCCGTTAACCACCGGTCCGCTTCCCGAAGCCCCCGGGCGTCACTTCCGCAAATCGGCTTCCGGCCCGTGCCCGCGCCCGTACGCTGATGCACAGCATCGGTGGGGGCCGGTGCCGATCAGGGGCGGGACAGCCGGGCACCAGGCCCGGAGCGGGGTGCGGCACCGGGGCACGGCGGCGGTCGCGCGCCCCGTATGCGCGGCCCGGCCCGGGCGTCGTGCCCGCTCCGGCCCGCTTCCTCGACGCATGGGGGTGCCAGTGGTCCGTATCCGGGTTCTGGTGGTGGACGACCACCGCATCTTCGCCGAGTCGCTCGCCGTGGCGCTGGCGGCCGAGCCGGACGTGGACGTCGCCGCGGTGGGCAGCGGTCCCGCCGCGATGCGCTGCCTCGACCGCGCCGCCGCCGAGGGGCGCCGGTTCGACGTCCTCCTCGTCGACGCCGACCTCGGCACCACCGGGCCGGCCCCGGCGTGCACCGCCCCGGGCGGCCCGGCGGACGGCGCCGCCGACGGCATCTCCCTGGTCGCCGGGGTGCGCGAGGCCCAGCCGTCCGTACGGACCGTGGTGCTCGCCGGGAAGGACGACCCGCGCCGTGCCGCCCGGGCCCTGCAGGCCGGGGCGAACGGCTGGGTCGCCAAGGACTGCTCCCTCCAGCGGCTGCTCGGTGTGATCCGGGGCGTCCTGCGCGACGAGACCCACCTGGCGCCCGCGCTGCTCACCCAGGTGCTGCGGGAGGTGACGGCGGCGCGCAGGCACCGCACGGAGAGCGAGCGGCTCGTCGAGTCGCTCACGCCGCGCGAGCGGGAGGTGCTGCGCTGCATGGTCGCCGGCCTGGGCCGCAAGGCCGTCGCCGAGCGCCTCTTCCTCTCCCCGCACACCGTCCGCACGCACATGCAGAACGTGCTGGGGAAGCTGGGCGTGCACTCCGCGCTCGCGGCGGTCGCACTGGCCCGCAAGGCCGGGATCGGGCCCGCCGGGTCAGCCGGGGACGTTGTCGAACGGGGCGGTCAACCGGCGTAGCAGCGCCGCGAGTTCGGCGCGCTGGTCGCGGGGGAGCCGGGCGAGGATGGTCCGCTCGTGGTCCAGCAGGCCGGCGAGGGCCTGGTCGGCGCGGTCGCGCCCCTCGGCGGTGAGGCGGACGAGGACGCCGCGCCGGTCGGTGGGGTCGGGCAGCCGCTCGACGAGGCCCTTCTGCGCCAGCCGGTCGATGCGGTTGGTCATCGTGCCCGAGGTGACGAGCGTCTGCGTGAGGAGCTGGCCGGGGGAGAGCTGGTACGGGGCGCCGGCGCGGCGCAGCGACGTGAGGACGTCGAACTCCCAGGGCTCCAGCTGGTGCTCCGCGAAGGCGAGGCGGCGCGCCCGGTCCAGGTGGCGGGCCAGCCGGGAGACCCGGCTCAGCACCTCGAGCGGCTCCACGTCGAGGTCCGGGCGCTCGCGGCGCCATGCAGCGACCAGACGGTCGACCTCGTCCTCCATGGTGATCAGTGTAGGGGATCTGTCGATGTGAAGTCTCTTGACGTCAAGAAATGTTCCTTCGTACGGTTGAGGGGGTTCCGGCCGGAGCGACGTCCGGCCGCGACGTCACGCACCGGCAAGGGGAGTCGACCATGCAGTCCGCACCGATCTGGGACCCCCGGCAGTACCTGCGCCACTCCGGGCACCGCACCCGCCCGTTCCTCGACCTGCTGGCCCGCGTTCCCGAACTGCCCGCCGCCCGCGAGGGGCGCCCCGCCCGCATCGCCGACGTCGGCTGCGGACCGGGCAACGTCACCGCGCTGCTCGCGGACCGCTGGCCCGACGCGCACATCACCGGCCTCGACCTCTCGCGCGAGATGCTCGACCGGGCGGAGGCGGACCACGCCGGGCCCACGCCGGGCGGCGGCCGCATCGACTTCCGGCACGCCGACGCGACCGGATGGACGCCCGGCGAACCGTACGACCTGATCGTCTCCAACGCGGCGCTCCAGTGGGTCCCCGGCCACGCGGAGCACTTCGGCGGCTGGCTGGAGGGGATCGTCCCCGGCGGCACCCTCGCCTTCCAGGTGCCGGCCAACTTCACCTCCCCCAGCCACGCCCTGCTGGGCGAGCTGTGCGAGTCCCCGCGCTGGCGGGACCGGCTCGGCGGGCACGGGCGGCGGTACGTCCACGTCCTGGAGCCGGCGGAGTACCTGGAACGGCTGACGGGCCTCGGGTGCGCGGCCGACGTGTGGGAGACCGTCTACGTCCACCTCCTCCAGGGCGAGGACCCGGTCCTCGACTGGACCAAGGGCACCGCCCTGCGCCCGGTCCTGACGGCCCTCGGGGACGACGGGGCGGCGGTGTCGGAGTTCCTCTCCCAGTACCGCGACCTCCTGCGCGAGGCGTACCCGCCGGGTCCCCACGGCACCGTCTTCCCCCACCGCCGCGTGTTCGCCGTCGCCCGCAGGGGGCACTGACACCGGCCGCCCGGGGGCGCCCCCGCACCGCCGGAGGCCGAGATGCGGCAGGCCGCGACGGCCGCCGATCAGGGCGGCCCGATCGGGGCGGCCCGCAGCGGGTGGCCGTCCAGCTCGCCGCGGCCCTCCTCGTCCCACCACATTCCGCCGTGTGCGGTCAGATAGGGGTGCAGTCCGTGAACGCCCCCGCCTTCGTGGAGTGCCCGCGCGACCGCGTGGAGGAGGTCCGCCAGGCCGGGCCGGGAATCGGTGAAGTCGCCGCCACCGCCGTGGCCCGCCCAGCCGAGGCGCCCCGCGGCCGGACCAGGACGCAGGTCGATCACCTGCGCCGTACCGTCGGCACCCTCGGCCCAGGGAATCCACAGCGAGTGCCACCAGGGCTCGTCCTCCCAGGGGCGGGGGGTCAGGCCCTCGTTCTCCACCGCGACATCCATACAGATCCGCCACTGGTCCGCGATGCCGCTCACCGTGAGCGGGGACTGCTCCGGCAGGACGGTCGTCCACGCGCTCGCCCCGTCGTGGCACCGCAGGGACTCGACGAGATCACCGGGCAGCGGGACGCCGAGGATCTGTTCCGCCCGCCGGATCCCGTCCGGTGCCGCCGGGGGGTTGAGGAGTGCGAAGTCGGCGGGCGCGTGCGTCGCCGCCCAGGCGTCGATCCGGCGCCAGGACTCCGATGGGGGCGGGATCCGCTGTGTCATGGCGCCATCCTGCCCCGGCCTCCCGGCGGCCCGGGTGCGGGGTCAGTACTTGCGGTGGCCTATGAGGCGGGGCTTCTGCTCCAGGCCGTCCAGGCCGTGCCACGCCAGGTTGACCAGGTGCGCCGCCACCTCGGCCTTCTTCGGCTTCCGGGCGTCCAGCCACCACTGCCCCGTCAGGGCGACCATCCCCACCAGCGCCTGCGCGTACAGCGGCGCCAGCTTGGGGTCGAAGCCCCGGGCCTTGAACTCCAGGCCCAGGATGTCCTCCACCTGGGTGGCGATGTCCGAGATCAGCGAGGCGAACGTGCCCGTCGACTGCGCCACCGGCGAGTCCCGCACCAGGATGCGGAAACCGTCCGTGTACGTCTCGATGTAGTCCAGCAGCGCGAACGCCGCCTGCTCCAGCAGCTCGCGCGGGTGCCCCGCGGTGAGGGCGCCGGTCACCATGTCGAGGAGCTGGCGCATCTCCCGGTCGACCACGACCGCGTAGAGCCCCTCCTTGCCGCCGAAGTGCTCGTACACGACCGGTTTGGACACCCCGGCCTTCGCCGCGATCTCCTCCACCGACGTGCCTTCGAAACCGCGTGCGGCGAACAGCGTCCGGCCGACGTCGAGCAGTTGCTGGCGCCGTTCGGCGCCGGTCATCCGGACCCGGCGCCCGCGCCGGGGCTTGTCACCGCTGGTACCGCTGCCGTCGTTCGCCACACCGTCCATCATGCCGCGTTCGCGGAGGGCGTCTGCCGCCGGGCCTCGATCCGGTCCTCGGTCGGCCAGCGCACGTCGTACGCCCAGCCCAGCTTCTCGAACCAGCGGATCAGCCGCGCGCTGGAGTCGATCTGGCCCCGCATGACGCCGTGCCGGGCGCTCGTCGGGTCCGCGTGGTGCAGGTTGTGCCAGGACTCGCCGCACGACAGGACCGCCAGCCACCACACGTTGCCCGAGCGGTCACGCGACTTGAACGGGCGCTTGCCCACGGCGTGGCAGATCGAGTTGATCGACCACGTGACGTGGTGCAGCAGCGCCACCCGGACCAGGGAGCCCCAGAAGAACGCCGTGAAGGCGCCCCACCACGACATCGTCACCAGCCCGCCCACCAGCGGGGGGATCGCCAGCGACACGATCGTCCACAGGATGAACTGGCGGGAGATCCGCCGCAGCGCCGGGTCCTTGATCAGGTCGGGGGCGTACTTGTGCTGCGGCGTCCGCTCCTCGTCGAACATCCATCCGATGTGCGCCCACCACAGGCCCTTCATCAGCGCCGGGAGCGTCTCCCCGAACCGCCACGGCGAGTGGGGGTCGCCGTCCGCGTCGGAGAACTTGTGGTGCTTGCGGTGGTCCGCGACCCAGCGCACCAGCGGCCCTTCCACCGCCAGCGAGCCCATGATCGCCAGCGCGATCCGCAGCGGGCGCCTGGCCTTGAACGACCCGTGGGTGAAGTAGCGGTGGAAGCCGATCGTGATGCCGTGGCAGCCGATGAAGTACATCGCCACCAGCAGCCCGAGGTCGAGCCAGCTCACCCCCCATCCCCAGGCCAGCGGCACGGCCGCCACCAGGGCGAGGAACGGTACGACGATGAAGAAGAGCAGGGCGATCTGCTCGATGGACCGCTTGCTGTCGCCGCTCAGCGTGGCGTACGGCGGATCCTGCTTCTGCGCGGTGCGGTCGAGCACTTCCGGGCTCATGGTCATGGGGGTCCCTGGGGGTGAGGTTCGGCGGGGGGAGGGAAACGAACGGAGGTCTGATCGGAACTGGCTACGGTTCCGTAACCTACGGAATCGTAAGTATGACAGTGCCCGGTCCTGAGGCAAGAGGCTCCGGGCGGCGCCGCCCGGACGGGCCCCTATCCTGGGTGCCGTCGGACAGCGCGGTCCGCAGCGTCCCGCCGGGGCCGCCTCACGCGAACCGGTCGGTGCGTCGGAGGGGCGGTTCCGGGGACATCTCACCAGTACCCCCTTCAGACGCGTCCATCACTGCAAGGAGCCGCACCCGTGAGCAGTGCCGACCAGACCCCCTCCGCCGGCGCCGAACTGCGCGCCGACATCCGCCGGCTGGGTGACCTGCTGGGCGAGACCCTCGTACGGCAGGAGGGGCCCGGGCTCCTGGAGCTCGTCGAGAAGGTCCGACGCCTGACCCGCGAGGACGGCGAGGCCGCCGCCGAGCTGCTGGGCGACACCGACCTGGAGACCGCCGCCCGGCTGGTCCGCGCCTTCTCCGTCTACTTCCACCTCGCCAACGTCGCCGAACAGGTCCACCGCGGTCGCGAGATGCGCGCCCGCCGCGCCACCGAGGGCGGCCTGCTCGCCCGTACGGCCGACATGCTCAAGGACGGCGACCCCGAGCACGTCCGCGAGGCCGTCCGCAACCTCAACGTCCGCCCGGTCTTCACCGCGCACCCCACCGAGGCGGCGCGCCGCTCCGTGCTGAACAAGCTCCGCCGGATCGCCGCCCTCCTCGACGAACCGGCCACCGCCGCCGACCGCCGCCGCCACGACCTGCGGCTCGCCGAGAACATCGACCTCGTCTGGCAGACCGACGAGCTCCGCGTCGCCCGCCCCGAACCGGCCGACGAGGCCCGCAACGCCCTGTACTACCTGGACGAGCTGCACGCCGGCGCGGTCGGCGACGTCCTGGAGGACCTCGCCGCCGAGCTGGAGCGGGTCGGTTACGAACTGCCCGCCGGGACCCGCCCGCTGACCTTCGGCACCTGGATCGGCGGCGACCGCGACGGCAACCCCAACGTCACCCCGGCCGTCACCTGGGAGGTGCTGATCCTCCAGCACGAGCACGGCCTCACCGACGCCATCGAGACGATCGACGAGCTGCGCGGCCTGCTGTCGAACTCCGTCCGGTACGCCGGCGCCACCCCGGAACTGCTCGACTCCCTCCAGCGGGACCTGGACCACCTGCCCGAGATCAGCCCCCGCTACCGGCGGCTGAACGCCGAGGAGCCGTACCGGCTCAAGGCCACCTGCATCCGGCAGAAGCTCGTCAACACCCGCGAGCGACTCGCCCGGGACACCCCCCACCAGGAGGGCCGCGACTACCTCGGCACCGCCGAACTGCTCCACGACCTCACCCTCCTGCAGACCTCGCTGCGCGAGCACCGGGGCGGCCTCTTCGCCGACGGGCACCTGGACCGCACCCTGCGCACCCTGTCCGCGTTCGGCCTCCAACTGGCCACGATGGACATCCGGGAGCACGCCGACGCCCACCACCACGCCCTCGGCCAGCTCGTCGACCGGCTCGGCGAGGAGTCCTGGCGGTACGCGGACATGCCTCGCGAGTACCGGCGGAAGCTGCTGGCCAGGGAATTGCGCTCGCGGCGCCCGCTCGCCCCCACGCCGGCGCCGCTCGACGAGGCCGGGCAGAAGACCCTGGGCGTGTTCCACACGGTGAGGACGGCGTTCGAGCGGTTCGGGCCCGAGATCATCGAGTCGTACGTCATCTCGATGTGCCAGGGCGCCGACGACGTGTTCGCCGCCGCCGTCCTCGCGCGCGAGGCGGGCCTGCTCGACCTGCACGCCGGCTGGGCGAAGATCGGCATCGTGCCGCTGCTGGAGACGACCGACGAGCTGAGGGCCGCGGACGTCATCCTGGAGGACATGCTCGCCGACCCGTCCTACCGGCGGCTCGTCTCGCTCCGCGGCGACGTGCAGGAGGTCATGCTCGGCTACTCCGACTCCTCCAAGTTCGGCGGCATCACCACCTCCCAGTGGGAGATCCACCGCGCCCAGCGCAGACTGCGCGACGTGGCCCACCGCCACGGCGTGCGGCTGCGCCTGTTCCACGGCCGCGGCGGCACGGTCGGCCGCGGCGGCGGCCCCTCGCACGACGCGATCCTCGCCCAGCCCTGGGGCACCCTGGAGGGCGAGATCAAGGTCACCGAGCAGGGCGAGGTCATCTCCGACAAGTACCTCATCCCGTCCCTGGCGCGGGAGAACCTCGAACTGACCGTCGCCGCGACGCTCCAGGCGTCCGCCCTGCACACCGGGCCGCGCCAGCCCCGGGAGGCCCTGGCCCGCTGGGACGCGGCGATGGACACCGTCTCCGAGGCCGCCCACCGGGCCTACCGGGCGCTCGTCGAGGACCCGGACCTCCCGGCGTACTTCTTCGCCTCCACCCCGGTCGACCAGCTCGCGGAGCTGCACCTGGGCTCCCGGCCGTCCCGCCGACCCGACTCGGGCGCCGGGCTCGACGGCCTGCGGGCCATCCCGTGGGTGTTCGGCTGGACGCAGTCGCGGCAGATCGTGCCCGGCTGGTACGGCGTGGGCTCCGGCCTGAAGGCGCTGCGCGACGCGGGGCTGGACGACGTGCTCGACGAGATGTACGAGCGGTGGCACTTCTTCCGCAACTTCCTGTCGAACGTCGAGATGACCCTCGCCAAGACGGACCTGCGGATCGCCCGCCACTACGTCGACACGCTCGTGCCGGACGAGCTGAAGCACGTCTTCGCCACCATCGAGGCCGAGCACGCCCGCACCGTGGAGCAGGTCCTGCGGGTCACCGGCGAGCGCGAACTGCTCGACGCGCAGCCCGCGCTGAGGCGGACCTTCCAGATCCGCGACGCCTACCTGGACCCGATCTCCTACCTCCAGGTCGCCCTGCTGAAGCGGCAGCGCGACGCGGCGGCCGCCGGAGAGCCCGCCGACCCGCTGCTCGCCCGGGCCCTGCTGCTCACCGTGAACGGCGTGGCCGCCGGCCTGCGCAACACCGGCTGACCGGGCGCCGGACACGCGGACGGGCCCCCGCCGGAAGACTTCCGAAGTCTTCCGGCGGGGGCCCGTCCCTTCACGTGCCCGGCGGGCGTCGTCAGTGCTGCTGGGCCTTGCGGCGGCGCACCACCAGGAAGGCGCCACCGGCGACGAGCACCGCGGCGAGGGCGGAGAGGGCCGCGACGGGGGCGCTGCTGCCGGTCTCGGCCAGGTCACCGGTCGCGGAGTCCCCGGACGGGGACGGCGCGGCGGTCGGCACGGCGCCGCCCGGGGCGGTCTCGGACGGCGCGGGCGCACCCGGCGTCGTCACCGGGGACCCGGGGGTGCCGGAGGGGTTCCCCGAAGGAGTACCGGAGGGGGTCCCGGAGGGGTTCTCCGAGGGGGTGCCGGAGGGGTTCCCGCTCGGCGTCCCGGAGGGGGTGCCCGAGGGGTTCTCGCTCGGCGTGGCGGACGGGGTCCCGCTCGGCGTGCCGGAGGGGGTGCCCGAAGGGGTGGCGGACGGGGTGGTCTTCGCCGGGCAGGTGTGCGACAGGTTGAACTTCTCCAGGCTGCCGCCCTTCACCTCGGCCACGACCGAGGTGAGCGTGGCGCCCGGCGCCGACGCGACGTAGGCGTGCTTGTCGGACGGCGGGCCGAAGTCGGTGACGACCTGCTGGCCACCCGGCTCGAAGGTGACCGTCAGCTTGACGAAGTCGGACGAGTTGCCGGGCAGCACGAAGTGCCAGCCGTCCTGGTCCGCGGGGATGTCGGCGCAGGTGCCGGCGCCCTGCTGCGGGGCGCCCTCGTCGGTCGCCGTGCGGGGCAGCTCCTGCCGCAGCACGGGGGAGTAGGTGCCGCCGTCGGCGGCGTGGGCGGCGGGGGCGAGCAGCAGGCCGCAGGCCGCGGCCGCCACCAGAGCGCCGGTGGTCTTCGAAAGGGTGCGCATGGGCAGTCCAACGTGAGAGGTGACTGAGCCGTGGGGGGCGGCTCAGCTTGCTGCGGCACCGCACACCAGTCAAGGGGGATTAGGGGCATCCGGACGGTTGTGCCCCGCTTGTCGTCTCCGGTCTCGATAACGATCGAGTCAATTCCGGTTTGGTTGTACGGAAGCCGATACGGGTTCGGTCACGAATCGGCCGGGCCGCCCCGCCTGACGACTCGTCAGAGCGCCAGGAAGGACGCCGTCAGCAGCGCCCCGCCGGCCGCTCCCGACGCCCAGGCGGCGCGGGGCGTGCGCATCCCGCCGAGGACCGGGGAGGCCAGCAGCAGCGCGCCGCCCAGCGGCAGCCACGCGTGCAGCCCGCCCGCCCAGCCGGCGCGGACGGCCTCGGTGGTGCCGGGCTTCACGACGACCTCGTACCGGCCGCCCTCCGCCACGGCGACCGACCGGGCGGCCGTGACGTCCGTACGGGACGGCGAGGCGGGCCCGTACGGGACGAAGCGCCCGGTGCACACGTCGTCACCGCAGCCGGTGACCGTCAGGGTGCCGTGCTCGCGGCCCCCGGGGAGCAGCACGTGCCGTGCGGTGTCCCAGGACGCCCGGGCGCCCGCCACCACCAGTACCAGGACGACCAGCGCCATGGCGGTGAGACGGGCGTACAGGAGGACGGCGGTCGGCTTGTTCCGGCTCATGGGGCGCGATCCTTGGCCATGGTGCGCGCCCGGTCAATCCCGGGGGGCGGTACGTCAGGAGTTGTACGCGGACTGCGCCCGTTCCAGGCCCTCGGTGACCAGCGCCTCCACGGCGTCGGCGGCGCGGTCCACGAAGTAGTCCAGCTCCTTGCGCTCGGCGGAGGAGAAGTCCTTGAGAACGAAGTCCGCCACCGGCATCCGGCCCGGCGGGCGGCCGATCCCGAACCGCACCCGGTGGTAGTCCGGGCCCATCGCCTTCGTCATCGACTTCAGGCCGTTGTGGCCGTTGTCGCCGCCGCCCAGCTTGAGGCGGAGCACCCCGTAGTCGATGTCCAGCTCGTCGTGGACGGCGACGATGTTGCCGGTGGGCACCTTGTAGAAGTCCCGCAGCGCGGTGAGGGGCCCGCCGGACAGGTTCATGTACGACATGGGCTTGGCGAGGACCACCCGGCGCCCCGCCGGTCCGGGAGCGCCGATGCGCCCCTCCAGCACCTGCGCCTGGGCCTTGCCGTGCCGCTTGAAGGAGCCGCCGATCCGCTCGGCGAGGAGGTCGACCACCATGAAGCCGACGTTGTGCCGGTTCCCGGCGTAACCGGGGCCCGGGTTCCCCAGTCCCGCGATCAGCCAGGGGGCGCTGGCGTCCGTCGTCATCTGCGTCTGCCTCCGGAAGGGGGTGCGGGGGGTGCCGTACGCACCCCCCGCGGGGAACACCGGGCCGGGGCCCGGACGGGATCAGGCCTCGGTGCCCTCGGTGCCCTCGGCGGCCGGCTCCTCGGCCTGCGCGGCCAGGACCTGCAGGACGACGGCGTCCGCGTCGACGGCCAGGGTGACGCCCTTGGGGAGCGGGACGTCCTTGGCGAGGACGGAGGCACCGGCCTCCAGGCCCTCGACGGAGACCGTCAGGGACTCGGGGATGTGGGTGGCCTCGGCCTCGACGGGCAGGGCGTTCAGCACGTGCTCGAGCAGGTTGCCGCCGGGGGCCAGCTCGCCCTCGGTGTGGACCGGGATCTCGACGGTGACCTGCTCGCCGCGGTTCACGAGCAGCAGGTCGACGTGCTCGATGAAGCCCTTCAACGGGTCGCGCTGCACGGCCTTCGGGATGGCCAGCTCGGTCTTGCCGTCGAACTCCAGCGCCAGCAGGGCGTTGGAGGTCTTCAGAGCCATCATCAGGTCGTGGCCCGGCAGGGTCAGGTGGACCGGCTCGGCGCCGTGGCCGTACAGGACGCCGGGGACCTTGCCGTCGCGGCGGACGCGGCGGGCGGCACCCTTGCCGAACTCGCTGCGGGTCTCGGCGGCGATCTTCACTTCGGACATGGCGCACTCCTCGTATGCGGGGCGGATATCTGGTCGCGGTCACTCGGCCACGACTGGACTGGCCTGCTACGAAGAGCGCGTCGATAACGGACCGCCGCGATCGCGTGGACCACGGCCTCCCTCGCCGAGCAACCCCGACAGTCTACTCGCCGCGCCCCCGCGCTCCCAATCGATCATCCGGCCGCCCTCTCCGGGTCCGGCCGCCCTCTCCGGGTCCGGCCGCCCTCTCCGGGTCCGGCCGCCCGATCCGGGTTCCGGCTTCCCGCCCGGGGCCCGGGTCCCGGCTCCCGCCCGCGCTCCGGTCTCCCGCCCGGGCCCCGGCGGCGCGGGTCCGGCCGGAGGCGCCGCCCGGCCGCCCGCACGCCCGGCCGCCCCGTCGGGGAACGCGGAAGGCCGCCTCCCCGGACGGGGGGCGGCCTTCCGCGGTACGGCCCTCAGGGCGCGGCAGGTGCTACTGCTGCTCCTCGAAGAGGCTGGTGACCGAGCCGTCCTCGAACACCTCGCGCACCGCGCGGGCGATCGTCGGCGCGATGGACAGCACCGTGATCTTGTCTATCGCCAGTTCACCCGGGGTGGGCAGCGTGTTGGTGAGGACGAACTCGCTGACCTTCGAGTTCTTCAGCCGGTCCGCGGCCGGGCCGGAGAGGATGCCGTGCGTCGCGGTGACGATGACGTCCTCCGCGCCGTGCGCGAACAGCGCGTCGGCGGCGGCGCAGATGGTGCCGCCCGTGTCGATCATGTCGTCGACCAGGACGCACACCCGGCCCTCGACCTCGCCGACGACCTCGTGGACGGTCACCTGGTTGGCGACGTCCTTGTCGCGGCGCTTGTGGACGATCGCCAGCGGGGCGTCCAGCCGGTCGCACCAGCGGTCGGCGACCCGTACGCGGCCGGCGTCCGGGGAGACGATGGTCAGCTTGGAGCGGTCGACCTTCGCGCCCACGTAGTCCGCGAGGACCGGCAGCGCGGTGAGGTGGTCGACCGGGCCGTCGAAGAAGCCCTGGATCTGGTCGGTGTGCAGGTCCACGGTGAGGATGCGGTTCGCGCCCGCCGTCTTCAGCAGGTCGGCGACCAGGCGCGCCGAGATCGGCTCGCGGCCCTTGTGCTTCTTGTCCTGGCGGGCGTACCCGTAGGAGGGGATGATCACGGTGATGCTCGCGGCGGAGGCCCGCTTCAGGGCGTCGATCATGATCAGCTGCTCCATGATCCACTTGTTGATCGGAGCGGTGTGGCTCTGGATCAGGAAGCAGTCCGCGCCGCGCGCCGACTCCTGGTAGCGGACGTAGATCTCACCGTTGGCGAAGTCGAAGACCTTCGTCGGCACCAGGCTGACACCCAGCTGGCGCGCGACCTCCTCGGCCAGCTCGGGGTGGGCGCGGCCGGAGAAGAGCATCAGCTTCTTCTCGCCGGTCGTCTTGATCCCGGTCACAGCACTGTCTCCTCAGACGTGTTCCTGGCCGCGTGTTTCCGTGTGCCGCGAACCAGCCGAATTCGTATGCATGTATCACGGTACGCCCAGTACGGCGCACGTGTTTTCGGTCAGCTCTCGGCGCCGGCCCCTTCGGCGGCCGCCGTGGCGGCCTGCGCGGCGGCACTGCCGGGCCGCTTGCGGGCCACCCAGCCCTCGATGTTCCGCTGCTGGCCGCGGGCCACGGCGAGCGCGCCGGCCGGCACGTCCTTGGTGATCACGGAGCCGGCGGCCGTGTAGGCGCCGTCCCCGACTGTGACGGGAGCCACGAACATGTTGTCCGACCCGGTCTTGCAGTGGGACCCGATCGTCGTGTGGTGCTTCTTCTCGCCGTCGTAGTTGACGAAGACGCTGGCGGCGCCGATGTTCGTGTGCTCGCCGATGGTGGCGTCGCCGACGTACGACAGGTGCGGCACCTTCGTGCCCTCGCCGATCGTCGCGTTCTTCGTCTCGACGTAGGTGCCGATCTTGCTCCGGACGCCGAGGCGCGTCCCCGGGCGGAGGTAGGCGTACGGGCCCACCGAGGCGCCCTCGCCGATCACGGCGGAGTCCGCGACGGTGTTGTCCACCCGGGCGCCCCGGCCGACCCCGGTGTCCCGCAGGCGGGTGTTCGGGCCGACCTCGGCGTCCTCCGCGACGTGCGTGGTGCCCAGCAGCTGCGTGCCGGGGTGGACGACCGCGTCCCGCTCGAACGTCACGGTGACGTCGACCTGCACGGACGCCGGGTCGATCACCGTCACGCCGTCCGCCATGGCGCGCTCCAGCAGGCGCCGGTTGAACAGCGCCCGGGCCTCCGCGAGCTGGACGCGGTTGTTGATGCCGAGGATCTCGCGGTGGTCGCCCGCGACGGACGCGCCGACGCGGTGCCCGGCCTCGCGCAGGATGGACAGCACGTCGGTGAGGTACTCCTCGCCCTGGCTGTTGTCCGTGCGGACCTCGCCCAGCGCGTGGGCGAGGAGCCGCCCGTCGAACGCGAACACGCCGGAGTTGATCTCCCGGACGGCGCGCTGCTCCTCGGTGGCGTCCTTGTGCTCGACGATCGCGGTGACGGCGCCGGTGGCCGGGTCGCGCACGATGCGGCCGTACCCGGTCGCGTCCGGCACCTCGGCGGTCAGCACGGTGACGGCGTTGCCGTCCGCGGCGTGCGTCGCGGCCAGCGCGCCCAGCGTCCCGCCGGACAGCAGCGGGGTGTCGCCGCACACCACCACCACGGTGCCCTCGACCCCGCCCAGCTCCTCCAGCGCCATGCGGACGGCGTGGCCGGTGCCGTTCTGCTCGTACTGGACGGCGGTGCGCGTCCCGGCGTAGTGCTCCCGGAGGTGGGCGGCGACCTGCTCGCGGGCGTGCCCGACGACGACGCAGAGGTGCTCGGGGTTCAGTTCGCGCGCGGCGGAGACGACGTGCCCGACGAGGGAGCGCCCGCAGATCTCGTGCAGGACCTTCGGGGTCTTGGACTTCATGCGGGTGCCCTCACCCGCGGCGAGGACGATGACTGCGGCCGGGGGGTTGGAGCTCACGGGTGGCCCTTCGGCTTCGGGTGG
This sequence comes from Streptomyces sudanensis, assembly GCF_023614315.1. Lineage (NCBI taxonomy): Bacteria > Bacillati > Actinomycetota > Actinomycetes > Kitasatosporales > Streptomycetaceae > Streptomyces > Streptomyces sudanensis. The sequence goes on along the minus strand of NZ_CP095474.1, from coordinate 2,432,424 downwards.
TGGACACCCGCAGGATACCGGGGGGTTCCGAAGGCGACGCGGGGGCGGGTCCCGGCCGGAGCGGCCGAGACCCGTATGCGTGTACCGCGAAGGCTCCCCCATCAGGATTCGAACCTGAACATACGGGACCAAAACCCGCAGTGCTGCCTGATTACACCATGGGGGATCGAACCGACCGAACCGGACAGGAAGTCGGGTCGCCGGATCGGCACGCACCACTATGCCGCACCGACCGGCCTCCGTGCGACGGTGCCCGGCAGGCGTCCGGGAGCCGCCCTTAGGCTGGGGCGCATGACCACGACGGGGGCGCACCAGGACGCCGCGGGCACGACCTCCCGCGGATTCGGGTGGTGGGAGAGGCGGCGCGGAGCCGCGCTGGACATCGGGCTCGGGGTCGTCTCGGCCCTGGAATGCGCGGCCGAGGGCGCCGACTTCGCCGGCACCGCCCACCTGCCGGCGGCCGGCGGGGCGCTGTTCGGACTGGCCGCCGGATCGGTGCTGGCCCTGCGGCGGCGCCGGCCCATCGCCGTCGTCCTCGTCTCCATCGCCGTCACGCCCGCCCAGATGGGCTACCTGATGGCCGTCGTCGGCCTGTACACCCTCGCCGCCTCCGACGTGCCGCGGCGGATCACCGCGGTGCTCGCCTCCGTGTCGCCGGTCGCGGTCTTCCTCGTCACCTTCGTGAGGCTCCGCCAGGACGTCGCCGCCTCCGACTTCGACCCCGGCTCCTGGTACGTGCCGCTCGCGTCGGTCCTCATGTCGGTCGGGCTGACCGCGCCCCCCGTCCTGCTCGGCCTCTACATAGGGGCGCGGCGGCGCCTCATGGAGAGCCTGCGCGAACGCGCCGACTCCCTGGAGCAGGAACTGTCGCTCCTGGCCGACCAGGCGGAGCAGCGCGCCCAGCTCGCCCGCACGCAGGAGCGGACCCGCATCGCGCGCGAGATGCACGACGTGGTCGCCCACCGGGTGAGCCTCATGGTCGTGCACGCGGCGGCGCTCCAGGCGGTGGCGCTGAAGGACCCCCGGAAGGCGGCGGCGAACGCGGCGCTCGTGGGGGAGATGGGGCGCCAGGCGCTGACGGAGCTGCGGGAGATGCTGGGCGTGCTGCGCACCGAGCCGGTCCCGCCGGCGGCCGCGCCCCCGCCCGCCGCGCCCGGGGGAGGGGCGGCGTCCGCGGAGCGGGAGGCGGCGGGGNCCNGCGGGAGCGCGGAGGACGGCTCCGGGCCGGGGCTCGGCGGCGTCGAGGAGCTCGTCGAGCAGTCCCGCGCGGCGGGCACCGCCGTCGAACTGCTCGTCCAGGGCGAGGCCCGCGCGTACCCCCCGCACGTCGAGCAGACCGCGTACCGGGTGGTGCAGGAGGCCCTGACCAACGTCCACAAGCACGCGGCCGGCGCCCGGGTCGTCGTACGCCTCGCCCACCGCGGCGAGGAGGTCGCCATGCAGGTGGAGAACGGCCCCGGCGACGCGGCCGCCGCGAGCGCCCGCCTCCCCAGCGGCGGAAACGGCCTGCTCGGCATGCGGGAACGGGTGACGGCGCTGGGCGGCGTGTTCGTCTCGGGGCCCACCGACGAGGGCGGCTTCCGCGTCTCCGCCGTCCTCCCGGCGGTCCGCTGAGGCCGGGTGGGGCGGCGGGGCCGGGTGTGCTGGTGGGGCGGCGGGGCCGGATGGGCCGGGCGGGCCGGTGGGGCCGGTGATCCGTCGAGGTGGGCGGCCTCCCGGCGGTCGAGTCGGCCCGGCGGTACGGCCCGGTGGTACGGCCCGGCGGCCTGGCGGTACGGCCCGGCGGCCTGGCGGTACGGCCCGGTGGTACGGCCCGGCCCGGCGGTCCGGGCCCGGCGGTACGCACGGCGGCCCGTAGGGGGCCTCCGGGGCGGGTACCCCTGGTCCGGGGAGGCCCGTAGCGACACCGTCTCTGTCCGATTCCAGGTCCTGAGACCCGTACGGGCCTCCGTGCGGAAGCTCAGGGGC
>NZ_CP095474.1:2427210-2430426 GCF_023614315.1 Streptomyces sudanensis | reverse complement strand
GCTCAGGGGTTGGCGAGGCGGACGGGCTGGGTGCCGGTGACGAGGGCCGTCAGGGCGTGGTCGATGTCCGGGCCCAGGTACCAGTCGCCCGCGTGGTCCAGCCCGTACACCCGCCCCTCCACGTCGACGGCCAGCACGCTCCGGCCGTCGCCCTCGGCCCCCAGCGGCGCCAACTCGGTCTCCAGCGCCCGCCCCAGGTCCGACAGGCTCCGCGCCAGGTGCAGTCCCGCCAGCGGGTCCAGCAGCAGCGGGCTCGGCGCGATCTGGCGGCCCTGGCCGGGGGGCGTGATCCGCAGCCCCCCGAACTCCGCCCACACCTCCACCGCCGCCGGGAAGACGCCGTGCCGGTGGCCGGTCGGGGACACATGGGCCCGGAGCGCGTCGGCCCACCGCTCGGCCTGCTCCATGTCCCAGCGGCCCGGCTGCCAGCCGGCCTCCCGGAGGGCGGCGTCCACGGCGACGGAGAAGCGGGTGGTGTCGAGATCGGGCATGGCGGGTGCGGTCAGCCGTTCTGGTGGGACGGGGTCGGGTCGACGGGGCGCACGCCGAAGTGCGCGAGCAGGGCCGCGCACGAGCGGCACGGCGGGGCGTAGCTGCCGTGCAGCGGATCGCCGTCCTCGCGGATGCGCCGGGCCGTGATCTTGGCGTTCTTCAGGGAGCGCCTGGCCTCGCCCGTCGTCAGGGGTCTGCGCCGGGCCCGTTTGGACCGGCCGTTCTCCACGGCGGTCAGGTGCCGCGACAGCAGCAGCGCCTCCGGGCAGCGCCCGGTGAAGCGTTCCCGCTGCCCGCTCGTGAGCGTGTCCAGGAAGTCCTGCACGAGGGGGTGCAGCGCCGGCGGCCGGTTCCCCCGCGCCGCCGTGCAGGTGAGGATCTCGCCGCGTACCGACAGCGCCGCCCCCACCGTCGGCAGGATGCCGTCGCGGCGGTGGCGGAGCACGGGAGCGCGGCCGGGGGCGGCGGCGCTCCAGGAGAGGCGCGGGTCCCCGCCGCCGGAACCGGTGCCGAGGTGGACGGGCGTCGTTCCCGACTGCGCTAGGTGCATGGTGCGTGTGTTTCCCCTCTGTGCAATCCCCCCAGTTGCGTGGACAGACTGCCAAACGGGTGAGGAGATGGGAAACGCGGTCACCGGAACGGCCCAGTGGCGTGTCGCATGATCGCTCATCGTTCACCCGGACGTGACGCACGGTCACCCCCGCGGAGGCCCGGACCCCCCTCCGGGCCCACCGCATAGGCTGTGCGGAACCAGCCAGCAGCAGCCAGGGGGCATCCGCCATGACGACAGGTCGGCTCGGGCACCAAGCCGCGCCGCCGAACGCGGCCTACGCGGGACAGCTCGTGCACTTCCCGGACCCCGTCCGGGCCGCCCGCCATCCCGGAGGGGTACGGGTGGACGCCGAGGGCTTCCCCGACTTCTCCCCGTACGCCCGTGCCGCCGCGGAGATCGCCGAGCCGCCGGAGGGCTTCGGCGTGGACGAGCTGCGCCTGACCGACTACGTCTCCGCGAACGCCGCGCTCAAGGCCGCCGGCCACCCCCTGTGGGACGCGCTCCCGGCGGTCGCCACCCCGCACGGCTGGACCTGGCACCACGTCCCCCGCACCCGCCGCATGGAACTGGTGCCCGTCGAGGTGAAGGCGCTGCTGCGGCACCACGGCGGCCTCGCCACGGCGGCGGTGGACCAGGGCAAGCGGGGCACGCGGCCCCTCCAGGAGACCCGCCCCGCCCACTTCGGACTGCCCCGGAGCGCCGTGTCCGTGACGGAGACGCAGCTGCAGGGCGTCGAGGAGGACCTCGGCTACCGGCTGCCCGGCGCCTACCGCTCCTTCCTCAAGGCCGCCGGCGGCTGCGCCCCGGTCGGCTTCGCCCTCGACGCGGAGCTGGGGCTCCTCGTCGACCAGCCGTTCTTCACGGTCCGGGACGAGGCCGGCGTCAACGACCTCGTGTACGTCAACAAGTGCCTGCGCGACCACCTCACCAAGGACTACCTGGGCGTCGCCTTCGTCCAGGGGGGACTGGTGGCGGTGCGGACGCGGGGCTCCGGGGCGGGCTCGGTGTGGTTCTGCCCGTACGACGACGCCCGGGACGGCGACGGGTCGGCGATCGAGGAGCGCATGGAGCGGCTGCTGCTGCCGTGCGGCGCGGACTTCGACGAGTTCCTGCTGCGGCTGGCGGGCAGCCCGCCGGAGCTGGAGACGGTGGCGAACCTGATGGTGGACGGCGGCTTCGCACGCGCCGTCCCGGTCACGGGTGAAGGGTGACGGTCCGATGGTGACGTTCGCACAGGCGCAGGAGCGCGCCGAGGAGTGGGTCAACGGCGACGTGCCGCCCTACCAGCACCGCGAGGTGCGGGTGCGGGAGTTCGAGCTGGGCTTCGTCGCCTGGGCGGAGGACCGCCCCGGCGGCCCCTCCTCGGACGGCGGCGGGCAGCGGCTGGTCATCGCCCGCGACAGCGGCGAGGCCACGCTGTGGCCGCGGCTCCCGGTGGGCGAGGTGATCCGCCGGTACGAGGAGGAGTACGGCGCCCCGGCGGCGGCCGGCGTCCCGGCGCCCCGGCAGCCGGAGCGCATCGACCTGAACCAGACGTCCTTCCTGCTGACGCCGCCGGAGTGGCTCCAGGACGCGGCCGACCGCATGGGGATCCCGGACCACCGGGGGGCCGGGGAGCCGCCGGGCGCGGAGCCGGGCACTGCCGGACCGGGCACTGCCGAACCGGGCACTGCCGAACCGGGCACTGCGGGGCAGGGCGCTGCGGGCCAGGGCACGGGTACGGGTACGGGTGAGGGTGCCGACGCCGGACCCGTGGTGCCCGGGCTCGGCGCCGAGGGCGGTACGCCTCCGCCGGGGGTGACGCCTCCGTCGGGTACGGCGCCCGCGCCCGGGGCGACGCTCCCGTCGGGCGTGACGCTCCCCGAGGGGGCGACGCCCCCGCCGCCGGTGCCGTTCGCGCCGCCCGGGGACGCCTCCGGCACGCCCGCCTCCGGTACGCCCGCCGACGGGTCGCCCGTCCGGCAGCGGGAGGACACCGGCGACGGCCCGCACGGCGACACCCCGGCGGGCGTGGCCCCGCACGGCGACGGCCCGCACGGCGACACCCCGGCGGGCGACACCACGGCACCCGGCCCCGGCTCGCACGGCAACCGCCCGGCGGGCGCGACCCCGGCCGCCGGCACCGCTCCCGGCGACACCCCGGCGGGCGCGACCCCGGCCGACGGCACCGG
>NZ_CP095474.1:2427089-2427194 GCF_023614315.1 Streptomyces sudanensis | reverse complement strand
CGGCGCCGCCCCGCACGGCCCGGGCACACGCCGTACCGCCCCCGGCGGCACCCCCGCGGGGGGCGTNCCCGTGCGCCGCCCCCTCCGGCGCCGGCGCCCCCGGCC
>NZ_CP095474.1:2426716-2427073 GCF_023614315.1 Streptomyces sudanensis | reverse complement strand
GGACGNCGACGGGGTGCCCGCCACCCCGCCGCCGTCCCCCTGGAACGACACCAGTGCCTCGGGCGCCGCGGCGGACGACGCCTCCGTCCCCCTCCCGGCGACCGTGTTCGCGCCGCCGCTGTCCGGCTCGGACGACGACGACACACCGCCCCCCGCCGTACCGGCCGACGCGCCGACCGCGCTGATGCAGGGCGGCAGCGGGCTCCCCCGCACGGCGGTCGGGCCCGTCCTCGACGTGGACCCGGCCGGCATCGCGGACGCGGACACCGGCAAGGCGCCCGTGTCGCCGCGCACACCCGGGGGCGGTACGCGCGGAGGCGGCCCGACGCCCCCGCCGCCCCCCGGGATACAAGTCCC
>NZ_CP095474.1:2426521-2426698 GCF_023614315.1 Streptomyces sudanensis | reverse complement strand
CCGGGACACCGACCCCGCCGCCCGCGTCGGCGCCGGGCCGGGGCACGCCCGCCGGCGGGTACGTACCGACGCAGTTCGTCGCGCAGCTCGGCCCGGACGGCCCGAAGCCGCCCGGCGCCACCCCGCCGCCCGGCGGTGGCGTGGACACGGCGCAGACGATGCNCGCCCACCCTGCCC
>NZ_CP095474.1:2426326-2426459 GCF_023614315.1 Streptomyces sudanensis | reverse complement strand
GCCCGGTGCCACCCCGCCGCCCGGCGGTGGCGTGGACATGGCGCAGACGATGCTCGCCCGCCCGGGCCCCGGCGGCCCTCCGGCGCCGCCCGGCCCGCCCGGAGTTCCCGGGGCCCGGGCGGGCGACACAACT
>NZ_CP095474.1:2410260-2426255 GCF_023614315.1 Streptomyces sudanensis | reverse complement strand
CCCGGGNCCGGGCGGCCCCCCGGCGCCGCCCGGCCCGCCCGGCGCACCCGCCATGCCCGGTCCGCCCGGAGCCGTACCGCCGCCCGGTGTGCCCGGGGCCGTACCGCCGCCCGGTGCGATGCCGCCGCCCGGTGTGCCCGCGTACGGGTACCCCCAGCAGCCCACCGGCCTGCCCACGGTCGGCCCCGGCTACCAGGTCGTCCTGCGCTACCGGGCGCCGGACGGCTCGGAGGCGCAGATCATCCGTCGCTCCGCGCCGGGCACGCCCCACCCGGAGTGGCAGATCCTGCACGAGCTGCGCGCCATGAACGTGCCGCCGCAGCAGGTGCTGGAACTGCACACGGAACTCGCGTCCTGCGAGCTGCCCGGCGGCTACTGCGCCCGCATGATCCGGGAGACCTGGCCGCAGGCGCGGATCACGTCGATCGCCCCGTACGGACGTGACCACGCGAGCCGCCAGCAGGGCATGCGGCAGCTCATCGCCCACCAGGGCGAACTGCACCAGGTGGCGGACGGCCCCGCGCGCCCCGCGCCGGTGCGCGCCCCGCTGCCGCAGGTGCCGCCGGCCCCGCCGATCCCGCCGGAGGGCGTCGCGCAGGAGCTGATGGGCGCGTTCGGGCCGCACGGCATCTGCCGGTTCGACCAGCGGGCCGTGTCCCGGCAGGGCGTACCGGAACTGGTGGCGCGCACCCTCGTCTGGGCGGGCCTGCCGGCGGACTTCGGGCCGTTCTTCTGGGCGCAGCCGGCGCATCCGGTCGTCCCGACGCTGGCGGAACTGGCCGTGCAGCGCCAGGTGCAGCCGGCGTCGGACGCGGCTTCGTACCTGGTGCTCGGGTCGGACTTCGGCCGGGCGGTGTGCGTCCAGTACGGCACGGCGCACATCGTGGCGGTACCGGTCGAGGCCGGTCCGGGCGGGCGGCCGGTGGCCCCGCAGTTCGTGAACACGGGCCTGCCGGAGTTCACCCGCTGCCTGGCCCTGCTGGGCCGCATGTGGCGCCTGCGCTTCGGCCTGACGCCGGAACAGGCGGGCCGCTGGACGGTCGACTTCCAGGCCCAGCTCGCGATGCTGGACCCGGCGGCCCTGGCGTCCCCGGAGAACTGGTGGTCGGTCCTCCTGGAACAGATGTGGGACGGCCTGCTGTAGCACCCGGAACCCCGGCAGGGCCCCGGCACCACGGTGTGTCGGGGCCCTGCCCCTGCCGGGAGGCGGACCGCTGGCCCCTACAGCGGGAGGCGCCTCACTTCACCGACGCGGGCGGCTGCGCGGGCACGACGGGCTTGTTGGTGCACCCGAGCGCCTTGACCATCACGCGCGCGGAGTGCAGCAGGTGGGTGTAAGACATGCGCGTGTTCCGCTGACCGGTGAGGTCGTCTATCACCCATCCGGAGACAAGAACCTGATCTTTCTGCTCAGGTGCGGCACCGGGAATCTGGCAGGAGATGTCGATGCGGTAGGAGGGTGGGCCCGACGCTTCGGGCGGTGTCTGCGAGGCAAGCACGATATCTGGGTTCACTAGGGTCCTGTCGCTCTCATCTTCGGACTTAATCGCGCTGATCGGACCGAAGGATCTGGAGTAGTGAAGGCTGTAATACCCGATGTCCGGACCCCTGGCGATGCACATCCTAGACGGTGTGAATTTGAAGTAAGAGTAGGGGGAGTCGGGGTCGGGTCTCCAGGCGCGAAGCTGTCGGTGGAAGAGTTCCCTGGCTTCTTCGACAGTCTTTTCTGCGTCTGTTCGAATTTCTCCGGGAGTAATTCGACGTTGGAGCCACTTGAGGGCGTCACCGCCTAGAAGTTCTGTGCACGCTTTATGCGTGTCAGTGGTTGGTTTCTGTTCCCCGGGTTCCTTGCTCTGGCTGCACCCCCCGGCGCCAACGGCCAGCACTGCCAAAGTTGCTACGACCTTACGCATTTTAGTGCCCCCGCCTGTCGTCAGTGTCGGGCAAGTCCTGGCCGCTGATGTATCTCACTTCCGCATCTTGCATGAGATCCGAAATTTCCGATGGGGTCATCCCCTGTGCTTTTGCCCAGTTCAGTAGAGGCGCTACAGCCCTGCTTTCACCCTGCTGGCGGGCGGCATCCAGATTCTTAACGGCTTCAGCGCTGTTGTCGTACTTGTTGGCTTCGAGCCAGTCCATCATTTGTGTCTGGCTGTGTGTCTCCACGGCGCCGCCCACGGTTTCGATGGCGATCGGAATGAGGAGGGCGCCCACACCAGTTCCTGTGACGAGTGCTGCTCCCACCCCGACTCCCGCTCCGACCACCGCCGAGGTGGCGTACTCACGCCACGCGGCCTGCTTCTGGAGTTCGAGATTTCGCTTGGCGGCGTCGTCGGCGAATTCCTTGCCGATCGCCTCGAATCGAGCTTCGTCCAGCAGGCCGTGCATGTACATGCTCTTCAGGCCGGCCTCCCGGGCGCTCACCGCCGAGTCTCCGTGAGCGGCCATCAGGCTGGTGCCATAAATCTGTTGCGCTGCCGACACCGTCCCGTACGCTTCGGAATCCGACGCCAGAGCGCGAAGGAATGTACCGCTTTCACTGCGACCGAAGTCCTGCAGGTGGTGCTGCTCTTTCGCGTACAACTGGTCCCGCCCCGCGGCTTGACCGCTGTCGCCGAAATTGTTGACGGAGTAGTTCAGGCTGTCGATGTGGCCCGCTGCCATGCGGGCGAGGCTCGGGCGGATGCCGTTCTGCTCGTCGATCGCCTTCGAGGACGCGTAGTACTCGACGACCCTGTCCATCAGATCGAGGCGTGCTTCCCGCTCCTTGACCTGCTGGGCTGTTCCGACCTCCGGGGCCTGAGGATCCAGTGCGCCGTACGGGTGGCCGAGAGTCGCTGCTTCCAGGGCGTGGCCCAGATAGGTGAAACCGGGTGTCTTGCCGGGCATGTCGGTCGGCCAGGCTCGCGCTATGTCGGACGACTTGTCCACCAGGTATTCCCAGTGACCCCAGCCGTCTTCCGTTTCGCCCTCGAAGAATTCGAGCGACGCCTTCGGGTTCTGGGAGAGGGCCTGGAGCAGTCCCTGCATCGGGTCGCTGCGCATCTTGGACGCATTGTCCGAGTAGTCCAGGGTCCGGGCCCCGTCGAGTTGCCAGAGGCTCTTGAGGTCGCTGTTCCCGGGCCGTGAGCGTTCGAACTCGATCAGCTTGGTGCCGTACGAGTTGAGGAAGCGGGCGTCCCAGGTGCCGTGGCGCATCAGCACGCCGGCCACCTGGAAACCGTACGGGCCGTGGAAGCCCATCCTGGTTTCGCCCGCCGCGATGATCCCGTTCTTCCAGGTCGCCATTTCCGGGGAGCTCCCGTGACTGGCCGTGGCGAGGGTGGCGCTGAGATGCATCTGTGTGTCGGCCAGGAGCTTCGCCCGGGCGGGGCTTGAGCCGAATCCCTGGGAGGGGCCGCCGGCCAGCTCGTACCAGAATTTCAGTGTGCCCTTGGCGCCCAGACGCACGGCGAGGTTCTCGGCGAACGCGGGATTGTCGCGGTGCTGCCCGATCAGTGTGTTGAACCGCCTCAGCTCCGCGTCCGTCATCTGCGGTCCTTTGGCGGCGAGTTGGAGTGCGGCGTTGAGATCCTGGAGGCCCTGTACGCGATCGGCGTCCCTCAGACCCCGGTAACCCGTCTCGTCGAAGTCGTGGGTGCTCTTGGCGTGGCGGAGCAGGGCACGGCTGGCGATGCGCTCCGCCTCCGACGCGGCTTCCACGATGGTGGTGAGTTCGCGTTCTGCGGTCCGGAGCTGTTCGTCGGTGACCTCCGCTCTGACCGACGAGTTGTCGGCGGACACTCGCGTGATGAGCCTGCGCGCCCGCCCCTGGGCGTCCCAACCGACGCTCAAAGAGTGCCAGCGCCTCACCACGTCTTCGAGCGCGCGCTGGTTCGCGGCGAGGGTCACGTGCGCGTCGCGGAGGACCGAGTGGATGCTGCGGGCCTCGGTGAGCATGTCGGTGAACTGCTGGGCGGTCTTGAGGGTGAACGCCTTGGTGACGGTGGCGTTGTCGCCCTTCCAGTCGGCGGATCCCGCCTTGGCGGCGAAGTCGGCCGCGTTGGCGCCGCCGTCGCCCCCCTGGGCGAGGGACGTGAGCTTGCGGACCATCTCCTCCCACTGGGAGACCGCCGTGCCCAGCTTTCCGAGGCGTAAGTCCCGCAGTTCCTGCCAGGTGACCATCCGTCTCACCGTTCCGTCACTTGATGGCGTCCCAGATGCGGGACACGGGCATGCTGGCCGCGATCTTCTGGTCGTCCTCGGCGTGGACCGACCGCGAGTAGTCGAGGTGGTTGGAGATGTGGGCGCAGGCGTCCTTGAGGGTCTTCAGCTTGGTGCTCCACGCGTCGTGCACCGCCCGCATCGCGGCGCCCAGGTCGAGCCCGTCGGCCGTCAGTTCGGAGGCCGCCTCGGCGGTGGCGGTGCGTGCGTGGTCACCGTCGCGGGCGGCGCGGTCGCGGAGTTCGCGGGCGAGGTCGCCGAGTGCGCCCAGGACCTTGTCGTGGACGACGAGGTCCGGGCCCGCACCGGGGGACGGTCCCGTGCCGGGTGCCGCCTGGTTGAGTCGCATGCGCGTCGCGGCCTCCCGCTTGGCCTGCTCCCACTCGTCCCATGCCATGGACCGCCCCCTGGTCGTCGCCGGACGCCGTAGCGTTCCGTCATCTGCCTATCACAGAAACGTAGAGCCCGTGCGGGGTCGGCAGCCAACAGCGGGGTGGTCTCGGCGCGTTGCGGAACCCGTGCCGGGCGGGATCGGTGCCAGGGCGAGAGCGCCCGGCGGGGGCCGGGCTTTTCGTCCGGTACCGGTGGTGGCGGCCCTCCACGGGTGGTCCCCGCATCCGCCGTGGCGGTGTGCGCTGCCGGGTCCCGGATACGGGCGGGACGGGCGTCGCCCCTTGTGACGGGGAGATCCCGTACGGTGCTCACCGGCTGACCGAGGAGCGGGCCTCAGCCCCGGTTCCGTACTGCCGCCTCCGGTACCGACATCGCCACCACCGATACCGATACCGACACGCCACCGGCACCGCCACCGCCACCGCGTCCCGCCGATCGCCGGGGACGACCGGGTTCCGCCGTGGCCGGAGCCTCTGGCCATCCGGCTCCCACGGGGGCGTAGGAGGTCAGGCGGGACCCCGGTCGGCCGGGAGTCAGTCCAGCGACCGCTCGACCGCCTCGAAGACGTCCGCGTCGGTCTCCTGCTGCCAGGTGGGCAGGTCGGGCCAGTCGGCCACGTAACCGGGCTTCGGGTCCTCGAAGTGCCTGTACATCTGGGCGGTCCAGCACGTCGCGACGAACCGGCCCTTCTGCTCCCGGGAAAGCCGCGCGGTGGTGCCGCCGCTGATCTCGACGAACTGGCGCACCTGCGCGTACACGGCGCCCGCGGCCTCCCGCTCCCACTGCGGGGTGTCGTCCCACGGGGTCACGTACCCCGGCTTCGGCTCGCCGGGGAAGTGCCGGCGCACACCGGCGATCCAGGCTTCCCGGAAGAGTCGTGCACCCTCGGTCTGCGACATGGCCCACCCTCTCGTCACGGCGTGTCCAAAGCGACGATCCGCGCCTTCAGCTCCGCCACGCGCGGGTCCCGGCCCAGGGGAGCCAGCTCGTGGCACAGCTCCTGGAGTCTACGTGCGACGTATCCGGAAGCCGAGGCTTCGGCCAGTTCGACGGCCTCCCCGCCGTACGCCACGGCCTGCTCCGGATCGCCCCGCCGCACACCGACGGCCGCCAGATCCGCGAGCACGGCGCCCCTTCGGCGGAAGGACCGCCCCGGTGCCAGGGCCGCCTGCCGCAGCGCCTCGCCCAGCGCCTTCTCCGCCAGGTCCAGCCGCCCCAGCCGTACGTAACGCGCCCCGCGTTCCTCCGCGAGTCGCGAACCGTCGAATCTGAGCCAGCCACCGTTGGCGCTGCCGGGTGGAAGCTCCCGGACCTGCTCCGCGTGGTCCAGCGCCCGCTCGCACGCCGCGAGATCGCCGAGGCCGGCATACGCCTGGGCTTGGACGGAAGCCGCCCAGTGGCGGGTGGGAAGCGCGGTGTCCCCGCGTTCGGCCAGTTTTCGGGCCATATCGAGGAGCTGTACCGCTTGGCGGTGTCGGTGCTCGGCCATGTCGACGTAGGCATGCCGTACCAGAGCGCAGGCCCACAGGTCGTACGCCCGGGTGTCCTTGCCCGCCGACGCCGCGAGCGCGTAGGACGCGGCGGCCTCGGTGTGACGGTTCGCGTCGAACGCCACCTCGCCCGCCAACTGCAGGAGGTCCGCAGCCGCGTGCAGGAGCGGTCGCGGATGGCTCCCGGATGCGGCCCGGCCGAGTGCTGCCAACTGGTCCCGGATCACCGGGCGGAGGGTCGCCTTCGTGCGCGCCAGTCGGTACACCTGCCAGAGGTGCGCGTTCATCTGCGTGAAGTCGGAGGGCGCCGCTTGAAGGAATTCCGAGGTGAGAGCTTGTGCCTCGTCGTCGGAGAGGGCGGCCAGCGCACCGCTGAGGGTCAGTAGACGGAGGAATTCGCGGCGGATCATCTCGTCGAGGTCTCCCGCGCTCGGTACGGCGTCGACCTGGCGTCCCGCAGCGCCCTGCCCTGCTCGCGGCGGTGACAGAAGGACGTCCAGTTCTCGGAGGCTGAGGTCGAGCGTAGTCGCCAGGCGGCGTCGCTGGGCCGGCTGGGGAGTGATCCTGCCGCTCTCCCACCGGCCGACCGTCGTCCGGTCCACGCCGACCGCCTGCGCCAGCCTCTCCTGGCTGTAGCCCAGCGCCCTGCGCCGTTCCGCCAGTCCCATGAGCCGCCCTTTCCGGCGGTTGTGCCGCCAGAGCCCGTGCACGCATCTGCGTCAAGGCTGCCGCACGGATGCCGTGGAGGTCTCCGACTTCACGCGTTTTGCTTGTTGTCGCCCGAATGAGCAAAGTGTGCGGAGGAGTTCGATCATGACCGCAAGTGATGAGCCGCCGGTGCGTACGGCGAACGACGGCACCCGGGTGCGCAGGCGCGTTCCTGAGAAGCCGGTGCGCATGACGCTCCGGGTCTCGCGGGACTCGGGACGGACATGGGGACGGGTGACGGAGGTACGGGAGGACGAGCACCGGGTGCTCCTCGTGAATCCCGGTGGGTTCCCTCCGTGTGCGTGCCCGCGCTGCACGGCGGGCGATCCGCGGGTTCCGAGCCGCCCTCCGGTGGAGTCGTGATGCGGTGCACACAGCGGCGGCGGCTGCCGCTCCGTCTGGCGCAGGAGGCACGGGAGCGGGCGGCTGCCGAATGCGTGGACAGCTCCGTGCAATGCCAGCTGGCCGTCCACGGGGGCGGTGAGCATCACGGCCTGCTCGCCGATCTGGAGGGCGGTACCGCGCTGTGGCTCCGCTGGGTCGGATTCGACGAGGCGGCATTGGTCGAACTGGGGGATTGCCCGGTGGGTGGCCCGCGGCCCGGGAGGGAAGGCTGCTGCCTGTTCGACGGTCATGCCGGGAAGCACACGTGGGAATGGGAAGAGGCCCTGCCTTCCTGAGGACGGTTCGTGCGCAGCCGATCCCGGGGCGGCCTCCCGGCACGTCGTGGATGCCTCTCCGGTACGGCTCCGGGGGTGGCGGAGTCGTACCGGAGAGTCCCGCGTCGTTCACGCCCCGCGTCCGGGTACCGGGCGCCGTGCGGACGAAGGGGCCGCCCCCGCCCCCGCCGCCGGGGGCGGGCCCGGCTCCCGGCGNANGGGCCGGGGGCGGGCGTAGGCTGGGAGGACCCCGGCCCGTACTTCGCGTCGGGTCTTTCGCGTTGCCCACCCCCCACGATTCCAGGGACGGAAAGCTCCATGAGCCTGCACGGTCTCCTCGACGCCGTCGTCAAGGACCCCGCCCTCGCCGAAGCCGTCAAGGCGGCCGCCGACGGGCACCGACCCCACGTCGACCTGGTCGGCCCCCCGGCGGCGCGGCCGTTCGCGGTGGCGGCGCTGGCCCGCGACGCCGGCCGGCCCGTGCTGGCGGTGACCGCCACCGGCCGGGAGGCGGAGGACCTGGCCGCCGCGCTGCGCAGCCTGCTCGACCCCGACCGCGTCGTGGAGTACCCGGCCTGGGAGACCCTGCCGCACGAGCGGCTGTCCCCGCGCAGCGACACCGTCGGGCGGCGCATCGCCGTGCTGCGCCGCCTCGCGCACCCGTCGCCGGACGATCCCGCGGCCGGCCCCGTGCAGGTGGTCGTCGCACCGATCCGCTCCGTGCTCCAGCCGCAGGTCAAGGGGCTCGGCGACCTGGAGCCGGTCAGTCTGCGGACCGGGCGGAGCGCCGACCTGGGCGCGGTCGTCGAGGGCCTGGCGGCCGCCGCGTACCAGCGGGTGGAGCTGGTGGAGAAGCGCGGCGAGTTCGCCGTGCGCGGCGGCATCCTCGACGTGTTCCCGCCCACCGAGGAGCACCCCGTGCGCGTCGAGTTCTGGGGTGACGACGTCGAGGAGATCCGCTACTTCAAGGTCGCCGACCAGCGGTCCCTGGAGGTCGCCGAGCACGGACTGTGGGCGCCGCCCTGCCGGGAGCTGCTGCTGACCGAGCAGGTCAGGGAGCGGGCCGCCGCGCTCGCCGAGGCCCACCCGGAGCTGGGCGAACTGCTCGGCAAGATCGCCGAGGGGATCGCCGTCGAGGGCATGGAGTCCCTTGCGCCGGTCCTCGTCGACGACATGGAGCTGCTGCTCGACGTGCTGCCGCAGGGCTCCATGGCCGTGGTCTGCGACCCGGAGCGGGTCCGCACCCGGGCCGCCGACCTGGTCGCCACCTCGCAGGAGTTCCTCCAGGCGTCCTGGGCGGCCACGGCCGGCGGGGGAGAGGCGCCCATCGACCTGGACGCCGCGTCCCTGTGGTCCGTCGCGGACGTCCGGGACCGGGCGCGCGAGCTGGGCGTCCCCTGGTGGTCGGTGTCGCCGTTCGCGCCCGACGCCGAGCTGGAGGCCGACACGATCCAGCTGGGCATGCGCGCCCCGGAGGCGTACCGCGGCGACACGGCCCGCGCGCTGGCCGACACCAAGGGCTGGCTCGCGGACGGCTGGCGCACCGTCTTCGTGACCGAGGCGCACGGCCCGGCCGCCCGCACGGTCGAGGTGCTGGGCGGCGAGGGAGTACCGGCCCGGCTCTCCGGGGAGCTGGCGGAGATCGCCCCGTCCGTGGTGCACGTGACGTGCGGGTCGATCGAGCACGGCTTCGTCGACGAGGGCCTGCGGCTAGCCGTGCTGACGGAGACCGACCTGTCGGGGCAGAAGGCCGCCGGCAAGGACGGCCGCCGCATGCCGACGCGCCGCCGCAAGACGATCGACCCGCTCACCCTGGAGGCGGGCGACTACATCGTCCACGAGCAGCACGGCGTCGGCCGGTACATCGAGATGGTGCAGCGCACGGTGCAGGGCGCCACCCGCGAGTACCTGCTCGTCGAGTACGCGCCCGCCAAGCGCGGCCAGCCCGGCGACCGCCTGTACATCCCGACCGACCAGCTGGAGCAGGTCACCAAGTACGTCGGCGGGGAGGCCCCCACGCTGCACCGGCTCGGTGGCGCCGACTGGACCAAGACCAAGGCGCGGGCGAAGAAGGCCGTCAAGGAGATCGCCGCCGACCTGATCAAGTTGTACTCGGCGCGGATGGCGGCGCCCGGCCACGCCTTCGGCCCGGACACGCCGTGGCAGCGGGAGCTGGAGGACGCCTTCCCGTACGTGGAGACGCCCGACCAGATGTCCACCATCGCCGAGGTGAAGGAGGACATGGAGAAGTCGGTCCCGATGGACCGGCTGGTCTGCGGCGACGTCGGCTACGGCAAGACGGAGATCGCCGTGCGGGCGGCGTTCAAGGCGGTGCAGGACGGCAAGCAGGTCGCCGTGCTCGTCCCGACGACGCTCCTGGTGCAGCAGCACTTCGGCACGTTCTCCGAGCGGTACGCGCAGTTCCCCGTCGTGGTGCGGGCCCTGTCGCGGTTCCAGTCGGACGCGGAGGCGAAGGCGACGCTGGAGGGGCTGCGGGACGGCTCCGTCGACGTGGTCATCGGCACGCACCGGCTGTTCTCGTCGGAGACGAAGTTCAAGGACCTGGGCCTGGTCATCGTCGACGAGGAGCAGCGCTTCGGCGTCGAGCACAAGGAGCAGCTGAAGAAGCTCCGCGCCAACGTCGACGTGCTGACGATGTCCGCGACGCCCATCCCGCGCACCCTGGAGATGGCCGTCACCGGCATCCGCGAGATGTCGACGATCACCACCCCGCCCGAGGAGCGGCACCCGGTCCTCACCTTCGTCGGCCCGTATGAGGAGAAGCAGATCGGCGCCGCGATCCGCCGCGAACTGCTCCGCGAGGGGCAGGTGTTCTACATCCACAACCGGGTGGAGTCCATCGACCGGGCCGCCGCCCGGCTGCGGGAGATCGTGCCCGAGGCGCGGATCGCGACGGCGCACGGCCAGATGTCGGAGCAGGCGCTGGAGCGGGTCGTCGTGGACTTCTGGGAGAAGAAGTTCGACGTGCTGGTCTCCACGACGATCGTCGAGTCCGGCATCGACATCTCCAACGCCAACACGCTGATCGTGGAGCGCGGCGACAACTTCGGGCTGTCGCAGCTCCACCAGTTGCGCGGCCGGGTCGGCCGGGGCCGCGAACGCGGGTACGCGTACTTCCTGTACCCGCCGGAGAAGCCGCTCACCGAGACCGCGCACGAGCGCCTCGCGACGATCGCCCAGCACACCGAGATGGGCGCCGGCATGTACGTCGCCATGAAGGACCTGGAGATCCGCGGCGCGGGCAACCTGCTGGGCGGCGAGCAGTCCGGCCACATCGCGGGCGTCGGCTTCGACCTGTACGTGCGGATGGTCGGCGAGGCCGTCGCGGACTACCGGGCGTCCCTGGAGGGCGGCGCGGAGGAGGAGCCGCCGCTGGAGGTCAAGATCGAGCTGCCGGTCGACGCGCACGTCCCGCACGACTACGCGCCGGGCGAGCGGCTGCGCCTCCAGGCGTACCGGGCGATCGCCTCCGCCACCTCGGAGGAGGACATCAGGGCCGTGCGGGAGGAGCTGACCGACCGGTACGGCAAGCTGCCCGAGCCGGTCGAGAACCTGCTCCTCGTGGCGGGCCTGCGGATGCTGGCGCGCGCCTGCGGGGTCGGCGAGATCGTCCTCCAGGGCAGCAACGTCCGCTTCGCGCCGGTGGAGCTGCGCGAGTCGCAGGAACTGCGCCTGAACCGGCTGTACCCGCGCACGGTCGTCAAGGCGTCGGCCCGCCAGATCCTGGTGCCCCGCCCGACGACGGGGAAGATCGGCGGCAAGCCGGTCGTGGGGCGCGAACTGCTCGCGTGGACGGGCGAGTTCCTGACGACGGTCCTCGGGTCGTAGCGACGGGCGGTCGGGCGCAGCGGCGGTCCTCGGTTCGTGACGGCGGGCGGGGGCGGGGGGTTCCCGCCCCTGCGGGCTCCGGGCGACGCCGCGGCATGTGACGTGCGCACCGCGTGGGCCAGGTGGAACGAGGACGCGGGGTGCCCCTCTCGGTACGAGCGAGGAGGACACCCCGCGAGCGGAGCCGCGCAGCGGGGGCTACGGCTCGATGGTGGTGCCGCGCAGCATGCCGACGAACGACGACCAGGCGTCGGCGGGCACGGCCAGACCCGCGCGTCGCTTGTCCTTGGAGTCGCGGATGCCGACTCGGCCGGCCGAGCCGAGGTCCGCCACCTCGACGCAGTTGTTGCCCGTACCGTCGCTGTAGGACGACTTGAACCATGCACTTTCAGGAACCGACCCGGAAGTCGCGCGTATGGTATTGATGCCTTTCACCCTTCGGCTAGTCGTTCCAGGAAATCGATGGTTTCCTCAACCCCGAGGGCTACGCCCACCATCGCGTCGAACCGGCGTGAGAACCGGTCCACTTCCCGAGGCTTGTCCGACGTCGAGACGGCGCCCCAGGCGTTGTCGGTCTGAACTCGGGACGGCAGAGACCCCAGGTTCAGGATCGTGAAGTCATTGGTGGAGCGGTAGCCGCGCCGAAACGGCATGACCTGCACGGATACGTGCTCCTCCTGGGTCAGGCGGATGATCTCCCTGTACTGCTCCCGCATGACGTCCTCGTCGCCGTACGGGATGCGCAGGGCGGCCTCTCCCAGGATGATGCGCAATCTGGCGGGGGCGCGGTTCTCGGGATGCAGAACCCTGTGCTTCCGCTGCATTCGGATTTCCAGATTGCGCTTGACGGATTCCGCGGTGGTGTCTTCGACCGGTCGATGCGTCTCCAGCAGGGCCTTCGCGTATCGCTCTGTCTGGAGAAGGCCGTACACCAGGGTCGGATGGTAGGCGGTGATCGTTACGGCCTCCGCTTCGAGTCCGACGAAGTGCGGCATGCCCGTCGGCATGAAGCGGACGTACTGAGTCAGCCAGTCCTCTCCCGGCGCCTCGCGGTTCAGTTCGACGAGCTGATCGACCAACTCGGGGTCGGTGACGCTGTACCGCTTCAGCAGTGCGCGGAGGTTGCCCAGGTTGCGACGGAAGTTGATCTCGCCGTTCTCGATGCGGGCCAACGTCGCTTCCGAGATGTCCTTGAGCCCGCGGACCGCCTCCTTCCGGGTCATGCCCTTGGCTCGTTCCTTCTCGACCGGGGGGCAGTTCTCGCGTAGTTGCCTGAGCTGGATGCCGAGTTCCAGACGCCGGCCGGTAGCGCCAAGCCTTGCTGCCACCTGTGCATCCTCCCGTTGCCGCAGTGCGTGTGTCCGCCGCGCTGTGCAGAGTGTGACACCCCGTGTGCATGGCCCGCAGCCCGTGCGCACGTCTCCGCATATTCCACTTCAGGGCCTCGCTGAATTTTCAGTGAGGATTCTGTTGCGTGCCGCCGCCGGCTGCGTACAGGCTGGTTGAGGCCGGTCCCTCGCCGACTGCGATGTGGGTCCTGAGAGTTGTGGGACTGGTCTCTCCTCCCTGACGAAGTCGAGGTCAACATGCGTCGGACCATCACCTTTTGCTCGGACGCGAACTCACTGCGCATCCCCCGTGCCGCGTTCGAGTCGTGGTGGGGCGGACGGCCGGGGAGCGGCACGGTCCGGTCCGGTACCGAGGGCTGTGAGGTGGCGGTCGCTTCCGTCCGGGTCGGTGCGGGTGCCGTCGTGGTGAGCCCGGGCCGAATACGGATGGGGGCGGGTGGTCGGGTCGTGGCGGTCGGCGGCTGACCGGCCTGGTTCGTCCCGTCGGGTGGGGTGTGTCGGAGACCGTCCCGGTCCTGAGGGTTGGGGGGTGGGTGTCTTCGTCCTCCCAGCCCAGGGCGGGAGAAGGAGCCTTGCCCTTACTGGTTGTGCAAGCCCCGCACGCCCCTTTGCCTCCCTGTCGACCCGACCGGTGACGGGGGACTGGTCACCTCGTCCGTGACGGTGACCGCCTTCGGCGGACCGGCTCGGACATGCCGCTCTCGCCGCCCCCCGGTGAGGGAGCCCAGGTGATGGCCGGACCCACCGCGTGCACTTCCCGGGCGCCTCCCTTTACGGAGATCGGTGGCGCGGGCCCCAGGCCCGCCTCCTTGCGTCGATGTCGCCGCCAGCCGCGAAGAGGGCGGGTCCATCGACTGTTCTGCACCTACCACGACGAATCCGAGGACTGCATGCGTCACGATGCCGCGGCGAACGGCTTGGACCGGGTGAATACGGATCAGGAGCGTCGACAGGAGTCGGCCTCCGGGTCCGGTGGATCGGTGGCCGGGCCCGCCTCGTATGGCCGGCCCGTCGCCCACCGCGACACCGCGAGCCGGGCGCCCGGGCAACCGACGCCCCAGGCCGCCGCCGCTGTGGGAGCTGCCGGGCGTCGGTTCGAGGTGTTGTTCCTTCCGGCTGAGCACCGTGTCGGGCAGATGCGTGACATCACCGCCATCTACCTGCGCCAGTGGTCCCTTGCCCCGGTGGTCGAGGACGCCGTACTGGTCGTCTCCGAACTCGTCACCAACGCGGTCCGCCACGGCACCGGAGCGGTCGGGCTCAGGGTGAGTGCCGGTGCTGAGGAGTTGCGCATCGAGGTCCACGACGGCAGTACCGTCCCGGCGCGGCTGCGGGCCGCCGGTGAGGAGGAGGAGAGTGGTCGCGGGTTGTTCCTCGTGGACGCTCTCGCACGGGCCTGGGGGGTGAGCGAGGACGGCACGATGACGTGGTGCGCCCTCGCCCTCACCGACCGGAGGCCGTGACGGCCGTGGTGACACGTGGGGTCGCCCATCAACTCGTGAACGTGCGTCACCGAAGCGACCGGTCTCACCATCCACCGCGCAGACCCGTGCCGGGTGCCGCTTCACCCCTGCGACCTCGGCACCCTCGCAAGGAAAACCCCCACCCGAGCCGAGGCTCCGGCTCTTGGCCCTGACGAGGGACCGGCGCGTCGACGGGAGAAGTCACACGACGACCACCGGTCGATTACCGGCGCGGGACCCTAGGATCTCGACCATGCCGACCGCAGCCCGCGCCGCCCGCCGCCCCCTCGCCGCCGCGCTGGCGGCCGCCGTCCTCGCCCTGTCCGGGTGCACGGCGGACGGGGAGGGGGGCGCGGGCACCGGCACCGACGCGCCCGCCGGTTCCGCGCTCGCCGCCGTCGACACGCTCACCGTCAAGGGCCGGGCGCCCAAAACGGGGTACGAGCGGGAGAAGTTCGGCCGCCCCTGGGCCGACACGGACGGCAACGGCTGCGGCACCCGTGAGGACGTCCTCGCACGGGACGCCGTCGACGTGCGCCACAAGGACGGCGACCGGTGCAAGGTGGCGCGGGGCGTCATCGAGCGGGACCCCTACACGGGGCGGCGGATCGAGTTCCGGCGGGGCGACGGCAAGGTCGACGTGGACCACGTGGTCGCCCTGTCCGACGCCTGGCAGAAGGGCGCCCACCGGTGGGACGCGGCCAAGCGCCTGCGCTTCGCCAACGACCCGCTGAACCTGCTCGCCGTCGACTCGTCCGCCAACCGCCGCAAGGGCGACGGCGACGCGGCGACCTGGCTGCCGCCGTCGCAGGCGTTCCGCTGCCGGTACGTGGCGCGGCAGGTCGCGGTGAAGAAGAAGTACGAGGTGTGGGTCACCGCCGCCGAGCGGGACGCGATGCGGCGCGTCCTGAACGGCTGCCCGCGCGAGCCGCTGCCCTGATCCCGCCCCGCACCGGGCCCCTCCCGCCCCCGCACCGTTCCGGGGCCGGGGCCGGGCCGGAGCGGGGACGGGCCGGGTCGGGAAATCCGTGGCGGCGCGGGGAGGCGGGCGCCTAGCCTCCCGGGATGGACATGAGGATCGTCAGTCTCGCCGAGCGGCCCGACCTGGTGGGCGCGCTGTGGCAGATGCCCAGCCTGTGGCCGAGGTTCATGACCCAGGACCCCGTGTCGGACCTGGGTTACGCCTGGATGGTCGCCGAGGCGCCCGAGTACGTGTCCGTGGCGCTGGACGGCGAGGGGAGGGTCCTGGCCCGGTCGTACAGCGTGCCGTTCGCGCTCGGCGCCGAGGGGCGCGACGGGGTGCTGCCGGAGCGCGGCTGGGACCAGGTGCTGCTGTGGGCGATGGAGGACCGGCAGGCCGGCCGGACGCCCGACACGGTGAGCGCCATCGAGATATCCGTCGCGCGGGACGTGCTGGGCCGGGGGCTGTCGGCGCGGATGCTGGCCGCGATGCGCGACCGAGCCGGGGAGATGGGGTACCGGGAGGTCGTGGCGCCGGTGCGGCCCAACGGCAAGCACCTGGAGCCGCGTACGCCGATGGCCGAGTACGCGCTGCGCACCCGGCCGGAGGACGGGCTGCCGCACGACCCGTGGCTGCGGGTCCACGTCCGCGCGGGCGGGGTGGTCGACTCGGTCGCCGCGGCGTCGATGACGATCAGCGGGACCGTGGAGCGGTGGCGGGAGTGGACCGGGCTGCCGTTCGACGCCGACGGGCCGGTGGAGGTGCCGTTCGCGCTGGTGCCGGTCCGCTGCGAGGCGTCGCACGGGTACGCCGTGTACGTCGAGCCGAACGTGTGGGTGCGCCACCGGCTGTGAGCCCGTCGGCCGGGCGTACGGCGGCGCGCCCGTCGGCCGCACACCCGGGGNGCGGGCGCCCGGCGG
>NZ_CP095474.1:2404631-2410252 GCF_023614315.1 Streptomyces sudanensis | reverse complement strand
GCGCGNNGCGCGGGGNCCGCGCGCCGCGCACTCCGCGGGGAGCCGTGGGCTCAGAACTTCAGCTCCCACTGCTGCGCCTCGTGCTCGAACCCCGGGGTGACCTCGACGGTGAGGGTCTTCGCGTCGGCGGGGGCGCTGAAGGCGTACGTACCGGTGGCCTTCTTGCCGGGGGCGAGGGAGCCGGTGACGCCGTCCAGGCCGCTGTCGAAGACCTGCTCGGCGGTGACGCCCTCCGTGCCGGCGCGGGCCTCCAGGAGCACCAGGTCGGTGTCGAACTTCTGCTTGCTGCCGTTCTCGACGACGACGGTGACCTGGTACGCCTTGTTGCCCGCGGCGTGGCCGACCGAGGTGTCGCTCGGCGTGTAGGGCTTCGCCGCGGAGACCGTGATCTTCAGGTCGTCGTCGTAGATGATCGTCTCGTCGGCGGCCAGCGTCTCGGGCACCTCGCCGCTCTTCGCGTCGCCCGGGGCCGCCGGGGCGGCCGAGCCCTTGTCGCCGCCGGAGGTGTCCTTCGGGGCGGTGTTGGTCAGCTCCTTGTTGATGTCGTCCACGGCCTCGTTCACGGCCATGACCGTGGCGATCCCGATCACCACGGAGAGGATCAGCCCCACCAGGCCCAGGACCGTGCCGGCGATCGCCACGCCCTTGTTGGTGGCGGCACCGCGCTTGGCGCGGCCGACGCCGACCGCGCCCAGGATCACGGCGAGCAGGCCGAGGATGCCGCCCAGCCAGAACAGCAGCGGGATGAGCGCGAAGACCACACCGATGATGCCGAGCACCAGCGCGGCCGTGCCGAGACCGTTGTTCGGCGGCGCGGCCGGGGCGGGCGGAGCGGGGTGCGGCGCGCCGTACGGGGGCTGCTGCATGGGGTGGGACATGGGTGCCCTCCGGGCGAAGACATGAAGACAGGAGAGGGGCGGAACGCGGTGCGGCCCCGTGAAGTGATGTGTCCATCACATCAGAGCATGTGAACCATGTCAACGTATTTTTACGCCCCGTGCCTGGCTTGGCTTGTGAAAGGCCGTCACATGTGAGTGTCGCAGGTTGCGCAGCCGCCGCGTACGGAGAACCCCCACCCGCCGGGGGACGCCCGAGCGGCCCGGCCCGGCCCGCCGGCGGGCGGCGGNCCGNGCGGCCCCGGACCGCCGCCCGGCACCGGCTCCGCCATCACGCCGCCCGCCCCGGCCCGGTCCGCCCCGGGCCGGCGGGCGGCGGCCGACGTGAGCAACCGCACGGCGGATCCGTGCAACCCTGGAGCCCTTCCGCAGGTCGCTGTATACGCTCATCCCCGTATCCCCCGTCCTCTNCCCCCCNCGGCCTCCTGGAGGAGCCATGTACGGCCCCGGCCCCGTGCCACCGCAGCGTCGTACGCCGACCCATGTCGTCGTGCTCCGCGTCCTGTTCGCCGTGCTGCCGCTGCTCAGCCTCGGCTTCCTCACGGGGGCGGCGACCATGCGGCTCGCGCTGGTGACGCGCCGGGTCCTCGACTGGTGGCTGTTCGCCCTCTCGGTGGTCCTCACGGTCGTCAGCATGGTCCTCACCGTGGACGACACCGACTCCGCGCGCTCCGACCTCGGGGTGGCGGGCCTCCTGCTGAACGCCGCGCTGTTCACCGGGTACTTCCTCTACGCCGACCTCCGCCACCACGACCTGCGCGCCGCCGGCCCGGCCCCCTCGCCCTACGCGACGACGTTCCCCGCCGGGGGCGGCCAGGGGTACCCGCCGCAGGGCGTGGTGTACCCGGCGCCCCCCGCCGCGGTGCCGCCGTACGGCCCGCCGCAGCCGCACGCCGTGCCGGCGCCCGCGACCCCGGCCCCGGTCCCGGCGCGGTCCGGGCCGCCGGCCGCGCCCCGCATCGACCAGGTCCGCGCCGAGCTGGACGAGCTCAGCGACCTGCTCCGCAGGGAGGACGGCGGCCGGTGAACGGACGGGTCATCACCGGCCGGTACGAGCTGGCCGCGCTCATCGGCCAGGGCGGCATGGGCCAGGTCTGGACGGCGTACGACCGGCGGCTGGACCGGCGCGTCGCCGTCAAGCTGCTGCGCCCCGACCACATGGCCGCCGCGACCGCCGCGGAGGAGATGCGCCGCCGCTTCGTCCGGGAGTGCCGGGTCACCGCCCAGGTCGCCCACCCCGGCCTGGTCACCGTGCACGACGCGGGCGGCGACGGCGACGACCTGTACCTGGTCATGCAGTACGTCGAGGGGGCCGACCTCGCCGACCACCTCGCCGAGCACGAGCCCTACCCCTGGCAGTGGGCCGTCGCCGTCGCCGCCCAGATGTGCGCCGTGCTCGCCGCCGTCCACGCCGTGCCGATCGTCCACCGCGACCTCAAGCCGCGCAACGTGATGGTGCGGCCCGACGGCACGATCACCGTCCTCGACCTGGGCGTCGCGTCCGTCCTCGACACCGACACCACGCGCCTCACCCACACCGGCTCGCCCATAGGCAGCCCCGCCTACATGGCGCCCGAGCAGGCCATGGGCGGCGCCGTCGGCCCGTACACCGACCTGTACGCCCTCGGCGTCGTCCTCCACGAACTGCTCTGCGGGAGCGTGCCGTTCGCCGGCTCCACCGCCCTCGGCGTCCTCCACCGCCACCTGTACGAGTCCCCGCAGCCCGTCCGGCAGCTGCGCCCCGACGTGCCCGAGGCGCTGGAGGCCCTGGTGCAGCGGCTCCTCGCCAAGGAGCCCGGGCACCGGCCCTCCGGCGCGCAGGAGGTGTACGAGGCGCTCGCCCCGCTGCTCCCGGCGCGCGCCGCCGGGCCGGTCGGGCCCATGGACCCCACCCGGCCGTTCACCCGGCCCCTCGCACCCTGGCCCGAGCGGGCCTCCGCGCCCGCCGCGGCCGTCCCCGTGCNGCCGCCCCCGGCCGTCCCGCCGGGCGGCGCCCCCGCCGGGCGGTCCGGTGTGGCCGCCGCCGTCGAGGAGGTGAAGCGGCTCCTCGGCGAGGGCCGCGTCACCCAGGCCGTCGACCTCCTCGGCGCGACCCTCCCGGCCGCCGCCGCCGAGCACGGCGAGCACTCGCACGTCGTGCGCGTCCTGCGCAGGCAGTACGCGACGACCCTCATGGACGACGGCCAGTACCGGCGCGCCCTGCCCGAGCTGCGCCGCCTCGCCGCCGACCGGGAGGCCGAGGCGGGCCCGGCGGACCCGCAGACCCTCCAGTACCGTCACGACGTGGCGCTCTGCCTGGAGCAGACGGGCGACGCGGCGGGGGCGCTCGCCGAGTACCGGGCGATCCTGCCGTACCACGAGAGCGCCCGGCGGCAGCCCGGCGCCGACCCGAGCCGGGCGTTCGGCATCCGGCACCGGATCGGGCACCTGCTGCTCACCACGGGCGACCACTCCGGCGCCCACCAGCAGCTCCAGAACCTGCTGTACGACACGGAGCGCGCCTACGGGCCCTACCACCCGCTCGCGGCCGAACTGCGCCGGGCGCTCACCCACCAGCAGCAGGTGCGCGGGCGCTGACCCGCCGGCGGCGAGGAGCGCCCGGGGCGGCGGGAAGCGCCCGGCCCGCGCCCGGCCGTCCGGCCGTCCGGCCGTCCGGCCGGGAACCGTCCGACCGGCCGCCTGACCGGCCGTCGACCCGGCCGGGCGGTCAGGCGGCCGTGCCGTAGTACGCGGAGTCCGCCACCCCGCCCAGGTGGCGCAGTTCCGGGTCCGCCACCGCGTCCGGGCAGACCACCACCGCGCCGGGCGCCGCCAGGGCGCGGGCGCCGTCGTGCGGGGCGTTCAGCAGGACCACCCCGTACCGCCGGTCCGCGACCAGGTCGCGGACCCCGGGCTCGTCGAGCCGGCCGCGCACCAGCCGCGACCCGTCCGGGCGCCCGCCGCCCAGCGCGAGGTTGTCCCGTACGGTCTGCTCCCGGACGGGCGCGCCGTCCAGCGGGTCGACGAGGGTGAGCCGCGCCTCCAGCCCCTGCCGCCGCAGCATCCTGCTCAGCGCCGCCGCGAACAGCCCCTGCCGGGCGCCGACCTCCAGCACCTCCACCACGCCGTCCGCGCCGGCGTCCGCCGCGAGGAGGGGGACCGCCGCCAGCCGCCCGCACACGTCGGACACCGTGCCCCCGATCCCGCCGACGCCCAGCGCCTCCAGCGCCACCAGGTGCCGGTACGCCACCGTGACCTCGTCCCGCGCCCGCTCGTCCGCCGCGCCGGTCACCGCGCGGACCTCGCCGACCAGCCGGTCCACCTGCACGGGCGTCGGCATCCGGTGCGCCTCGCGGCCCGCGTGGTCGAGCAGCAGCCCGAGCCCGTAGCTCTGCCTGCGCAGGTCGGCCACCTCGTGGTGCAGGGCGTCCAGGTCTTTCTGGAACGCGTGCGTGACGCGCTCCATGCGCTGCTCGATCAGGGAGACGGCGGGGCGCAGCAGCCGCCTCGTCAGCGGGTTGCTCAGAAGGGAGGGCATGCGGGGCAAGCTACGCCGGGCCGACCGGCTCCCGGAAGACGGCGTGGTGGTGCGCGGGTGAAGTCTTGGTGGCGTCCCGGCGACCCGCGCGCCGCAGGCGGACCGCCACCCCCGCCAGCACCAGCAGCGCCACCACCCCGCCCGCCGTCCCGGCCCGCAGACCCGGCGGGCGGAACGCGCAGCTCACCGGCGACCCGCCCGACACGTCCACGGCGACCAGCCCCAGGTACTCCCCGGCGGGCCGGCCCCCGCACCGCCACCCGGCGATCCGGGGCGCCGCCAGGACCGCCGTCCCGCGCGCCCCCGGCGGGAGTACGGCGCGCACCCCGCCGCCGTCCACCCGCACGTCCACCGCCGCCGACGCCCGCAGCCGGGCCACCGCCGCGCTCAGCCGCCCCNCGTCGAGGCAGCCGACGGAGCCCCGCGGCACGCCCCCCGGCCCCGCCACTCCACGCGCGCACCCGTCGTGAGCTGCGTGCCCAGCGGGGTCATGGCGGCCCGCCGCTTGGGCAGCCCGCCGCGCAGCTCGGCCGGCCGTCCGGTACCGCCGAGGCGCGCCGTGCCGGTGAAGTCGGGGGCCCAGGCGAAGACCTCGCTGCCGACCGGGCACACGCCGTCCGCGGGGACGTCGTAGACGCGCGCCCCCAGCAGCAGCTCCTGGTTGCGGAACGCGGAGGGCCCGTACCGGGGCTCCCGCCCGCCGGAGCCGGAGCCGGAGCCGACCCCGGGCTGCACCGTCACCAGCGGCAGCCGCTCCCGGTTGTGGGCCAGCGCCCCGTCCCGCCAGCGCGCGCCCACCGCGAACAGGGCGTCCGTCACCGGGTTGTCCAGGCTCTGCAGGTTGCGCCCGTGCGACGTCCAGCCGCCGCCGAGCGCGGCCAGCGTCCGCGTCCACACCTCGGGGGTGTGGCTGCTGTAGTACGCGGCGCCCTGCCCGCCCACCAGCAGCGGGTCGTTGCCGGTGAGCTGCGGGCGCCCCGGGTCGGTCCGGTAGGCCGGCCAGCCGTCGGCGCCGTCCACGGCCGCCGCCCGCGCCTCGTGCGCCGCGCCCCAGGCCGGGTAGTCGTCCAGCCGCGCGGGCCGCTCCCGGTCCGCGTACGCGGTGGTGGCCGCGGCCGGCACGACCACGCTGCCCGCCAGCAGCGCGCCCCCCACGGCCCGCACCACCCGCCGCCGCGCCCGCCCCAGCAGCACCACCTGTCNACNCC
>NZ_CP095474.1:2404340-2404579 GCF_023614315.1 Streptomyces sudanensis | reverse complement strand
CTCCCCGAGGCCGCCGCCGCCACGGCGGCCAGCACGCCCGCCCCGCCCAGCAGCGCCCGCCACCCCGGCCAGCCGGCGGCGGCACCCGTCCACGCGGCCATCACCACCACCCCGGCCAGGACGAACGTCTGCCGGTACGGGCTGCCGTTCGGCGTGGCGAACACGTGCCACACCAGGTGCGTCGGCTCCCACTGCAGGGACAGCAGCACCCCCGCCACCAGCCCGCCCCACACCAGCCG
>NZ_CP095474.1:2394701-2404327 GCF_023614315.1 Streptomyces sudanensis | reverse complement strand
CCCCCCGGTGGNNCGGCAGCGCGGCGGCCAGCAGCAGCGCCCCCGCCCCCAGGAACAGCGCCGGCGTGAAGAAGCCGTACGTCGCCGGCAGCACCCGGGCCGCCAGGTCCGTCCACCGCGCCGGGTCGAAGTCGCGCGTCCACCCCGGATAGGCGTGCCGCGACCCGAGGAACACCGGTACCAGCACGGGCGCGGCGAGCCCGATCCCCAGCAGCACCGTCCCCGCGGCCCGCCCCAGCACCCGGGGCCGCGTCCCGCCGCGCGCGAGCAGCACCAGCGCCGCGCCCAGCGTCGCCATGTACGCGGTGTAGAAGTTGGCCACCCAGCACACGGCGACCACCACGGGCCCCAGCACCGGCCGCCGCCCCAGGCGCACCCACTCGGCGACCAGGCACAGCAGCGGGAAGGCGATCAGCCCGT
Organism: Streptomyces sudanensis; assembly: GCF_023614315.1. Lineage (NCBI taxonomy): Bacteria > Bacillati > Actinomycetota > Actinomycetes > Kitasatosporales > Streptomycetaceae > Streptomyces > Streptomyces sudanensis. Next base: position 2,403,907 of record NZ_CP095474.1, on the reverse strand, counting down.
CCAGCCACATCGGGTTGTACGACGCCTCCGCCACCGCCCAGCCGCACAGCGCGTACGCGGCGCCCAGCGCGGCCGCCCCCCACCGGCCGCCCCGCCGCTGCCGCAGCAGCACCAGCGCCATGGCCGCCGCCGCCGCGCCGATCTTCAGCACCGTCACCACGTACACGGCCAAGTCGATCCGCTCGCGCGGGAACACCGCGACGAGCGGGGCGAACGGGCTGGTCAGATAGGTGCCCAGGTCCGGCAGCAGACTGGTCCCGTACCCCGACCGCCAGTTCAGCGGCCCGGCCCCGGCACGTCCGTGCAGCAGGTCCCACAGGTGGGCGTGGAACGGCACGAACTGGTTGCCGAGGTCGTTGACGGCGCGCGTGCGCGACCCGAAGGGGAAGGTGCGGGAGGCGGCGTCGCCCGCGCAGACGGCGAACACGGCGAACAGCGCCGCCGCACCGCAGGCGCGCGGGACGGACGAAGGGGCACGGGACTCGGACACGTCCCGAATATCGCACCGGGAAAACGGAATCCCCGCTCCTCCGGAGCGAGTTCACCGAATGTCCGCCTGCCCGCCACGGAAGGGGGCAGCCCCCGACACGCACGGCCGTTTCCGTGGACGCCGTGCTGATCTCGATAGTGGTGCCCTGCTTCGACGAAGAGGAGATCATCGCCCGGTTCCACGAGCACGTGACCGAGGAATTGGGCCGCCTCGCGGTCGACTTCGAACTCGTCTACGTGGACGACGGAAGCCGCGACCGCACCCTGGAGATCCTCCAGGAGCGGGCCGCCGCCGACCCGCGCGTCCGCTACGTCTCCTTCAGCCGGAACTTCGGCAAGGAGGCGGCCATGCTCGCCGGGCTCCGCCACGCGGCCGGCGACGCGGTGGTCATCATGGACGCCGACCTCCAGCACCCGCCGCGCCTCGTCGCCCGCATGCTGGAACTCCACGCCGACGGCTACGACCAGGTCGTCGCCCGCCGCACCCGCGAGGGCGACCGGGTCACGCGCACCCTGCTGGCCCGCGGCTACTACCGGGTGGTCAACCGGCTCGTCGACGTGGAGCTCGCCGACGGCGTCGGGGATTTCCGGCTGCTGTCCCGCCGGGCCGTCGACGCGGTGCTGGAACTCACCGAGTACAACCGCTTCTCGAAAGGGATCTTCGCCTGGGTCGGATTCCCCACCACGACGTTCGAGTACCAGAACGAGACACGCGAGCAGGGCCGCTCGAAATGGACGTTCCGCAAACTCCTCAACTACGGCCTCGACGGCCTGCTGTCCTTCAATGACAAACCGCTCCGGGCCGCCCTCTACCTGGGCTTCCTCCTCCTCTCCGCGGCCTCCCTCTACGCGGCGTGGATCGTCGGCGACGCCCTCCTCAACGGCGTCGACACCCCCGGCTACGTCACCCTCCTGGTCGCCGTCACCGCCCTCGCCGGCGTCCAGATGGTCATGGTCGGCCTGATCGGGGAGTATGTGGGCCGCATCTACTACGAGGTGAAGCGGCGCCCCCACTTCCTGGTGAAGGCGGCGAACACCGGCGCACCGCGCACCCGACCGTCCCCCGGGGAGTACAGCCGAAGATGACCGGCACCAGCGGCCAGATCGTCAGGTTCGCCCTGGTCGGGGTGGTGAACACCGGCACCTACTACGGCTGCTACCTGCTGCTCCTGGCGTGCGGCCTGCCGTACGTCGCCGCGCACGTCGCCGCGTTCCTGCTGTCGATGACCGGCTCGTTCTTCCTCAACAGCCACTTCACCTACCGCACCCGCCCCACCTGGCGGAAGTTCCTGCTCTTCCCCCTGACCAACGCCGCGAACTTCGTGATCACCACCGCCGGGGTCTGGCTGCTGGTCGGCGTGGCGGGCCTGTCCAGCCGGTACGCGCCGCTGCTCGCCGCGGCGGCCGCCATCCCCGTCACGTTCCTCGTCTCCCGGGCGGTCATGCTGCGCCCGGAGAACCCGAAGGGCCGCGAATCGTTGACGGAAGTGGCTCCGAAGTAGTGGCCCGGGCCGCGTCCACTGCCTACCATCGATCACCGCAAGGTCGTTGACGCTGACGTACGACCCACGCCGGGAGGCCCCCTTTGCACCGCCGCCGTCGCACCGCGCTCTCCGTGTCCGCCGCCCTCCTCGCCGCGGCCCCCCTCCTCACCGCCTGCGGGGGCGACGCCCACCCGGGCGCGGCGGCCGTCGTCGGCGGCGACCGGATCGAGACGGCCGCGCTCCAGGCGCAGGTCCGGCAGGTCCGCTCGGCCCAGGAGGCGTCGCCGCAGGCCGAGCAGCTGATCCGCGCCACCGGCACCCTGAGCCGCGAGAAGCTCAACGGCATGATCTTCGACCGGGTGGTGGAGAAGGTCGCCGCCGACGCCGGGGTCACGGCCAGCCGCAAGGAGGTCCAGGAGACCCGGCGCGCCGCCGCCCGCCAGTACGGCGGGGAGGCGCAGCTCGCCGCGATGCTGCTCCAGCAGCAGGGCACCACCCCCGGCGAGGTCGACGGGATGGTCCGGCGCGGCATCCTCATGGACAAGATCGCCGCGAAGCACGGGGTGTCCCACACCCCCGAGGGCCAGAAGAAGCTCGCCGCCCTGTTCGGTGCCGCCTCCAGGGACCTCGCCGTCGAGGTGAACCCCCGGTACGGCACCTGGGACCACGACGGCATCCGGCTCGGCGACCACCAGCCCCCCTGGCTCCGCCAGGTCACCCGGGACCCGGCGGCCACCCCGGCGGGCGCGTAGCGGCGGGCGGTAGGTTCGAGGGGTGAACGCTCAAGCCGCAGACACCCCCGGAACCGGCCGCATCGTCCTGATCACCACCAGCCACCGGGTGGCCCCCGGCGTGCTGTCCTGGCCGGCCTGGCAGACCCTGCGCACCGCCGACGCGGTGCTGTGCTCCGACCCCGGCCACCCGCAGCTGCCGTACCTCCGCGAGGCCGGGATCGCCGTCGAGGCGGCGAAGCCCACCGCGCGGGAACTGGTCGACGCCTGCGCCGGGGGCCGCACGGTCGCCGTCCTCGCGTCCGGCGAGGGCGACCGGGACCTCACCGACGGACTGGCCCGCCTCGCCGGCTCCGGCCGCGCCGCCCTGCCCGAGCTGGAGCTCCTGCCCGGCTCCTACGACCTGCCCGGCGCCCGCCTCCTGGACCTCGTCGAGGTGATGGACCGCATCCGCCGCGAGTGCCCCTGGTCGTCCCGCCAGACCCACCGGGGCCTCGCCAAGTACGCCATCGAGGAGGCGTACGAGCTGGTCGAGGCGATCGAGGACGGCGACCGGGAGGAACTGCGGGAGGAACTCGGCGACGTCCTCCTCCAGGTCGTCTTCCACGCCCGGATCGCCGAGGAGGCGCAGGAGGAGCCGTTCTCCCTCGACGACGTGGCGGGCGGCCTGGTCGAGAAGCTGATCCACCGCCACCCGCACGTCTTCGGCGAGGAGACCGCCGAGACGCCCGAGCAGGTCAAGGAGCACTGGCTGCGCACCAAGGCCGTCGAGAAGCGCCGCACCTCCGTCACGGACGGCGTCCCCCTGGGCCAGCCGGGCCTCGCCCTCGCCGCGAAGCTCGCGGGCCGGGTCCGCAGCGCCGGCCTGGACGTCCCGCCGCCGTCCGGCGACGGCGTCGGCTACGCCCTGCTGGAGGCGGCCGTCCGCGCGGAGGCGGACGGCGTGGACCCCGAGGCCGCGCTGCGCGCGGCGGCCCGCGCGTACCGCGACGCGATCCGCGCGGCGGAGGGCCACCCGGCCGGCTGACCCGCCCTTCCGGATCGCCGGGGTGCTTTCGGGCGTCCACCGCCGCCCCTTGCGGGCCGCCGGCCGGGGCGGAGGACGAGGAACGGGATCCGCTTTCCGCCCGGCCTTCCGCTCCGAGAGTCCTCGCCGTGTGGTGCCGGGCGGAAAGTCGGACATGTCAGGCCGCCGCGAGCGCTGCGCCATCGTCGTCCGGAGGCGGGCGGTGACGGCGCAGATCCCGGGCGGGTGGGGGCCGAGGACGGTTTTCGGGCCGTCGTGGGCTTCCACGTCGGTCGACTCGGCGAGTGTCTCGGCGGTCGGGGCCGGTGTGCGGCGCCGCACCGGGGAACCGCCGGTTCAGGGCCCCGGTGGCGACGACGCTCGGTATGACGGCCGTCATGGCCTTCTCTCGGGGAGCGCGAGGGTGCACCAGGTGGTCGTGCCGTCGTCGCTGACGCCCCAGGTCCGTGCGAGGGCGGTGACGAGCAGCAGGCCGCGACCGTCGTCGTCGTCGTCGCCGGCGGTGCGGAGCCGTGCCGGGGCGGTGCTGCGGTCGCCGACCTCGATGAGCAGTTCACCGGTGAGGACGGTCACCTTCAGTCCGACCTCGCCCCTACCGTGCCGGATCGCGTTGGTGACCAGTTCGGAGACGACGAGTACGGCGTCGTCGATCAGTGCGGCACAGCCGTGGTGGCGGAGGTGGGAGGCGGTGATCCGGCGCATGTGCCCCACGCGGTGGTCGGACGGGGCGAAGCAGGCCACGAGGCCGGGCCCGGCCGGCCGGTGATCGACCGCCGCGGGGGGCTGCGGGTCCGGGGCGGACGTTCGTACGACGTCGAGGTCCCTTGTGCTCGTGGCAGGTCGGGGCATCGCGGCTCCTTCGGTCACACGGGGCAGGGCCCCGCGGTCTTCTGGCACATGAGGCCGCAACCAGGGGCCGAGGACGGGCGGTTCGCCTCGGCCCCGGGGCGGCGCCACTCATCCAAAGGTCCGATGCCGTTCGGGCGGAGGTGCCGGGAAGTGGTGCATTTGCCTGCGGGGGGCCGGAGCGGGGGGCCAGAGTGGGTATCACCCTTGCGATCACACAGGAGGCGCGGCGCATGATGACTCCGGACGGGATCGGCGCCCTCTTACGGGGTGTCCGGGAGCGTGCGGGCCGTACGCGAGAAGAGCAGGCGCGGCGGATGGAGGAAGCCGGGGGCGGACGGTTCTTCGATCCGGAGAACCTGAAGAGGTGGGAGACGGAGCGGCGGCTGCCGACACCCGTCTTCCACGAGACGATCGCCCGCGCCTACGGGGTGACGGTCGCCGAGGTCCGCCGGGCCGTCGCCGCGTCCCGTCAGGCCCGCCGTCACGGCAAAGGAGGGACGAGCGACGTGGACCGACGACGCTTCATGGGGGCGGCCGCCGCGGTCGGTGCAGCCGGGCTTCCGGGGATCGCCCAGGCGAGGGAGGCCATTGACGGGGCCCTGGTCGCCACGCCCGACGGCGATCTGACCTACCTGGAATCGGCGTACGAGCGGTACCGCGGCGGGTACCGGGGCCGGTCCCCGGACGCGCTGCTGACCGAGATGCGGGCCGATCTGGATCTGCTCCGTCACACCCTGGCCCGGCCGCACTCGACGCGGGCACGCGCCCGCCTGGTCCGCACGACCGCCGGACTGGCGGGGCTCGTGGCGATCATCCAGCACGACCGGGGGGACCAGCCGGACGCGGCCCGCTGGTTCTCCACCGCCGAACGGGCCGCACGGGAGTCCGGCGACCGGCGGGTCACCGCGTGGGTCCTCGCCCGGCACGCGATGGTCGGCGTGAACTACGGGGCGCCGCGCCAGGCCGCCGTCCTCGCGGCGAAGGCGCGGCGCGCGGCCGGCTCGGCGCCGACGGCCGCCGCCGCGCTGGCCGCCGCCGTGTCCGCTCGTGCGCTCGCCGCGCTCGGGGACCGCTCCGGGGCGAGGGCCGCGGTCGAGGACGCCCGTTCGTTCGCGGACCGCCTCGACGGCGACGAGACGGCCGACACGTGGACCGGCTATCCGGCACAGAAGCACCTGGTGCACCTGTCCCAGGCGTACACGCTGCTGGGGGACACCCGCGCGGCGTACGAGGCGCAGGAACAGGCGCTCGCCCTGACCGGTGGCGGGTCGGTGATGACGCGGGCGCTGCTGACCCTGGACCGGGCGATGTGTCTGTGCGCGGACGGCGACCCGTCGTTGGCGGCCTCGACGGCGGCCGACGTCCTGGAGCGACTGCCGACCGCCTACCGCGGCGGCCTGGTGGGGTCCCGCGCCGTGGTGCTGCACCGGCGGCTCACCGGCCGGCCCCGGGACCGGCTCGGACAGTTCCTCGCCGGAAGCTGACCCGCGAGCACGCTCCCGCAGTCGGTTGTGGCTGCGGGGGCACCCGCGTGCGCCGGCCGCGTCGTACCCGGAGCGGTCCGGTCAGCCGGGGTGGCGGTACGGGGACGGGTCCGTCCGGTGGTGACAGGTATCGCGGCCCCCGGCCACCGGGACCTCGCCCGCCTTGCCGCCGGGGCGCGCCGCCCAGGGCCGTCCGCACGGCCCCACGTGCATCGACGTCCCGTTCCGGCCGGGCGCGTCCGCCGCGGCCCGCCGGGGGGTGCCCGGCCCTCATGCCGCCGCCGTGGGTCAGGGGACGGGGAACCAGGCCGACAGGTGCTGGGCGACGGCCGGTACGTCCGGGCGGTCCTGGGCGACCTCCTCGACGAACGGGCCGGCGACGGAGACGTGCGGCGGGGAGACGCCGGCGCTCAGGCCGTTGAACCGGAGGAAGACGCGCATGGCGAGCCAGGCGGTGCGCTTGTTGCCGTCGATCAGCGCGTGGTTGCGGGCGACGGCGTGCAGCAGGGCGGCCGCCTTGTCGTGCAGCGCGGGATACAGCTCGGTCCCGAACACGTGGGTCCGGGGCCGTTCGATCGCCGATACCAGCAGCCCCATGTCGCGCACGCAGTGCTCGGTGCCGTTGACCTTGCGGGCGATGGCCAGGATCTCGTCGATCCGGAGGTGGCGCACCGCGGTCATTTCAGGTAGTCCAGGATCTCCGCGTCGCTGTCCATGAGTTCGGCCAGGACGTCGTCGACCTTCAGTTCGGCGCGGTCCTGGGCTTCGCGGACGGCCTCGATGACGAGTTCCTGCTTGCTGCGGTGCTCGCGACGGGCCCGCTCGGTGAGCTTCGCGTCGAGGTCGTCGGGGAGCCGGAGTGTCATCGCCATGCATGCATGATACCTGCCTGGTATCTGATCGCCGAAGTGGTACCGGCCGGTCGGGGCCTCGGATTTCCGGGCCGCGGCACCCCTGCCGTGGCCGGGGGCCGGCCGCGCTCCCGGCCACGGCAGGGCGTGCGGCCGAGGTGACGCTCTCCACTGCCGGAGAGGCACGGCGGGACGGCCGGTACGGGAGAGCCGCGGGAACGGCCGGAGGGACCGCGGCGGGGACGGAGCCGCCCCCGGAGCCCGAAGCCGCCCCTACCCGCCGATCCCGGCGCCCGGAAGGCCCCGCGCCGCGCCGGGCGGATACCGTCGGGGGGTGAACGCCGCCGACGACCCCGCCACGCCCCCCGAGCTCTTCACCTGGGAGTTCGCCACCGATCCGTACCCGGCGTACGCCTGGCTGCGGGAGCACGCGCCCGTGCACCGGACCCGGTTGCCCAGCGGCGTCGAGGCGTGGCTGGTCACCCGGTACGCCGACGCCCGGCAGGCGCTCGCCGACCAGCGGCTCAGCAAGAACCCCGCGCACCACGACGAGCCCGCCCACGCCAGGGGCCGGACGGGCATCCCGGGTGAGCGCAAGGCCGAGCTGATGACGCACCTGCTCAACATCGACCCGCCGGACCACACCAGGCTGCGGCGGCTCGTGGCGAAGGCGTTCACTCCGCGCCGGGTCGCGGAGTTCGCCCCGCGGGTGCAGGAGCTGACCGACCGGCTGATCGACGGTTTCGCCGGGAGGGGGGAGGCCGACCTCATCCACGAGTTCGCCTTCCCCCTCCCCATCTACGCCATCTGCGACATGCTCGGGGTGCCCGCCGAGGACCAGGACGACTTCCGGGACTGGGCCGGGCAGATGATCCGGCACGGCGGCGGGCCGCGCGGGGGCGTGGCGCGGGCCGTGAAGCGGATGCGGGCGTACCTCGTCGACCTGATCCACCGGAAGCGGGAGGACCCCGGCGACGACCTGATCTCCGGTCTCATCCGCGCCTCCGACCACGGCGAGCACCTCACCGGGAACGAGGCCGCGGCGATGGCGTTCATCCTGCTGTTCGCGGGTTTCGAGACGACCGTGAACCTCATCGGCAACGGCGTGTACGCCCTGCTCCGCAACCCCGGCGAACGCGCCCGCCTCCAGGCGTCCCTGGCCGCGGGCGAGACGGACCTGCTGGCCACGGGGGTCGAGGAGCTGCTGCGGTACGACGGGCCGGTGGAGCTGGCGACCTGGCGCTTCGCCACGGAGCCGCTCACCGTCGGCGGGCGGCGCATCGAGCCGGGCGACCCCGTCCTGGTCGTGCTGGCGGCGGCCGACCGCGACCCGGAGCGGTTCGACGACCCGGACGTCCTGGACCTCGGGCGGTCCGACAACCAGCACCTCGGGTACGGGCACGGCATCCACTACTGCCTGGGCGCGCCGCTCGCCCGGCTGGAGGGGCGGACCGCGCTGGCCGCGCTCCTGGGGCGGCTGCCCGACCTGCGCCTCGCCGTCGATCCGGACGAACTGCGGTGGCGCGGCGGGCTCATCATGCGCGGACTGCGAACCCTGCCGGTGGAGTTCACCCCCGAGCGACCTGACGGATCGTCACCTCTGTGATCCTCGCGTGATCTTCCCTGAGCCGACTTGTGACCGGTGTTCGAATGCCGCTACGTTCACCGTCACTTCAGCAGTCGCGTGAAAGGTCCTCCGCATGCGTTCCGGTAACGGACGACACCGTCGACCCCGTCAGGCCCCCGCCCTCGTCGTCGCCGCCGGGGTGACCGGGTCGGCGATCGCCCTGCCGCTGCTCGGCGCGGGCACCGCCTCCGCCGCCGACGCCGCCACCTGGGACCGGGTCGCGGAGTGCGAGACCGGTGGCATGTGGAGCGCCGACCTCGGCAACGGCTACTACGGCGGCCTCCAGCTCTCCCAGGAGGCCTGGGAGGCGCACGGCGGCACGGCGTACGCGCCGCGCGCCGACCTCGCCACCCGTGCCCAGCAGATCGCCGTCGCGGAGAAGGTCCTCGCCGCGAAGGGCTCCGCCGCGTGGGCGACCTGCGCGCCCATCGCGGGCCTGGCCGCCGCCACCGCTCCCTCGGGGTCCGGTGCGGACGCCGCGCCGGATCCGGCCGGGAGCACCGGTACGGACACCGCCGAGCCGCGGGAGCCCGACGCCCTCGACGGGACCGCCACCGGCATCAAAGGCTCCCCGGCCCCCGGCGCGGCGGAGCGGGGCGCACGGCCCGCCCCGGGTGCCACGCCGAGNCNCNGCCGACGCCACCGAACTTGTAGCGAGTGGTGG
>NZ_CP095474.1:2386817-2394659 GCF_023614315.1 Streptomyces sudanensis | reverse complement strand
GCACCGCGGGCGACCCCGCGACCGGCACGGGCNGGNNNNCACCGCGGCGCCCCGGCCGAGGAGGGCGCCCCGGTGGTCCCCGGCGCCCCGGCCGTCCCCGGCGCCCCGGCCGTCCCGGGCGCCGAGGGCGAGCCCGGCGACCCCGTCGAGGGGCGCGAGACGGGCCGGCACGCCTCGCGGGGCGACGGAGCGGCGCGCACGGCGGACGGCCTCGCCGCGGACGGCACCTACACCGTCCGGCCCGGCGACAGCCTCTCGGCCATCGCGGATGCCCGGAAGGTGCCCGGCGGCTGGCCGGCGCTGTACGAGACGAACCGCACGACCGTGGGCGCCGACCCCGATCTCATCCTCCCTGGTCAGAGCCTCGACCTGAAGGCGGACGAGAAGTAGTCGAGGGCCGGATGTCCGTTTCGGGGAAATGAGACAAGGATCTCTTCGCCTCAACTCGCCCTCGACGGTGCCCGGTCCGTCCGTTTCCGCCGCTACCTGCGCAAACGCCCTTAAGTGACAGATGTGTAGGGGGTATTTGACCTGAATGTCCGTCTTTGATCTCGCGGCGGGTCTGTGCGTACCGTCGTCATCGCTCGCCACCGCGGGCCCCGTTCGACCGGTAACGCCGAATCCTGCCGCCGGACGACGGGAACAGTCGACGCTTTCAGCGCCGTAGGCAGGAGCGGGGGACCCAAGGTAGGCGCCGGGCCCGGCCGTCGGGAGACGACCGGAACCGGCTCGGGGTGAAGCCGCGCCCAGCGCGCGGCCGGGCACTCACCAGGCCCGAACCCGACAGCTCACCTCGCAGGCGTCGGTGAGGAGATCAGCCATGCTCACTTCCGGCAAGGGCAAGCACCGCCGTCCCTCCAAGGCCGTCCGCATCGCCGCGTTCGCCGGCGTCACCGGTGCGGCCGTCGCCGCCCCGCTGATGGGCGCCGCGCCCGCCGGCGCCGCGACCCCCGCCGAGTGGGACCGCGTCGCGCAGTGCGAGTCCGGCGGCAACTGGTCCATCAACACCGGCAACGGCTACTACGGCGGCCTGCAGTTCTCCGCCTCCACCTGGGCCGCGTACGGCGGCACGCAGTACGCCTCCACCGCCGACCAGGCCAGCAAGGCCCAGCAGATCGAGATCGCCGAGAAGGTCCTCGCGGGCCAGGGCAAGGGCGCCTGGCCGGTCTGCGGCGTCGGCCTGTCCAGCGCGCCGTACGGCGGCGAGCGCGCCGCCGAGCAGCCCGCCACGCGCAGCGAGCAGCGCACCGCGCCCAAGGCCGAGTACCGGCCGGCCCCCGCCGCGCCCAAGACCGGGTCCCAGCCCAAGGCCGAGTCCCAGGCGGCCCCCAAGGCCGAGTCCAGGACCGTCACCACCCCGACCGGCAAGAAGGTCGAGAAGGGCGACGGCGAGTACAAGGTCCGCACCGGCGACACGCTCAGCTCCATCGCCGCGGCCGAGAACGTCAAGGGCGGCTGGAAGAAGCTGTTCGACCTGAACGACGACATCCTCGACAGCGCCGACCTCATCTACCCGGGCCAGCAGCTCCACCTGAGCTGACCCCGCCGGCCCGGCCGGGACCACCCGGCCGCGGCCCCTTTCCCTACCGCCCCCGGCCCGCCGCGCACCCCCGCGCGGCGGGCCGGGGCCTTTCCCGTCGCGGACACTCCGCCGCCGCCGTCCCGTCGCCTTCCGTTCCCGCCGCCCCGGCCTCCGGAGCGCCGGGAACGGGACGCGCGCCGGCCGCCCTCCGGCGGGCAGGCAGGGTCGCGGGGCGGCCGTTCGCCCCGTAACGCACCCTCATGCGCCTTTTGCCCGCCCGGCGGGCGGCCGGTCGCGGGCGCCGGCCCCCGGGGCGGCTAGGCTCTTGCCGCAAGGCGAAAGATCCCGCACTCCATGCGTCACATCCCAGAAGGAGATGCTCGTGCCGTCCATCGACGTCGTCGTAGCCCGGGAAATCCTGGACTCCCGAGGCAACCCCACGGTCGAGGTCGAGGTCGGCCTCGACGACGGCAGCACCGGCCGTGCCGCCGTCCCGTCCGGTGCCTCCACCGGTGCGTTCGAGGCCCTCGAGCTCCGCGACGGTGACAAGGACCGCTACCTCGGCAAGGGCGTCGAGAAGGCCGTCCTCGCCGTCATCGAGCAGATCGGCCCGGAGCTCGTCGGCTACGACGCCACCGAGCAGCGGCTGATCGACCAGGCGATGTTCGACCTGGACGCCACCCCGGACAAGTCCTCCCTCGGCGCCAACGCCATCCTCGGCGTCTCCCTCGCCGTGGCGCACGCCGCCTCCGAGGCGTCCGACCTGCCGCTCTTCCGCTACCTGGGCGGCCCGAACGCGCACCTGCTGCCGGTGCCGATGATGAACATCCTGAACGGCGGCTCGCACGCCGACTCCAACGTGGACATCCAGGAGTTCATGATCGCGCCGATCGGCGCGGAGTCCTTCTCCGAGGCCCTGCGCTGGGGCACCGAGGTCTACCACACCCTCAAGAAGGTCCTGAAGGACAAGGGCCTGTCCACCGGCCTCGGCGACGAGGGCGGCTTCGCCCCGGACCTGGAGTCCAACCGCGCCGCCCTCGACCTCATCATGGAGGCGATCAAGCAGGCCGGGTACACCCCGGGCAAGGACGTCGCGCTCGCCCTGGACGTCGCCGCGTCCGAGTTCCACAAGGACGGCGCGTACGAGTTCGAGGGCAAGTCCCGCACCGCCGCCGAGATGATCGACTACTACGAGGAGCTCGTCGCCTCGTACCCGCTCGTCTCCATCGAGGACCCGCTGTTCGAGGACGACTGGGACGGCTGGAAGGCCGTCACCGAGCGCCTCGGCTCGAAGGTCCAGCTCGTCGGCGACGACCTGTTCGTCACCAACCCCGAGCGCCTGGCCCGCGGCATCGAGGAGGGCGCCGCCAACGCCCTGCTGGTCAAGGTCAACCAGATCGGCTCCCTCACGGAGACCCTGGACGCCGTCGAGCTGGCCCAGCGCAACGGCTTCAAGTGCATGATGTCCCACCGCTCCGGCGAGACCGAGGACGTCACCATCGCCGACCTGGCCGTCGCCACCAACTGCGGCCAGATCAAGACCGGCGCCCCGGCGCGCTCCGAGCGCGTCGCCAAGTACAACCAGCTCCTGCGCATCGAGGAGATCCTCGACGACGCCGCGGTGTACGCCGGCCGCGGCGCCTTCCCGCGGTTCCGCCCCGCCAACGGCTGAGCGCCCGGGGGCCGGCGCCCGGCCGCCCCCGGTTGCGTACGTCCCCGGCCGCGGTCCCGTACCGTGTCCGGGGACGTTCGTACGTGAGGAGGGGCGAGCCGATGGGCCAGAGCCGGGACCGGTTCTCGACCGCGACGAGGCTGAGGCTGCTCGGCGAGCAGACGGCCGCCCGCGTCTACCGCTCCCAGAGCCGCCGCCAGGCGCGCCGCTCCCGGCTCACCGGGCGGGCCGCCTTCCTCGCCCTCGTCGTGTGCACCATGGTCGTCGCCCTCGCCTACCCGATGCGCCAGTACGTGTCGCAGCGCGCCGAGATCGCCGAACAGGAGCGGCTGGCGGAGGAGGCCGCCGCCCGCGTCGAGCGGCTGCGCGACGAGAAGGCCCGCCTCCAGGACGACGCCTACGTCATGCGGCTCGCACGCCGGCACCTCCACTACGTGATGCCCGGCGAGACCGCCTTCACCATGAACGACCCCGAGGCGGCGCAACGGCACCGCACCGACCAGGGCGGCGACGGCCGGCCCTGGTACTCCACCGTCTGGGACGGCGTGGACCGCGCCGACCGCCCGGACCGATAGCCCCGCCGGCGGCCACCGACGGCCCCGGACCCCACCAGGACCGAGCAGCACCGAGCAGGATCAAGGCAGGAATGGAAACGCCCCCTCCGCAGACCGACCGCACCGAGCCGACCGAGGCCGACGTCGCGGCCTTCAGGGAACAGCTCGGCCGCCCCCCGCGCGGCCTGCGGGCCATCGCGCACCGCTGCCCGTGCGGCGAGCCCGACGTCGTCGAGACCGCCCCCCGGCTCCCCGACGGCACGCCGTTCCCGACGACGTACTACCTCACGTGCCCCCGCGCCAACTCCGCGATCGGCACGCTGGAGGCGAACGGCGTCATGAGGGAGATGACCGAGCGCCTCGCCGCCGACCCCGAACTGGCCGCCGCCTACCGGGCCGCGCACGAGGACTACATCGCCCGCCGCGACGCCATCGAGGTCCTGGCCGGCTTCCCCAGCGCCGGCGGCATGCCGGACCGCGTGAAGTGCCTGCACGTCCTGGTCGCGCACTCCCTGGTCGCCGGGCCGGGCGTGAACCCGCTGGGCGACGAGGCGCTGGCGATGCTCCCGGAGTGGTGGGCGAAGGGCCCCTGCGTGAGCACCGGGTGCGGCGGGGCCGCGGAGGAGGACGCCCGGTGACCCGGGTCGCGGCCGTCGACTGCGGCACGAACTCCATCCGCCTCCTCGTCGCGGACGTCGACCCCGACGCGGGCACCCTCGTCGACCTGGACCGGCGGATGACCGTCGTCCGCCTCGGCCAGGGCGTGGACCGCACGGGCCGGCTGGCCCCGGAGGCGCTGGAGCGGACGTTCGCCGCGTGCCGTCAGTACGCGGCCCTCATACGGGAGCTCGGCGCCGAGAAGGTCCGCTTCGTGGCGACCTCCGCGTCCCGCGACGCCGAGAACCGCGAGGACTTCGTGCGGGGCGTCCAGGAGATCCTGGGCGTCGAACCGGAGGTCGTCACCGGCCGGCAGGAGGCCGAGTTCTCCTTCACCGGGGCGACGAGGGAACTGGCCGGGACCGACGAGTACCTGGTCGTGGACATCGGCGGCGGCTCGACGGAGTTCGTCGTCGGCACCGGGCACGTCGAGGCGGCCCGGTCGGTGGACATCGGCTGCGTACGCCTGACCGAACGCCACGTCCGCCACGACCCGCCCGCCCCGGACGAGGTCGCCGCGATCCGCGCCGACGTGCGCGCCGCGATCGCCCTGGCGGAGGAGACCGTCCCGCTCCGCGAGGCGCGCACCCTCGTCGGCCTCGCCGGCTCCGTCACCACCGTCGCCGCGATCGCCCTGGGCCTGGCGGAGTACGACTCGGCGGCGATCCACCGCTCCCGCATCCCCTACGAGCGGGTCGCCGAGGTCTCCGACCGGCTGCTGGCGATGACCCACAAGGAACGCGCCGCGATCCCCGTCATGCACCCGGGCCGGGTCGACGTCATCGTCTCCGGCGCCCTGGTCCTGCGCGAGATCATGGAGCGCGTCGGCGCGCGGGAGGTCGTGGTCAGCGAGCACGACATCCTCGACGGCATCGCCTGGTCCATGGCCTGACGCGGCCGCGGGCGGGCCGTCCGCCGGGAGCCGCCCGGCGGACGGCCGGCGACGGCCTCCCGGGGCGCGGCCGCCCATGTCCCGGGCGGCCGCGCCTCACAGGTTGCGGTAGACATCCCGCCGGCCGCCCCCTCGACGACGAGGACGACGAAGCGGAAGGCGCAGGTCACGCGGTCCCGCCGTCCCGCTCGGTGAACAGGTCCGCCAGCAGCTCCGCCATCGTCACGGTGGGGCCTCCCTCGGCCAGGACCGCCTCCGCCTCCCGCGCCAGCACCGCGTCGGCCGCTTCCTCCAGGGCCTCGAAGTCCGCGATCGGAACCACGGCCGCCACCGGGGCGCCGTTGCGGGTGATCACCGTCGGGGTGCCCCGCTCGGCCAGGTCGACGTGGCCGGCGAGGCGCGCGCGGGCTTCCCGTACGGTCACGGTGTTCTCGGTCATGGGGGAAGTGTGCCCGTACGGGCCCGGTGGCGGTCCGGCCCGGGAGCCGAGCTCCGGGGCGGTCATCGGCCGGACCGCCCGTCCGGGTGCGGGAGAGACGGCTGCGGCGCCCCGAACCGACGGGGCGTCGGGAAAAGGTCGTGAAGTTCTTCACAAGGAAAAGACCTTGGATAGGGGGCCTCGCACGGGCTGCGCCCCTTACAGAGCCCCGCCGAGAGCCCGCTCCGCCTCCGTTTCCGCCGCCGCGGGAGCATCGCCGCCGCGCGGGCCGAAGGAGCGGCACACTCCTGTCGCCGACCCTGCGGGCCAGTTCACAAGGGGTGAGGGACGGGTGAACAACGTCTTCGACCGCGTTCTGGTTCCCGATGGGGATCATGACTTCGGTCACGTGGGCGGCGCAGTGTAGCAGAGGGCCGTACGGAACTTGTGAAGGGGCGCACGAGCGACCCCCATCCGGGGGGTGGATACTCGATGGCATGAGCACCACGGAGCGTCCCAGGATCCTCGTAGTAGGCGGTGGGTACGTAGGCCTGTACGCAGCCCGACGCATCCTGAAGAAGATGCGCTACGGCGAGGCGACCGTCACGGTCGTCGACCCGCGCTCGTACATGACGTACCAGCCGTTCCTCCCCGAAGCCGCCGCCGGCAGCATCTCGCCGCGGCACGTCGTCGTCCCGCTGCGGCGCGTGCTGCCCAAGGCCGAGGTCCTCACCGGCCGGGTCACCACCATCGACCAGGAGCGCAAGGTCGCCACCGTCGCGCCGCTGGTGGGCGAGGCGTACGAGCTGCCCTTCGACTACCTGGTCATCGCGCTCGGCGCGGTCTCCCGGACCTTCCCGATCCCCGGCCTCGCCGAGCAGGGCATCGGCATGAAGGGCATCGAGGAGGCCATCGGCCTGCGCAACCACGTGCTCGAGCAGTTGGACAAGGCCGACTCGACCACCGACGAGGAGGTCCGCCGCAAGGCGCTGACCTTCGTCTTCATCGGCGGCGGCTTCGCCGGCGCCGAGACGATCGGCGAGGTCGAGGACATGGTCCGCGACGCCGCCAAGTACTACCGGAACGTGTCCCGCGAGGACATGCGCTTCATCCTGGTCGACGCCGCCGACAAGATCCTCCCCGAGGTCGGCCCGAAGCTCGGCCTGTACGGCAAGGAGCACCTCGAGGGCCGCGGCGTCGAGGTCTACCTGAGCACGTCCATGGAGTCCTGCGTCGACGGCCACGTGGTGCTGAAGAACGGCCTCGAAGTCGACTCCAACACGATCGTGTGGACCGCCGGTGTGAAGCCGAACCCGGCGCTGGCCCGCTTCGGCCTGCCCCTCGGCCCCCGCGGCCACGTCGACTGCCAGCCGACGCTCCAGGTCACGGGCACGGACTACATCTGGGCCGCGGGCGACAACGCCCAGGTCCCGGACCTCGTGGGCCGCAAGGCCGGCAACGAGAACGCCTGGTGCCCGCCCAACGCCCAGCACGCGCTGCGCCAGGCCAAGGTGCTCGGCGACAACGTCCTCTCCGGCATGCGGGGCTTCCCGCAGAAGGAGTACAGCCACGCCAACAAGGGCGCGGTCGCGGGCCTCGGCCTGCACAAGGGCGTCGCGATGATCGTCATGGGCAAGGCGAAGATCAAGCTCAAGGGCCGTCTCGCCTGGTACATGCACCGCGGCTACCACGGCATGGCCATGCCGACCTGGAACCGGAAGATCCGCGTCTTCGCGGACTGGACGCTCGCGATGTTCCTCAAGCGCGAGGTCGTCTCCCTCGGCGCCATCGAGTCGCCGCGCGAGGAGTTCTACGAGGCGGCCAAGCCGACGCCGGCGCCCGCCGCCCAGCAGGAGAAGGCCAAGGCCTCCTGACGCCTGCCGGGGCGACCCGGCCGTCTCCAGGGGTTCCGACGAGGGGCCGCCCGCCATCCGTGGTGCGGGCGGCCCCTCGTCGCGTCCTGCCGCGCCCGTACGCCGCCCCCGCCGTGCGCGGGCCGGGAGCGCCGTGCCGGGTCCGGCGGCCGGGAGCGCCGTGCCGGGCCCGTACGCCGCCGGGGTGCTGCCCGCGCACGCTCTCCTGTTCGTGTANATACGCATCGGACGCCTGCTGCCAACGCACCCTCAA
>NZ_CP095474.1:2380447-2386812 GCF_023614315.1 Streptomyces sudanensis | reverse complement strand
CCCGAGCCGGCCCCGAGCCGGGCCCCGCCCGTCGGCGCGCCGGGGCGGACGCCGGCCTCGCGGGCGCGCCGACGCCGGAGGGCCGGGCCCCGTGATCGGGAGCCCGGCCCTCCGGCGGCGCGTCCGCTACTCGGCCTTGATGGCGTTCAGCACGTTCAGCTTCGCCGCGCTGCGCGCCGGCCACATCGCGGCCAGCACCCCGACCAGGCCGGCGAGCAGCAGGAAGAGCCCGATCCGGTCCCACGGCAGGGTCAGCGTGTACCCCGGCAGGCTGTCCTTGATGGTCTCCCCGATCGCCCAGCCGAGGAACGACCCGAGGACGATGCCGACGACCGCGCCGTACAGCGAGATCACCACGGCCTCCAGGCGGACCATCCGCTTCACCCGGCGCCGGTCCAGGCCGATCGCGCGGAGCATGCCGATCTCCTGCTGCCGCTCGAAGACCGACATGGCCAGGGTGTTGACCACTCCCAGCACGGCGATCACCAGGGCCATCCCCAGCAGGCCGTACACGATGTTCAGCATCATGTTGATCGGGCCGCCGAACGCGTCGCGGATGTCCTGGTGGTCCATGAAGTCGACGGCCGGGTTGTTGCCCAGGGCCTGGACCAGCGCCTTCTTGTTGGCGGCGCTGTCCCCGCCCTCCATCGAGACGAAGATGGTGGGGACGTACGGCTCCGGCTCGTGCGGGGCGACGACCTTCCGGTCGACCAGGACCGGCGAGAGGAACTCGGAGTCCTCGTAGAGCGCGCCGACGGTCAGCGTGCCCTTCTTCCCGTCGCCGTACGTGACGGCGACCGTGCTGCCGACCTTCCAGCCGCGCGACTCGGCGGTCTTCCGGGCCACCGCGATCTCGCCGCGCGCCAGCGAGTCGAGCGAGCCGGCGGTCGGCTCGATCTTCAGGAGCTTCTCGATGGCGCCGGGCACGACCGCGGAGGCGGAGGTGTACTCCCCGCCGAGCTCCATGCTGGACGCCTGCTGCGGCGACACGGCGGTGACGCCCGGGGTCTTCTCCAGCGAGGTCAGCACGGACGGGTCGAGCGGGCCGTTGTTGGCCATGCGGACCAGGTAGTCCGCCGTGATCTGGTCGGTGGTCGCCTGGTCGAGGGACCGGCTGACGGTGACGCCGATCACCGACAGGCCGGTGACCAGGGTGAGCCCGATGGCCAGCGCCGAGGCGGTCGCGCCGGTGCGGCGCGGGTTGCGGACGGAGTTCTGCCCGGCGAGCTTGCCGGAGATCCCGAACACCCCGACGAGCAGCGGCCGCACGGCGGCGATCAGCGGCCGCGACAGCAGCGGGATCAGCATGATGACGCCGACCAGGGCGAGGAACGCGCCACCGGCGATGAGGTACCGGCCGGTCTCCCCGGCCTCGGCGGCGCCGTACACGATCAGGCCGGAGCCGATGGCGGCCAGGACGCCGCCGATGCTGTTGCGCAGGACCAGCGACTTCTGCGTGGGCGCGGCGTGCACGCTGTTCATCGCGGCGACCGGCGGGATCTTCGCCGCGCGGCGGCCCGGCAGCCACGCCGCGAGCATCGTGACGACGAGGCCGACGCCGAGCGCGGACAGCGCGGGCGTGACGCCCAGGACGACCGGGCCGTCCGGCACCTTCAGCTCGAACGCCGCCATGCCGGAGCGGAGCCCCACGGCGAGCGCGATGCCCAGCAGGTAGCCGGTGACGGAGGCGACGACGCCGACGATGGCGGCCTCCGCGAGGACCGAGCGGGTGATCTGCCTGCGGGACGCGCCGACGGCCCGCATCAGCGCGACCTCCTTGGTGCGCTGGGCGACGAGCATCGTGAAGGTGTTGGCGATCAGGAAGACGCCGACGAACAGCGCGATGCCCGCGAACCCGAGGAAGATCTGGCCGAAGGCGCTCAGCTCCTGCTCGATCTCCTCCGCCTGCTGCGCCGACAGCTCCTCGCCGGTCTGCGCCCCGGCGTGTTCGGGGAGCAGCGGCTCGATCGCGGCGAGGAGCCGGTCGTCGTCCGCGCCCGGCGAGGCGGTGACGGTGGCCTCCTGGAAGTGGCCGGGCTTGAGGAAGAGGCGCTGCGCGGTGCCCGTGTCGAACAGGACGAGGCTGCCGCCGGCGCTGACCGCGCCGTCGTCGGTGGTGAACACGCCCTGGAGGCGGTACGTCCGCACGGGGCCGTTGGTGGCGACGCGGACGGTGTCCCCGACCTCGTACCGGCCTTCGGCGGCGGTCTTCCGGTCGAGGGCGATCCGGCCGGCGGTGACGGGGCCGCCGCCCTCGACGAAGTCGTACCGGGGGTCCTTGCCGTCCTTGCCGGGGGCGAAGTTGGCGCCCTTGTTGGACCAGCCGACGCCGATCAGCCTGCCGTCCGGTCCGGGGACGCCTGCGAAGCCCTCGACGCGGCCGGTGACGGAGGCGACCCCCGGCACGGCGGAGATCCGGTCGAGCGTGGCGCGGGAGAGGCCCGGCTCCTTCCCCGCCTGCCGGGGATCGGGGTGGGAGGTGACGGCGACGGCGACGTCGTCGTAGCTCTTGGCGGCCTGCCTGGTGAAGGCCCGGTCCAGGGTGTCGGTGAAGATCAGGGTGCCGGAGACGAAGGCCACGCCGAGCATGACGGCGAGGACGGTCATCAGCAGTCTGGCCTTGTGCGCGAGCACGTTGCGCAGGGCGGTACGGAACATGAGGCGAGTCCTGGGGTGGAGGTGTCCGGTGGGGNAGGGGCGGGCGCGGGGTGTCCCCGGTCAGCTGGTGCGGCCCCTGGCGTCGAACTCCTTCATGCGGTCCAGCACCCTGTCGGCGGTGGGAGCGGTCATCTCGTCGACGATCCGGCCGTCCGCCAGGAAGATCACGCGGTCGGCGTAGGACGCGGCGACCGCGTCGTGGGTGACCATCACGACCGTCTGCCCCAGCTCCCGCACCGAGTTCCGCAGGAAGCCCAGCACCTCGGCGCCGGAGCGCGAGTCGAGGTTGCCGGTGGGCTCGTCACCGAAGATGATCTCGGGGCGGGAGGCCAGGGCGCGGGCGACGGCGACGCGCTGCTGCTGGCCGCCGGAGAGCTGCGCCGGCCGGTGCCCGAGCCGCGCGGACAGGCCGACCATGTCGATGACCCGGTCCAGCCACTCCTTGTCCGGCTTGCGGCCCGCGATGTCCATGGGGAGCGTGATGTTCTCCAGCGCGGTGAGCGTGGGCAGCAGGTTGAACGCCTGGAAGATGAAGCCGATCTTGTCCCGGCGGAGCTGGGTGAGCTGCTTGTCCTTGAGCGAGCCGAGCTCCGTCTCGCCGACGCGGACCGAGCCGCTGGAGAAGGTGTCCAGGCCGGCCACGCAGTGCATCAGGGTGGACTTGCCGGAGCCGGACGGCCCCATGATCGCGGTGAACTGCCCCTGCGGGAACTCCACGGTGACCTGGTCGAGGGCGACCACCCGGGTCTCGCCCTGCCCGTAGACCTTGGACAGATCCGTGGCGCGGGCGGCCGCCGCGGTGGTGCGGTGCGCGGTCGTCGGGGTGGGGATCACGAGGAGGGCTCCTGTCGTACGGGGGTTCGTAGGGGACCGTCCCATCGTCGGCTCCGCCACCCCCGCCGGGCGTCCGCCCGCGTACCCGTTCCTCTGGCCCTCTGAAGTCTGAGGGCGCCCCGCGTTCCTCCTTCTGAGGTATGACGGCGCCCCCGAACGGCCCCGGGGGAGTCCTCCGGAAGACCCACCGGGACGGCGGGGCCGGGACGCGCACCGGCCCCGGCCGTGGGGACTCGCCGTGACAGGCGGCGACTTTCCGTCATTTCACCCGGTCGGCATGTGCAGCCGCGAATCCCGCGCCACTGCTGCGCAACGCCCCCGCCGCGGTCTGACGGTCCCTCAAGCGCCAATAAAATAAGACAACATCGGGCCACTTCCCCCGCCGTTCGGAAGACGCGCCCGGATAGGCTCATGTGCCGACGCGGAGAAGCAGCGCGTCATGCCCGGATGGTGGAACGCAGACACGGCGAGCTTAAACCTCGCTGGCCTACGGCCGTGCGGGTTCGAGTCCCGCTCCGGGCACCAAGTGAACAGGGGCCTCTGTCCTGGGGAAGGCGGGTTCTTGTGCCCTCGGTGAGTGCGGCGTGGGAACACGGCGGGAACACCGAGGGCCACGCTCCGCGCGTGGGGGCGCATCCGCGTGAGAACGAGGCCGGCGAGGCCGCCGACCACCGGTGGAGTGGCGCCCTGGCGGTGCCCGTGACGGTGAGTGGCGGAGCGAGCGACCCGCCGCCGGGGAGCCAACCGGCTTTCCACCGGACGCCGTTGGCGAAAGCGGCCGGCAGTGGCTCCGGCCGGGTGCGTGAAGCCGGGTGCGTGGGCCGGCGAGCCGGTCTCCCCGACGAGGAGCACCACCGCTTCCCGAACCACGACCCGCGCCGCGCACGGAGCAGGGCGGTCGCCGGGGAGCGCTACCGGACCTCTCCCGCCGGGGGCGCGGAGTGCCGGGTCCCCTCGGCCTTCAGGGGATGCGGTATCCGGTCCGTCGGGCGCCTCGACTCCGGCACGGTCGACGTGCGGGCGATGCGGGCCGGACTCCGGCACCGCAGCACGCGGACCTCGGTGATGCGGCGTTCGTCGCGGCCGGAGCCCGGTCGGTCGTCCCGGTTCGCCAGGGCCCGGTAGCGCCTCGTCCCCCGCCGGGCGGGGCCACGCCGCGAACGAGGGCCCCGCGGACCGGCGCCCGGGCGCCGTTGAGGACGTTCTGCTCGACCACGGCACGGGCGATCGGGCCCGGACTGCGACTCGTACGCGGCGGAGAGAGCCGTGTCGTTGCGGGACGCGTCGGTGCGGCGACCCGCACGTACGGTGTGTCCACCGCCTGGGCGGCCGACGCCCGGCCGCCGTGCACGGGGCCTGCCGGTGATGCCTCGCCACAGCGAAAGCCGATTGTCGAATCCGCGTGGCGGAGATCGCGAATGCTCACGGGGCCGTAGGGAGCGCCGTCATTTTTCCGCCACCGGCTCGGCGCCTTTCTTCGTCTGGGTGTGCGCTCCGGCGCGGAGGTGTCCCGCCGCACTCCGAAATGCTTCCGTACGCTTTCCCCGGGAATCCCGCGCTGCGCCGCCGGAGGCATGGTGGGAAGGCACCGCGCCTCCCGTGGCGAAAGCTCACCCGAGGACGCCCGATGCGCATCGGCGAAACGGCGAGCAGAGCCGAGGCGGCGGGTTCGGCGGCGTCGCTCCTGGCCGGAACGGCGGGCGGGCGGCCCGCTGGAGCAGAGGTCGCCGCCCCGCGGCCGGAGGCCACTTCGTCGGTGATCGGCGAGTGGGCGGAAAAGGGTGCCCGCGACCGCGGATCCGGAAGGGGGGCTGCGCGCCCCGGAGTCGGGGATCCCCGACGGTCCCGTCGAGCGGACACAGGGCCCGGAACCGCGTGCGTCCCGCCGCCCGGGCGGCGGGCGGCGGGACGCGGTCGGGGAAGGGGCCGTGTCAGACGACGGTGGCGGTCCAGCGCTGCTGGACCTGGCCGTGGCACTGCCACTGGGTGAGCTGGGTCTGCGTGGTGCCGTTGAGGGTCTGGTCCATGCACTTGCCGCTGTACTTGTTGACCAGCGTGAACTGGTTGGTGTTCTCGACGCCGACCATGGCCCAGAGCTGGTCCTCGTAACCGCTGTTGCAGCCGTAACCGGCGAGCTTGTGGCCGTTCTCCACGCTGTGGTAGCCGTTGACCAGGCAGGTGCCGGAAGCCTTGTTGCGCAGCTGGAACCAGTCGCCCTGCACGGGGACGACCTCCCACTGCTGGTTCGTCCCGCCGTGGTAGGGGTACAGGGTCACCGGGTTCCCCGGGGTCGGGGAGCCGTAGGCCATGTCGGCCACCATGTTGGGGTTCTTGACCGTGCGCAGGACCAGGGTCTGCGGGGCGGCCTGGGCGGCGGCCTCCGCGGGGACCGCGGCGGCTGCCGGGCTCGTGCCGGCACCGGTGAGCGCCAGGGCCAGCAGCGCCGTGCAGCCCAGGGCCGTCTTGCGCGCGAAGAACATGGACCTCTCCTTCCAGTGGGCCCGTCCGCCGTGGTGGCGTGACGGTGCCGAACCAGAATGCAGCCCACAATCTTCAAATCATATGTTGCGAAAGCCAAACCCCCTGAACGGAGGTTGTCGTTGCAAAGGGGAGTGCGGAAACGGCGTGGACGGGTGCTTCATGGAATTCGAGTGAACCGGTGGACCCTTGATGCGGGGAAACCCTCGTTCAAGAACTGCTGATACGTTTTCCCTCCCGCTCCTGTGGGAGCAGTGACGTTTTCTCCATGGTGATCACATGGGAATTCCGTTGCGGGCGGGGGCGGCGCGGGGCGGCGCGGGCGATGTCACCGCCCCGGACGGNNNCGGGCGGTTGNCGTCCTTCCGAACGTCCGAACGNNTNNTNNNGNNNCG
>NZ_CP095474.1:2368400-2380390 GCF_023614315.1 Streptomyces sudanensis | reverse complement strand
CCCGTCCTCGGNNNCCGNNNGNGCACCGGCGCNCGTACCTGCCCNCCGNGNNGGAGCGCATTCCCGTGCGGGTGCGCGGGACGATCACACGGCAGGGCGGTCGAGCCGGCCCCGTGAGCGCCTACGCGGAGAACCGCGCCAGCGGTGCCNCCCGCCGNNCGACGGGACGCGGCGCCCACGCACTGGCGACGCGGGGGTTGCGTGATCGAGACTCAGGGGCGGAAAGATCCTCCCCGAGCACTAGGGTGTTTCCTTTGCTTCCCTATTACCCTGGTTCCAAGGCCGCGCACGGCGGCCATGGAGGAGTGAGATGAGGAGCAGCAACCCGGTCTTCTCGCGACGGGGGTTCAGCCGCGACAACGGCTACGCGGGCTTCAACGCGCAGCAGCAGGCCGGGGGCCCCGCCGCTGGAACCAACCCGTACGCGACGAACCCGTACGCGACCAACCCGTACGCCACCGACCCGTACGCGCAGCCGGGCGTCCAGCAGGGCGTCCCGCCGCAGGCTCCGGCCCGTGCCGGGGCCATGACCATCGACGACGTGGTGTCCCGCACGGCCATGACGCTGGGCACGGTGTTCGTCACCGCGGCGCTCGCCTGGTTCCTGCTGCCGGTCGACCCGGCCAACCTCGGCAGGTCGTACGGCATCGGCATCGGCGCGGCCCTGGTGGCCTTCGTCCTCGCGATGGTGCAGTCCTTCAAGCGCAAGGCGTCCCCCGCCCTGATCCTGGGCTACGCGGCCTTCGAGGGCGTCTTCCTCGGCGTCATCTCCAGCGCCGTCTCGACGTACGTCACCGCGGGCGCCGTCCCGCAGGCGGTGCTCGGCACGATGGCGGTCTTCGCCGGCGTGCTCATCGCGTACAAGATGCGCTGGATCCGCGTCACCCGCCGCTTCTACGGCTTCGTGATGGCGGCCGCGGTCGGCTTCGTCCTGCTGATGGCGGTGAACCTGCTGTTCTCGCTGTTCGGCGGCGGTGACGGCCTGGGCTTCCGCAGCGGCCCGCTCGGCATCGTGTTCGGCATCATCGGCATCGTCATCGGCGCCTGCTTCCTGGCGCTGGACTTCAAGCAGGTCGAGGACGGCATCACCTACGGCGCCCCGCGCGAGGAGTCGTGGCTGGCGGCCTTCGGCCTCACCCTGACCCTGGTGTGGATCTACCTGGAGTTCCTGCGGCTGGTGCAGATCCTCAGCGGAGACGACTGACCGCCCCGCAGTCGGTGGAGGGCCCGCCCGGTTCGTCCGGGCGGGCCCTTCCGCGTCGTGGGGAGCACCGCGGACGGAACCCCGCCACACACGGTCCCGGGCGCCCCGCGGGCCCGTGCGGCCGAGGGCGCCGACCCGTTGGCGGCGGCGCCCCGCCGGCGCGTAGGGTCGCGGCGTGTACGACACGACGGAACTGGACGAGGCCGTGAGCCGCCTCGCCGACCGGTTGCGGGCCGCCCCGCAGAGCCGGCTCGGACGGGGCGCGGCGGCGGAGGGACTGGCACTGGCCAGGGAGCTGGCGGCGCGGGCGCAGCGGCTGGAGGGCGCGGCGGAGACGCGCGTCATGCCCGACGCGGGGATGTTCGCGGTGGGGGACCAGCTGGCGGTCGCGGGCGCGGACCTCGCCGAGGCGCTGCGGGACGCCGCCCGCCGGGAGGGCGCCTCCGGGGCGGCGGACCGGGAGCTGGCGGAGGCGCTGGCGTCGGTCCGCGCGGCGGCGGCGCGGGCAGCCCTGTAGGGGCGGCGCCTACACGGAGGCGATGACCCGGTCGGCGAGGACGTAGACGTTCTCCTCGTCGCCGCAGGAGAAGGTCAGGGCGTACGCGCCGGAGATGCCCGACCCGCCCAGCAGGAACGGCGTGGTGCCCCGGCGCAGGGCCTCGGCGAGGCGCTCCGCGGTCTCGCGGTGCCCGGGCGTCATGCACAGCGTGGCGCCGTCCTCGAAGACGTACACGTCGAGCGTGCCGAGCGGCCCGGGCCGCACGTCGGCCAGCGCGGTGCGCGCGGCGGCCAGCTCCTCCAAGCGCGCCATGGTCCGCTCGTGGTCGGTGACGACCGGCGTCCGGACGGGCACGAAGTCGGGGTGGGAGGGGTGCCGGCGGCGGGCCGCGGCCAGCTCGGGGGAGTCCTCGGGGTACTCGGGGCGGTCGCCCGCCCCGTCCGGCTCGGGGAACTGGCCGCCCGGCAGGCCGGGGAAGTCGGGCAGCCGCAGGCCGGCGGGCTCGTCGGCCGGATCCGCGTCGTACTCGGCGTCCAGGCCCAGCGCCTCCAGGCCCGCGAGATCCGACTGGCGCGGTACGAAGTAGGGGCCGTCGTCGCCGGCGCCGCCGAGCGGGCCCGGGACGCCGCCCAGCAGGGAGGCGGGGGAGTCGGTGGCGTCCCGCGCCTCCTGGGCGGCCCAGAACGCGCGGGCCTCCGCCAGCTCGCGCTCGCGCTCCTCGGCGAGCGCCTCGGCGACGGCCGTGCGTATCTCCTCCGCCATCGTGGCGTCCGCGGAACGGGCGCGCGGAACGGCCGGGGACGGCTCCGCTGCGGCGCGGGCGACGGCGAGGTCGCCGCGCAGGGCGGCGATCTGCCGGCGCAGTCCGTGGCTGGTGTACAGGGCAGCGGCGCCCACGGCCGTGGCGGCGGCCGTGGTCAGCAGCAGGGCGAGAGACATGGCGCTCACTGACTTACTCCCGGTTTCTGGCGATCCCCCGCACTTCCTACATCAGCTTCTCCCGGCTGTGGACCCGCTGTCAGTGCACTACGTCACGAATTGGACAGTTTCCTTCGGTGGAAGTTTTGTTTCATCGTGGCGCTGACCTGCAAAAACACCTCTCCCCCAGGAGATAGGTCACATCCTGGGGGAGATTCGGTCACAGCCGGGACGCGGAGGGGTTCGACGGGACCGGGTCAGGAAAGCCGCTCGATCACCATGGCCATGCCCTGCCCGCCGCCGATGCACATGGTCTCCAGGCCGAACTGCTTGTCGTGGTACTGGAGGCTGTTGATCAGCGTCGTGGTGATGCGGGCGCCGGTCATGCCGAAGGGGTGGCCGACGGCGATGGCGCCGCCGTTGACGTTCACCTTGTCGAGGGGGAAGCCCAGGTCCTTGTAGGAGGGGACCACCTGGGCGGCGAACGCCTCGTTGATCTCGACGAGGTCGATGTCGTCGACGGTGAGCCCGGCGAGGGCGAGCGCCCGCCTGCTGGCCTCGACCGGGCCGTACCCCATGATCTCGGGGGAGAGGGCGGAGACGCCGGTGGAGACGATCCGGGCGAGCGGGGTCAGGCCCAGCTCGCGCGCCTTGGTGTCGGACATGACGACGAGGGCGGCGGCGCCGTCGTTGAGCGGGCAGCAGTTGCCCGCGGTGACGCGTCCGTCGGGGCGGAAGACCGGCTTGAGGCCCTGCACGCCCTCCATGGTGACGCCCTTGCGGGGGCCGTCGTCCTTGCTGACGACGGTGCCGTCGGGGAGGGTCACCGGGGTGATCTCGCGCTCCCAGAAGCCGTTCTCGATGGCCTGCTCGGCGAGGTTCTGCGACCGCACGCCGAACTCGTCCATCTCCTCGCGGCTGACGTCCTTGAGGAGGGCGAGGTTCTCGGCGGTCTGGCCCATCGCGACGTACGCGTCGGGCACGAGGCCGTCCTCGCGCGGGTCGTGCCACTCCGCGGCGCCGTTCTCGGCGGCGACCGCGGTGCGGGCCTGCGCCTCGGCGAAGAACGGGTTGCGGGTGTCGGGCAGGGTGTCGGAGTTGCCCTTCACGTACCGCGAGACGGTCTCGACGCCCGCGGAGACGAAGACGTCGCCCTCGCCGGCCTTGATGGCGTGCAGGGCCATGCGCGTGGTCTGGAGGGACGAGGCGCAGTAGCGGGTCACGGTGCAGCCGGGCAGGTGGTCCATGCCCATCCGCACGGCGACGATGCGGCCCATGTTGAAGCCCTGCTCGCCGCCGGGCAGGCCGCAGCCGAGCATGAGGTCGTCGATGTCCCGCGGGTCCAGCTCGGGGACCTTGGCGAGGGCGGCCTGGATGATCGTGGCGGTCAGGTCGTCGGCCCGCAGGTCCTTCAGCGAGCCCTTGTAGGCCCGGCCGATGGGCGAACGGGCGGCTGAGACGATCACGGCTTCGGGCATCACGGCTCCAGGGTGGGCGGATGGGCGGCTGAGAGGGAAGTTACCCCTACGTAGAGCCCGGGTCACCGCGTGGGGGGTGTGACCCCCGCCGCACTGCTGAGCGCCCGCTCAGCCGGACTTCCCCGCGTCCCGGCTCCCCGGCTCCCGGAACCCCGGCTCCGTCGCGGGCCGCGCCGTCCGGGCCGGAGCCGGGGCCGGGGCCCGCGNGGCCGGGCCGAGGNGGNTCACGCCGGGGTGCCGCCGGCGGGGCGCTCCGGGGCGGCGCACTCCGTGAGGCGCCGCCGGCGGCGGTGCTTGAGCAGGGCCCACGGCGCGCGGGCGCCCGCGACCTCCGTACCGGCCTCCGCCGCCGCCTCCGCCGCCGCCACGGCCACCGGCAGCACGCCCTCCCCGCGGTCCGCGTCCGGCCGCTCCGGCCCCGGCCACACGCCCAGGGCCGCGCACACCGTCGGCAGCACCGCCATCGCCGCCGTGGCGTACCCCTCCGCCGAGGGGTGGTAGCTGTCGGCGCCGAACATCTCCCGGGGGTTCGCCGCGAACTCCGGCCCCAGCAGGTCGCCCAGCGACACGGTCCGGCCGCCCCGCTCCACCACCGCGATCGTCTGCGCCGCCGCCAGCTGCCGCGACAGCCGCCGCGCCAGCCAGCGCAGCGGCTGGTACACCGGCTCGATGGTGCCCAGGTCCGGGCAGGTGCCGACGACCACCTCGGTGCCCGCGTCGCGCAGCCGCCGCACCGCCTCCGACAGGTGCCGCACGGACTGCGTGAGCGGCACCCGGTGGGTGACGTCGTTCGCGCCGATCATGATCACGCAGGCGTCCGGGGCCCGTTCCGGCCTCGTCAGCAGCAGGGTGACCTGCCGCTCCAGGTCGTCGGAGCGGGCGCCGGGCAGCGCGACGTTCCGCAGCTCCACGGACCGCTCGGCCACCTGGGCGAGCCCGGACGCGAGCAGCGCGCCCGGGGTCTGGCCGACGCGCCGCACACCCTGGCCCGCGGCCGTGGAGTCGCCCAGCAGGGCGAGCCGCAGGGGGTCCCCGTCGAAGCCGCGCCCGTACAACCCGTCCGCCGCGGGCGGGAGCGGCGCCACCCNNNCCCCCACGNCCCGNNTCGCCANCCGCACCTCGGCCAGCAGCANCNNCGCGGCGGCGACCCCCAGCAGACCGGCGCCACCGCCCCCGTACGCCGCGCCCGCCGCGATCCGCCGCGCCACCCTCGCCCTCGACACCGCCGCGCCCACCCCCTCTCCCGGTATGGGGGGTAACTGCCCCGAAAGCATGTCCGCCTACGCATCCGCTCCGCTTACGCTGGCTGGACCATTACGGAGACCCCGGAGACTTACGGTGCAAATCCACGACTCGATGATCAGCCTCGTCGGCAACACCCCGCTGGTGAGGCTCAACAGCGTGACCGAGGGCATCCAGGCCACGGTCCTGGCCAAGGTCGAGTACTTCAACCCCGGCGGTTCGGTGAAGGACCGCATCGCCCTGCGCATGATCGAGGCCGCGGAGAGGAGCGGGGAGCTCAGGCCCGGCGGCACCATCGTCGAGCCGACGTCCGGCAACACGGGCGTGGGACTGGCGATCGTGGCCCAGCAGAAGGGCTACAAGTGCGTCTTCGTCTGCCCCGACAAGGTGTCCACTGACAAGATCAACGTGCTGCGCGCATACGGCGCCGAGGTCGTCGTCTGCCCCACGGCGGTCGCCCCGGAGCACCCCGACTCGTACTACAACGTCTCCGACCGCCTGGTGCGCGAGATCCCCAACGCGTGGAAGCCGGACCAGTACTCGAACCCGAACAACCCGCGCTCCCACTACGAGACCACCGGCCCCGAGCTGTGGGAGCAGACGGACGGGCGGATCACCCACTTCGTCGCGGGCGTCGGCACGGGCGGCACCATCTCCGGCACCGGCCGCTACCTCAAGGAGGTCAGCGACGGGAGGGTCCGGGTCGTCGGCGCCGACCCGGAGGGCTCGGTCTACTCCGGCGGTTCCGGCCGCCCGTACCTGGTGGAGGGCGTCGGTGAGGACTTCTGGCCGTCCGCCTACGACCGGACGGTGACGGACGAGATCGTCGCCGTCTCCGACAAGGACTCCTTCCAGATGACCCGCCGCCTCGCCAAGGAGGAGGGCCTCCTGGTCGGCGGCTCCTGCGGCATGGCCGTCGCCGCGGCGCTGCGCGTCGCCGAGGGGCTCGGCCCGGACGACGTGGTGGTCGTCCTGCTGCCGGACAGCGGACGCGGCTACCTCTCCAAGATCTTCAACGACGAGTGGATGGCGGACTACGGCTTCCTGGAGGACGCCGGCCCGTCCGCGCGCGTCGGCGACGTGCTCCGCCACAAGGAGGGCGACATCCCGACGCTGGTGCACATGCACCCGGAGGAGACGGTCGGCGAGGCGATCGAGGTGCTCCGCGAGTACGGCGTGTCGCAGATGCCCATCGTCAAGCCGGACGCCGGGCACCCTGACGTGATGGCCGCCGAGATCGTCGGCTCGGTCGTCGAGCGGGAACTGCTGGAGGCGCTGTTCACCCAGCGCGCGTCCCTCGGCGACCCGCTGGAGAAGCACATGAGCGCCCCGCTCCCGCAGGTCGGCTCGGGCGAGCCGGTCGAGGACCTGATGGCCGTCCTCGGGGCGGCGGACGCGGCGGTCGTACTGGTCGAGGGCAAGCCGACCGGTGTGGTGAGCCGCCAGGACCTGCTGACCTTCCTGGCCCGCGACGGCAGGTGACCCGCGCCTGACCCCCGCCCGTACGGCGCGCCCGGACCCCTCGTACGAGGGGGAGCTTCGGCCCGTACGGGCGGGAGGCGCCGACCCGTACGGGCGGGGGCACCACCCGTACGGGCCGGGGCGCCCTCCGTACGGGCCGGGCGGGCGCCCCTCCGGCGTTCGGCGGGTCTCAGCCGGCCCGCGCGGCGCGCACCTCGTCGGCGTCCGGGAGCAGGTCCGTGATGAGCGTCCAGACGGCCTTCGCGTCGGTGCGCACGAGCCGGAACGGGCTGCCCGGGGTGAGCCGCTCGGCGGGAAGGGGCTCCTCCGGCAGCTCGCGCAGCCAGTACCCGAGCGGTCCGCAGTCCCAGACGGCGAAGCCGCGCCCCTCGACGCCGTCCTGCCCGTCCTGACGGCCCCGCCAGGCGGCGGTCATCCGCCAGCTGCACCGGAGTTCCGACACCAGTTCGGCGAGGAGGGACAGGGCGGGCTCGGCGAGCGTGCCGTCCGCGGCCAGGGCCTGCCGCACGGCGGCCCGCTCGTCCTCGGCGGTGCGGCCGGGACCGGCCACCGACTCCAGCGCGGCGAGCGCGCCCTCGACCCCGGCGACGGTCGTCTCGACGGCCGTGAGGGCCGTCTCCCGGGTGGCGGGGAACTGGCGGAGGTTCACCATCGAGGCGAGCTTCCAGACCAGCGTCCTCGGCTCGACGAGGGAGTACTCGGCCTCGGCCTCGCCCGGCCACGCCTCGTGCGCGACGACGTGCTCGTCGCCGATGAGCACGCCGTGCCGGAGCGTGCCCTGCCTGCTGCCCGCCTCCAGGGAGACGATCACCCCGGGTGCGAGGAAGGTCTGCACGAGCGGCAGCAGGGCATGGGCGAGCCGCCCGTCGGCCGTGACCAGCCCGCTGTCCTCGACCTCCCTGCGGGCCGCGGCGAACTCCTCGTCCACCGGCCGGCCGGCGGCCAGTTCGGAGAGCACGATCAGGTGCTCGTCGGCCAGCCGGAAACGGGGCCGGGAAACATCGATGGAAGGCATACACCACTCACTCGGTAGGTCGGGTGCGGAAGACCGGGTACTCGGGGGCCGGTGCCGCCACGTCAGTACGTCGCCTCCGCCCAGAAGCTGAACATCCTCTTGAAACCGGCCCGCACGGCGCCGCGCCGCGTGAGGACCGACCGGTCCACCCCGGCGAACAGGACGGCCAGGGCGAGGTCCGCCGGCAGCACCCGCCCGGTCGCCCGCAGGGCCACCCGCCTGCCGTTGCCGACGCCCGTCTGGTGGGCCGTGACGACGACGCCGGGGTCCTCGTCGTCGGGGAGCCGTGACAGCCGGTAGGCACGCTTGCCGAGGGCCGTCAGCCGGTAATCGTCCCCCAGGTACCGCATCCGCAGGGAGCGGCCCCGGTGGGTGAGGGCCCACCGGTGCCGGTCCATGGCGACGAGCCGCCCGTCGACCCGGAAGGTGGCCCGGTTCAGGGTCGGCTTGCTCACCAGCTCCGAGAGCAGGCCGCGCGTCTCGAACCTGGCGGTGGGCAGGCCGCCGCCGCTCGCCTCCGTGGCGATCACGTCGGGGGTGTGCGGCAGCGCGGGCCAGACCACGCGCACCTCCCCGAACTCCGGTGAGGTCCCGACCCAGCCGAACTGCCGCGGCACACCCGGCGCCTTCTCCGACTTCCAGCGGGCGAGCGTGAACGGGGTGATGGTGGTGTGCATGGTTCCCCCTGCTCAGTCGAACGGGTTGAGAGCGCTGCCGACCTTCTTCAGACCGCTTCCGACGTCCTCCGCCTTGTCGCCGATCCAGTCGCCGGCCTTCTCCAGGCCGTCCCCGATGGCCTCCCGGTTCTCCCAGATCAGGCAGCCGCCGTACACGAGGCCCGTGCCGACGGCCAGGCCGGCCGTGACCGGGTTCGGGGCCACGGCGAGGGCGGTGAGCGAGGCGTTGAAGGCCGTGCCGCTGAGGTCGGTGGCGAACTTGCCCGGGTCCGCCTTGATCATGGCGGTGTCGTACGTGGCGAGGTTGGCCACGCCGAACGCGGTGGCCGTCACGCCGCCCACGACGCCCGCGCCGCGGAGCCAGCCCGCGGCCTTGGCGGCGTTGGCGAGGCCGCCCTGCTGGGCGACGCGCGCCAGGTTGGCCTCGGCGGCGGTCGGGATGAAGAACTTGCCGTTCTTCATGTACCCGCCGAGCGCCGCGGCCTCCTCCGAGCCGGTGAGGGCGGAGACGAGGCCGGGCGGCAGCTTGCTCCAGACGCTGCCCGTCCCGGCGAGCATCATCCGCTCGTTGATGCGGCTCGTGAGGAACGTGCCCGGTGCCGTGATCGTCTTGCCGCTCTTGAGGTACTGGTACAGCTTGAAGCCGCCCTTGACGGACGTGCCGAGGGCCAGCGCGAAGGCGCTCGCCGTGACGGTGCCCTTCTGGACGCCGGCGAGCAGGTCTGCGAGCTGCTTGTTGCCGGTCAGCTTCTCCACGCCGTCGCGCTGGATGCGCGCGAGCCAGTCCTCCAGCGTCTCGCCGTCGCGCATCGCGAACGAGGCGAGGTCCATGCGCTCCCGGCGCTGCTCGTCGTCGGCCTTGGCGACCGCGGCGGCGTTGCCGTTGAAGCCGCCGGCGGTGCCGTCGCCCTTGCCGCCGGAGTCCTTGACGACCGCTTCGAGGTCCTTCTGGAGGTCCTTGTCCGCGTCGTCGACGGCCTTGACGCACGCCTTGATGTAGTCGGCCCAGGACCGCTCGCTCTCCCGGACGCTCCTGGCGAACTCCGGGTCGTGGCGCAGGGCGTCGCGCTCGGCGGGCGTGGCCCGCTCCGTGTCGTAGGAGACGTGGCCCTGCTCGGAGACCTTCATGCCCTCCTTGACGGCGTCGGCGCGGGCGTCCTCCAGCTTCCGCTTCAGGTCGGTCAGCTGCTGGTGGGCGTTGCGCAGCAGCGTCGCCGTGGCCTTCGCCTGGGTCTGCGCGGCCTGGTATTCGTAACGCGTCGCGGCGAAGTTCAGGGAAGCCGCGTTCGCGCTCTCACCCTGCCATGTCTCCCCCAGCGTGATTTTCTGGACACTGTCCCGGTACCGCTTCTCGACCTTTCCGAATTCCTCCGCCATCGACTGCCACTTCTCGGCGGCGGCGGAGAGCTTCCCGAAGTCGGTCGTCATGACTTCGTGGTACGTCAGCATGGTGTCTCCCGGCTCACTCGTACTCGGCGAAGGGCGACTTGACCTGCTTGATCCTGCTGCCGCGGTCGGCGTCCACCCCGCCCAGGACGGTGACGGTGCCGCGCAGGCCGTCGCGTTCCCTGCCCAGCCGGCCCATGAGGGTCTTGACCTGGCCCTCCCATGTGGTCTGCACCTTCTTCAGGGCGGTGCCCGTCGCCCAGCCGTCGAGGGCGCGGGCGGCGCTGCCGGTGGCCTCGTCCGCGTGCTTGCCGGCGGTCTGGGTCCTGGTCAGCAGCTCGGTGTCGATGGTGTTCGCGGCGGCCTTCTTCTCGGCGGGGGTCGATGCGAGCTTCCCGCCGCCCCCCGGACCGCCGCCGTCCGCGGGCAGCTGGTTGAGGCGCATCGACGTGTCCTGCCGTGCCGCCGCCTCGGCCCGCAGCCGGGCCCATTCCTCGTCGAACCCCATGGTGCGCCAACCCCCGATGCCGATGATCACGATTTCGAGCCGCATTGTATGTCCGGTACCGCGGGTGTCCGGAAGCGGTCGCGCAGGGGGATGGTCTGCGGTTCTTGCGAAGCAATTAGGCGGTGGGCGACGGGAATTGCGGACATGTGAGGATCCGTGAGAGAAGGTGAGGGAATCACCGGCGCCGGGCCCCGGTTCCGGTTCCGGTTCCGGCCCCGGTTCCGGCCCCGGCCCCGGTTCCGGCCCCGGTGCCGGTCCCGCCTGGTCCGTCCCGCCCGCCTCCGGGGCCNGCCGCCGGTCCCGGACTTCCGGTTTCCCCGTCCCCCGTCCCCCGTCCGGCTCCGGGGACCCGCCTGCCGCCCGCCGCCACCGTCGCCGGTACCGCCGCCGAGCTCATCGCCGCCGAGCCGAACGCCGCGGCGGGGCCGGGGCCGCCCGCGCCACCGGCGCCGGGCGCCCGCGAGGACCTGCGGGTTTCGTTCCGCACCCGCCCTTGCATATGGTCTATTCAGTCACAGGGGTGACTGAATGGATTCGAGGCGGAGGGCAGGGGCACCGGCATGAGCGACACCCCCGGCGCACGGCTCCAGGCGCTGTTCGACGGTCACCGGCTGACGCCGACGCAGCGGCGGATCGCCCACTGGATGGTGCGGCGCGCCGCCGACGTGCCCTTCCTGTCCAGTGTGGAGCTGGCCGAGCTGGCCGGGGTCAGCCAGCCGTCCGTCACCCGCTTCGCCGTCGCCCTCGGCTTCGACGGCTACCCCGCGCTGCGCCGGCACCTGCGGGAGGTCGCCCCCGCCGAACCGGCCCGCACCGGCACCGGCGGCGATCCCGCCGGGGACACCGCGGCCAACGAGTACCAGCAGGCCGTCCACGCCGAGATCGAGAACCTGCGCCACCTCGCGGAGCTGCTCGCCGACCCCGCGCCGGCCGAGCGGGCCGGCCGGCTGCTCGCCGCCTCCCGCCCCCTGCCCGTCCTCGGGCTGCGCGCCGCCGCCGCCCAGGCGCGCGGCTTCGCGTACTTCGCCGCCAAGGTCCACCCGGACGTCCGGGTGCTCGACGAGGGCGGTTCGATGCTCACCGACCGCGTCGACGCCGCCGTACGGGCCGGGGCCACCGCCCTGCTCTGCTTCGCGCTGCCCCGCCACCCCCGCGAGGTCCTCGACGCCCTGGAGTACGCCAAGGCCGCCGGGCTGACCGTGGTGACCGTCGCCGACTCGGCGTTCGCACCGGTCGCCCGCCACAGCGACCTGCTGCTCCCGGCCGCCGTCGGCACCGCCCTCGCCTTCGACACGGCGTGCGGGCCGATGCTCCTCGGGCGGGTGCTGCTGGAGGCGATGTGCGACGTGCTGCCGGACGCGCAGGCGCGTCTGGAGGAGTTCGACGCGCGGGCCGCCGCACGGGGGCTGTTCGTCGAGTAGTACCGCCCGGACCGTGTCCCGGGGGCTGTGCGTCGAGTGGCGCCGCCCGGACCGTGTCCCGGGGCCGGTCGTGCCCCCCTGCCGGGCGCGCCTCCGTACCGCGGGCAGGGCCGGAGGGGCGCGGGGCNGGGGGGCACGACCGGCCCCNGGNTNACATTTT
>NZ_CP095474.1:2367072-2368388 GCF_023614315.1 Streptomyces sudanensis | reverse complement strand
GGGTACGGCCNGGGGCGGCTCCCGTGGCGGCCGGACCGCCGGCGCGTCACCGCGTGCCGGGCGGTGGACGCCACCGCGGGCGGCGCCGCACCCCTCCGGGCGGGGCGCCGCCGGCGCCCCGAAGGCGCCTCCCCGCCGTCAGACCTCCAGTTCGCTCTCGATCTTCCGGAGCTGGTGGCGGGCCATGCCCAGGTTCGCCCGGTTCTTGTCGAGCGCGAGGTAGAGGAAGAGGCCGCTGGTGCCGCGCCCCTTGAGGAGCCGGATCAGGTGGTACTGGGTGCCCAGCGTGATCAGCATGTCCTCGATGTCGTCCTGCAGGCCGAGCATCTCCATGGTGCGCACCTTCGCCCGCACCACGTCGGTGTTGCCGGCGGCGGCGACCGCGAGGTCCAGGTCCTTGCCGCCGCCGACCGTGCCGAGGGCCATGCCGCTCGTGTAGTCGACGAGCGCCGCGCCCAGGGCGCCGTCGATCGTCGTGGTCGCTTCCTTGAGGGCCGTCTCCACATTGGCCATGGACGCGCACTTCCTTTCCTGGGGTGTGTCGGGGATCGCCCCCCGGGCCCGTCGTGCCGGGCCGCAGGGGGTTCGTCGGGGGCGGGTACGGGGACCCGTCAGGCGGTACCGGGGTGTTCCAGGGCGCCGTCCACGAGTTCCGCGATGCGGGCGCCGGAGCGGCGGCCCTCCAGGTGGAGCCGGCCGACGTTGACGTGGGGCTCCGCGAGGAGGGTCAGCACCGCCGAGCCGCCCGCCGCGTACGCCGCCACGTAGCCGTGCCCGCCGCGCACCAGCAGCTCGTGGAACCCGCCGCGTCCCGTCGCCTCGGCGAGCCGCGCGGCGGCGCCGAGCGCGGCCGCCGTCAGCGCGGCGGCGCCCTCCGCCTCGACGTCCCCGGTGTCCTGGGCGAGGACCAGCCCGTCGAGGCCGGCGGCGAGCGCCCCGGTCAGCCGGGGGACGCGGGAGCGCAGCCGGCGCAGCTCCCCGAGCACGTGCGGTTCGGCCGCCATCAGCCGCCTCCTCTCGGCGCGCCGCCGCAGGGCGCGCCGCACGGCGGGGGCCTCGTGNNNGNCGNNCGACCCTGCCCCTTAAACCCGTGCCTCCAGGGCGTCGCGGACCCGGCGGAGCAGGGCGATGTCGGGGGGATCGGCCGCGGGAGGGGCGCCGCCCGGCGGTGCGGAGGCGGGGGTCTCGACGAGCCCGGCGGCGGCCAGGCGGCGGATCTCCAGCACGGTGTGGAAGGCCGGGCGGCCCAGGACCCAGGCGAGCTGCGCGGGGGTGCGCCTGCCGTCGGCGCGGGCCAGCAGGGCGCGGCCGCGGGC
>NZ_CP095474.1:2358651-2367066 GCF_023614315.1 Streptomyces sudanensis | reverse complement strand
AAATTGAAAGGTAAGGGTTCGTCGGGAGGCTCAGATGTGTATAAGAGACAGGG
This sequence comes from Streptomyces sudanensis, assembly GCF_023614315.1. Classification (NCBI taxonomy): domain Bacteria; kingdom Bacillati; phylum Actinomycetota; class Actinomycetes; order Kitasatosporales; family Streptomycetaceae; genus Streptomyces; species Streptomyces sudanensis. The sequence goes on along the minus strand of NZ_CP095474.1, from coordinate 2,367,013 downwards.
GTACGGCCAGACGCTGTCGAGCAGCGCGCGGCGCCGCAGCGTCTCGCGCTCCACGGCGGCGGCCGGCACGGGGCGGCCCGCGCCCGCGCGGCGGGGGCCGTCGCCGTAGCGGAAGCGGGCCGGGCCGCTGCCGGGCGCGAGCGCGAAGAACGCCGCGTCGAACAGGGCGCCCAGCCGGCACAGCTCGCGCTCCCCCTCGCCTATGCGCGCGGCGCGGCCGCCGTGCGCCCGGGCGGCCGGACCGCCGCCGCCCCCGGCCAGCAGGACGTCGGGGCCGGGCGCGACGGGGCTCTCGGCGTGCACGACCTGGCCGTCGACGAGGTAGAGGGTGCCGAGGTCGCGTACGAGCGCGCCGGTCGCCCGGTCGGCGGCGAGGCGCCGCAGCAGGGGGGAGACGCCGCCGGCCGTCACAGCACCAGCCGTTCGGCGAGGTCCCGCAGGCGTAACCGGGCGAGGGCCGGGTTGCCGACGGCGCGGTCGAGCCACACGTGCAGGAAGAGGCTGCTGTCGAAGTTCGTGGTGACGAAGCGCAGCACGTGGTGGGCGGTGCGGGTGGTGACGAGGAGGTCCTCGACGGGCGGCTCCCCGGCGTCACCGGGCCCGCCGGTGGCGAAGGAGTCGTACTCGGCGGCGGCGCGGGCCAGTTCGGCGGCCTCGGCGGCGCCGGTCGCGTGGTCGCCGACCGGGGAGTCGCCGATCGTGCCCAGGGCGAGTCCGCTGGTCCAGTCGACGAGGGCCGCGCCGCGCGCGCCGGGCAGCGCCATCGCCTCCAGCAGGCACTCGTCGATTCCGGGCACGCGGGCTCCTCTCCCCTGGCGCGATCGCGGCGACCTCGGTAGCGGAGAGGTTACGCAACGTCTCACCCGTGAGGGGGAGTTCCGGCATTTTCCACAGGAACATGCCTCCGGCGCGGTAAGGTCCGCCGCTACTCCCGCACCAGGGCGTCCCCGAAGTCCCCGCCGGCCTCCGCGACGATCTCCGCGAGCGGCTGCGGGGGCCGTACGGTGGCGAACCGCACCGTCCCGTCCGGTCGGACCGCGTAGCCGTACACCCCGGGACGGGGCAGGGAGTTGTACGCGTAGTGGTGCGCGAAGTAGTAGGCGCCGGTGTCCAGCGCCGCCACCACGTCGCCCGGCGCGAGCCGGGGCAGCGCCCGCGCCGCGGCCAGCAGGTCGCCGGCGAAGCACGCCGGCCCGGCCACGTCCTGGTCGACGACCGGCCCGCCCCTGGGCCGGCCCCGCGCGTCGTACGCGCGGATCCGCAGCGGCCAGGACGCGGGGGCGTACACGGTGCGCGCGGCGACCTGGACGCCGGCGTGGGTGACGGCGATGGGCCGGGAGCCGGCCGTCTTGGTGTACTCGACGCGGGCCAGGACCGTGCCGTGTCGGGCCAGCAGCGACCGGCCGAACTCGGTGACCAGCCCGTACCGCCCGTCGAACAGCCCGGGCGCCTCGGCGGCGAGCAGCCGCGCGTAGGCCCCGTGCGTCGGGGTCTCCTCGTCCGACGCGAAGTTCACCGGCAGCCCGCCGCCGATGTCGATCGTGTCGACCTGCCGGCGTCCGGCCGCCGCGTTGATCTCCTCGGCGAGGTCGTACACGGCGCGGACCCCGGCCGCCATGCGTTCGAGCGGGACGCCCTGGGAGCCGGAGTGGGTGTGCAGGCGCGTCAGCCACGGGCGGTCCAGGAAGGCCCGCACGATCCACTCGCGCACCCCGGCGTCGCGCAGGCCGACGCCGAACTTCGAGGTGGCGGTGGCGGTCGACAGGGCACCGATCGCACCCCCGCCGACCTGGGCGTTCACCCGCAGGCCGAGAGGCGGCGGCCCGTTGGCGGAGCGGGTGGGCGCGGCCGGTACGAGGGCGTCGAGGCGGGCCAGCTCCTGCGGGTTGTCGACGTTGACGGCGACGCCCAGGGCCAGTGCCTCCCGCAGCTCGGCGGCGGTCTTGGCGGGCGAGTCGAGGACGGTCAGGTGCGGCGGGACGCCGGCCGCGCGTGCCAGGGCCAGCTCGCCGGGGCTCGCGGCCTCGGCGCCCAGCCCCTCCGCGTGCAGCAGGCGCAGGACGGGGACGAGCGGGCACGCCTTGACGGCGAAGGCGTGCAGTACGGGCGCGCCGGTGACGGCGGCGAACGCGGCGCGCAGCGCGGCGGCGGAGGCGCGGACGCCGGCGGTGTCCAGGAGGGCGACGACGGGTTCGGAAGGCGAGAGCAGCCCCTGTTCCACGGCCGCCCGGACGGCCCGGTCACGACGGTCGGAAGCCATGTCCCCAGCCAAACACCCGCCGCGTGGCCACGCAGCTGTTGACTACAACTATTCAGTCCAGCAGGATGTGAATATCTCACTCACAGCAGTGATCGTCGTCCCAGTGGCCGCGAGGCCGAGCATCCGAGGAGGCACCCCCATGTCAGGACCCCGCCCCGTACGGGCCCCGCGCGGTACGGAACTGAGCGCCCTGGGATGGCAGCAGGAGGCCGCGCTGCGGATGCTGCAGAACAACCTCGACCCCGAGGTCGCCGAGCACCCCGACAAGCTCGTCGTCTACGGCGGCACGGGGAAGGCCGCCCGCGACTGGCGCTCCTTCGACGCCATGGTCCGCACCCTGCGCACCCTGAAGCAGGACGAGACGATGCTCGTCCAGTCCGGCCGCCCGGTCGGCGTCATGCAGACCCACGAGTGGGCCCCGCGCGTCCTGATCGCCAACTCCAACCTGGTCGGCGACTGGGCCAACTGGGAGGAGTTCCGCCGCCTGGAGGCCCTGGGCCTCACCATGTACGGGCAGATGACCGCGGGCTCCTGGATCTACATCGGCACCCAGGGCATCCTGCAGGGCACGTACGAGACGTTCGCCGCCGTCGCCGCCAAGAAGTTCGGCGGCACCCTGGCCGGGACGATCACCCTCACCGCCGGCCTCGGCGGCATGGGCGGCGCCCAGCCGCTCGCCGTCACCATGAACGACGGCGTCGTCATCTGCGTCGACTGCGACCCGCGCGCCATCGACCGCCGCATCGAGCACCGCTACCTGGACACGCGGGCCGACTCCCTCGACCACGCCCTCCGGCTCGCCGTCGAGGCCCGCGACGCCCGCCGCCCCCTGTCCATCGGCGTCCTCGGCAACGCCGCCGAGCTGGTGCCGCAGCTCCTCGCGATGGGCGCCCCCATCGACATCGTCACCGACCAGACCTCGGCCCACGACCCGCTGTCGTACCTGCCGGTCGGTACCGCCTTCGAGGACATGGCGGACGCGGCGGCCAAGGACCCGGCCGGGTTCACCACCCGCGCGCGCGAGTCGATGGCCCGGCACGTCGAGGCGATGGTCGGTTTCATGGACTCCGGCGCGGAGGTCTTCGACTACGGCAACTCCATCCGCGGCGAGGCGCAGCTCGCGGGCTACGACCGGGCGTTCGCCTTCCCCGGCTTCGTCCCCGCGTACATCCGCCCGCTGTTCTGCGAGGGCAAGGGCCCCTTCCGCTGGGCGGCCCTGTCGGGCGAGGCGTCCGACATCGCCAGGACCGACAAGGCGATCCTGGACCTGTTCCCGGAGAACGAGTCGCTGGCCCGCTGGATCAAGATGGCCGGCGAGCGCGTCCACTTCCAGGGCCTGCCCGCCCGCATCTGCTGGCTCGGCTACGGCGAGCGCGACCGCGCCGGCGAGCGCTTCAACGACATGGTGGCCTCCGGCGAACTGGCAGCCCCCCTCGCCATCGGCCGCGACCACCTCGACTGCGGCTCCGTCGCCTCCCCGTACCGGGAGACCGAGGCGATGCTCGACGGCTCGGACGCCATCGCGGACTGGCCCCTGCTGAACGCCATGGTCAACGTCGCCTCCGGCGCGTCCTGGGTCTCCCTCCACCACGGCGGCGGCGTCGGCATGGGCCGCTCCATCCACGCCGGCCAGGTCACCGTCGCGGACGGCACGAAGCTGGCCGGCGAGAAGATCCGCCGCGTCCTCACCAACGACCCCGGCATGGGCGTCATCCGCCACGTGGACGCGGGCTACGAGCGCGCCGACGAGGTCGCCGCCGAACGCGGCGTCCGCGTGCCCATGCGGGAGGAGGCGTGACGGACGTCCGCCCCGCCGCGGACCGGCGCCCCGCGGGCGGGCACGACCGCCCGCGGGGCGCCGCCGCNNNNCCNCGCCGGCGCGTCCTTCCACGAGATGTGGGACGGCCTGCGCGGGATCGGCCGCGACGCCGGCTCCGGCGGCTACCGCCGCTACGCCTGGACCGGCGCCGACGCCGACTGCCGCGCCTGGTTCCGCGAGCAGGCCGAGGCCCGGGGCCTGGCCTACGAGACCGACCGCAACGGCAACCAGTGGGCCTGGCTGGGCGACCCGGACGGCACGGACGCCGTCGTCACCGGCTCCCACCTGGACTCCGTGCCCGACGGCGGCGCGTTCGACGGCCCCCTCGGCGTCGTCTCGTCCTTCGCCGCCGTCGACGAACTGCTCCGCCGGGACGCCACCCCCACCCGTCCCCTCGCCGTCGTGAACTTCGGCGACGAGGAGGGCGCCCGCTTCGGCCTCGCCTGCGTCGGCTCCCGCCTCACCGCCGGCCGGCTGACGAAGGACGCCGCGTACGCGCTGCGCGACGGCGACGGCACGAGCCTGCCGGACGCCATGGAGGCCGCCGGGTACGACCCGGCCGCCATCGGCCCGGACCCGGAGCGCCTCGCCCGCATCGGCGCGTTCGTCGAGCTCCACGTCGAGCAGGGCCGCGCCCTGGACCTGTCCGGCGACCCCGTCGGCATCGCCTCCGCGATCTGGCCGCACGGCCGCTGGCGGTACGACTTCCGGGGCGAGGCGAACCACGCCGGCACCACCCGCCTGGTGGACCGCCGCGACCCGATGCTGCCGTACGCCGAGACGGTCCTGGCGGCCCGCCGCGCGGCGGAACTGGCCGGCGCCGTCGCCACGTTCGGCAAGGTCGCCGTCGAACCCAACGGCGTCAACGCCATCCCCTCCCTGGTCCGCGGCTGGCTCGACTCGCGCGCCGTCGACCAGGCGGCGCTCGACACCGTCACGGCGGCCGTGGAGGCCGCCGCCCGGGAGGCCGCCGACCGGCAGGGCGTCGACCTCACCGTCGTACGCGAGTCGTTCACCCCGGTCGTCGAGTTCGCCCACGCCCTGCGCGACGAACTCGGCAGGATCCTCGACCGGGGCGGCGACCGCCCCGTGCCCGTCCTGGGCACGGGCGCCGGACACGACGCGGGCATCCTGTCCGCCTCCGTCCCGACCGCGATGCTGTTCGTCCGCAACCCCACGGGCGTCTCGCACTCCCCGGCCGAGTTCGCCGCCGAGGACGACTGCGCGGCCGGCGTGCGCGCCCTCGCCGACGTACTGGAGGGCCTGGCATGCCGATGACCACGACGTACTGGCTGGAACACGCCTGGCTGGGCGAAGCGGTCGCCTCCGGCGTCGCCCTGGACACGGCGGACGGCCGCGTCACCGCCGTCCGCCCGGGCGTGCCCGCCCCGCCGCCGGGCGCCACGCCCCTGCGGGGCCTGACGCTCCCGGGCCTGGCCAACGCCCACAGCCACGCCTTCCACCGGGCCCTGCGCGGCCACGTCCAGGCCGAGCGGGGCACCTTCTGGACGTGGCGGGAGACGATGTACCGGGCGGCGTCCCGGCTCACCCCCGACACGTACCGCGCGCTGGCGACGGCCGTGTACGCGGAGATGGCCCTCGCCGGGATCACCGCCGTCGGCGAGTTCCACTACCTGCACCACGCGCCCGGCGGCACGCCCTACGCCGAACCCAACGCCATGGGCGAGGCGCTGGTCGCCGCCGCCGCCGACGCGGGCATCCGCATCACCCTCCTCGACACCGCCTACCTGTCGTCCGGCTTCGGGGAACCCCCCGGCGAGCACCAGAAGCGCTTCTCCGACGGCACCGCCGACGCGTGGGCCGAGCGGGTCTCCGCCCTGAAGGACGCAGGTGACGGCACGGTCCGCATCGGAGCGGCCGTCCACTCCGTGCGCGCCGTCCCCGCCGACCAGCTGGCCACCGTCGCCGCCTGGGCGCACGACAGGGGAGCTCCCCTGCACGTCCACCTCTCCGAGCAGCCCGCCGAGAACGAGGCGTGCCTCGCCGCGCACGGCTGCACCCCCACCCGGCTGCTGGCCGACCGGGGCGTGCTCGGCGAGCGGACGACCGCCGTCCACGCCACCCACCTCACCGACGAGGACATCGCCCTCCTCGGCGGGTCCGTCACCGGCACCTGCATGTGCCCCACCACCGAACGCGACCTCGCCGACGGCATCGGCCCGGCCGCCGCCCTCCAGCGGGCGGGCAGCCCCCTGTCCCTGGGGTCCGACAGCCACGCCGTGATCGACCTCCTGGAGGAGGCGCGCGCGATGGAGCTGGACGAGCGGCTGCGCACCCGGACCCGCGGCAACTGGACCGCCGCCGCGCTGCTGCGCGCGGCCACCGCCGACGGGCACGCCGCGCTGGGCCGGCCCGACGCGGGCCGCCTGGAGGCGGGCGCGCTCGCCGACTTCACCACGATCGCGCTGGACACCGTCAGGACGGCCGGACCGCCACCGCGTCTGGCAGCCGAGACGGCGGTATTCGCAGCGTCGGCCGCGGACGTGCGCCACACGGTCGTGGGCGGCCGCCACGTCGTACGGGACGGGGTCCACGCCCTCGTACCCGATGTGCCGCGGGCGCTGCGGGACGCGATCGCCGCCCTGCACGACTGATCCGGCCGAAGGAGAGCCCCCGCACCATGAACAGCGGCAACGAGCCCACGAACAGCGCCCCCGCGACCGCGGGCCCCGACACGACGAACAGCGCCGTCGCGCCGGCGGACACCGCGGCCACGCTCATCACCAACATCGCCGGCCTGGTCACCAACGACCCCTCCCTCGGTGACGGATCCCCCCTCGGACTGATCGAGAACGCGGCGGTCGCCGTGGAGGGCGACCGCGTCGTCTGGATCGGTGAAGCCAGCAAAGCACCCGCCACTGACAACCGCGTCGACGTCGGCGGACGGGCCGTGATCCCCGGCTTCGTCGACTCCCACTCGCACCTCGTCTTCGCCGGCGACCGCACCGCCGAGTTCAACGCCCGCATGTCCGGCCGCCCCTACGAGGCGGGCGGCATCCGCACCACGGTCGCCGCGACCCGCGCCGCGACCGACGCCGAACTGGAGGCGAACCTCACCCGCTACCTGCGCGAGGCGCTCCGCCAGGGCACGACGACCTTCGAGACGAAGTCCGGCTACGGCCTGACGGTCGAGGACGAGGCGCGGGCGCTGCGCATCGCCGCCCGCCACACCGACGAGGTCACCTACCTCGGCGCGCACGTCGTCCCCCGGGACCACGCCGACGACCCGGCCGGGTACGTGGCCCTGGTCACGGGGGAGATGCTCGACGCGTGCGCGCCGCACGCCCGCTGGATCGACGTGTTCTGCGAGAAGGGCGCCTTCGACGGCGACCAGGCCCGCGCCATCCTCACCGCGGGCAAGGCCCGCGGCCTGCACGCGCGCATCCACGCCAACCAGCTGTCGTACGGCCCCGGCGTGCGACTGGCGGTGGAGCTGGACGCGGCGAGCGCCGACCACTGCACCCACCTGACGGACGAGGACGTGGACGCCCTCGCCAACGGCTCGACCGTCGCGACGCTGCTGCCCGGCGCCGAGTTCTCCACCCGCGCGCAGTGGCCCGACGCGCGCCGCCTGCTGGACGCGGGCGTGACGGTGGCGCTGTCCACGGACTGCAACCCCGGCTCGTCGTTCACCTCGTCGATGCCGTTCTGCGTCGCCCTGGCGGTACGGGACATGGGCATGACCCCCGACGAGGCGGTGTGGTCCGCGACGGCGGGCGGCGCGGCGGCCCTCCGCCGCACCGACGTCGGCCGCCTGGTCCCCGGCGCCCGCGCCGACCTGGCGGTCCTGGACGCCCCGTCCCACGTCCACCTGGCCTACCGCCCGGGCGTCCCGCTGGTCACCCGGGTGTGGCGCGCGGGCGTCCCCGTCGCCGGCTGAGCGGCGCCCGGTCGACCGGACGGCCGGTACGGACGTGACGCGCGTCACGCGCCGTCCCCGACGAGTTCGGGGGCGGCGCCCGGTCGACCCATCCGGCAGCACGCACTCGTCGGCGGAAGGACCGGAGATGGCACAGCAGGCACGGGCGAAGGGCCCCGCGAGCTACTTCCCGTCGATCGAGAAGAAGTACGGGCGCCCCGTCGCGGAGTGGAGTGACCTCATCCGCGCCTCCCCGCTCACCCGGCACATGGAGCTCGTCGCCTGGCTCAAGACCGAGCACGGCCTCGGCCACGGCCACGCGAACGCCCTGGTCGCCCACACCCTCGCGGAAGGCCCCTGACCACCCGCCCCACCGGGAGGGCCCTCTTAGTCACATCTCCGA
>NZ_CP095474.1:2347792-2358567 GCF_023614315.1 Streptomyces sudanensis | reverse complement strand
TCCGGACGCCGTCCCGGCCCGGCTCCCCCCGGCACGCGGGAGCGCCTCGCGCGGACCCGGGGGCGGACCGGCCTCCCGCACGTGCCCGGCCCCCCGCACGCGGACACGCCCGAGGGCCCCTCGAACCCAAGGGGCCCCCGGGCGGGGGCGGGTCACTCCTCCAGGGTCAGGCCCTTGCGGAGCTTCGCCAGCGTGCGCGAGAGCAGCCGGGACACGTGCATCTGCGAGATGTCCAGCCGCTCGCCGATCTGCGCCTGGGTGAGCCCGCCGACGAACCGCAGCGAGAGGATCTCGCGGTCCCTCGGCGACAGCGACGCGATCAGCGGCTTCAGGGACTCGATGTACTCCACGCCCTCGAGCCCGTGGTCCTCGTAGCCGATCCGGTCCACCAGGGCGCCCTCGGAGTCGTCCTCCTCGGCCTGGGCGTCCAGGGAGCTGGCGGTGTAGGCGTTGCTCGCCGCCATGCCCTCGACGACCTCGTCCTCGTCGATGCCGAGCCTCTCGGCGAGTTCCCCGACGGTGGGGGAGCGGTCCAGCTCCTGGGCCAGTTCGTCGCCGGCCCTCGCCAGGTCGAGCCGCAGCTCCTGGAGGCGGCGCGGAACGCGCACCGACCAGGAGGTGTCGCGGAAGAACCGCTTGATCTCACCGATGATCGTCGGCATCGCGAAGGTCGGGAACTCGACCTCGCGGCTCAGCTCGAAGCGGTCGATCGCCTTGATCAGGCCGATGGTGCCGACCTGGACGATGTCCTCCATCGGTTCGCTGCGCGTCCGGAAGCGGGAGGCCGCGAACTTCACCAGCGCGAGGTTCAGCTCGATCAGGGTGCCGCGGACGTACGCGTGCTCGGGGGTGCCCTCCTCCAGGGTCTCGAGCCGGGCGAAGAGCGTCTTGGAGAGCGCTCGCGCGTCCAGGGGCCCGACCTCGTCGTACGGAGGGATCGAGGGGAGGTCCGGAAGGCCGGACGGGAGAATTCCGCGGGGGGATGTTGCCGACGCCGCGTTCTGGGTACGCGTCTCGTCGAGCCGGGCTGACATGGGTGTCCTCCATCGTTCTCGGCATGTGGCCGCCGATGCCGTGCGTGTGTGCGGTGTGCGGCGCCTCCGAAGCCGGCCGTGTCGTGGACTGCCCTACTAGCCCTACCCGCTCCGCCTGTGCCGGTGCAAGTGGCGGGGGTGAATGTCATTTATCCCTCATATACCCTTTGCGGCGGCCTCCGACTACCCGCGGAGGCGAATTCGTCGTAGGGTTCTCCCGACCCAACGGCATCGGCGAAGAGGGGCGGAATGGGCCGCGAGACGGTCGGCAGCGCGAATCAGGGCCGGCTTCGTGTAGGGGTCCGGACGGAAGGTTCCAGTGAGATCCTGACGCCGGTGGGTGAGCTCGATCACCACACTGCGGAGCTGCTGCGTGAGCCTTTGGAGACGGCGATCACCCAGGGCTGCGCACGCCTGGTGGTCGACTGCTCGGAGTTGGAGTTCTGCGACTCGACGGGGCTGAACGTGCTCCTCGGCGCGCGGTTGAAGGCCGAGGCCGCCGGAGGCTCGGTCCATCTGGTCGCGATGCGGCCCGCCGTGGCCCGGGTCTTCGAGATCACCGGCGCGTCCGTGGTCTTCGAGGTCCACGACTCCCTGGAAGCGGCCCTGGCCCAGTAGAGCGGCGTACCGGCGCCACGGATCGGCCTCGGCCGATCTGGTGGGTGTCGTCCGGGAAGGGACGGGCAGAAGAAGCCAGAAGTCCCCGTGGTGGGCTGCCGGGGGGATGCCACTCCTTAGCAAACGATGTCGACGTCGACACATGACGACCTGGTGAATCGGTGAGGTGACGCGCTGATGGGTGCCGCCCAGCAGCAACCGCCGAGCGGCCTCGGCTCCGAGCCGGACCGTCCCGGCGCCCCCTCCGTACAGCGCGCGGCCCCTGACGACGCGCCCGGAGGGCGGGGGGCGCGCCATGAGACGCGCCGTCTCTCGCTGGACGGCGCGAGCGGCATCGTTCCGCTCGCCCGCGACTTCACCCGTCAGGCGCTGTACGACTGGGGCTGGCTCCCCGCCGCCACGGCCGACCGCCGCGCCGCCGCCGAGGACGTCCTGCTGGTCGTCTCCGAGCTCGTCACCAACGCCTGCCTCCACGCCGAGGGCCCCGAGGAGCTGCGGGTCTCCCTCCAGTCGAAGGTGCTGCGCCTGGAGGTCGAGGACCGCAGCGCCGGGGAGCCCGCGCCGCGCACCCCCCNCCGCGCCGGCCGGCCCGGCGGGCACGGCATGTTCATCGTGCAGCGCCTCTGCCTGGACTGGGGTGTCGTGAAGACGCAGGGAGCCCCCGGGAAGACGGTCTGGGCGGAGCTGGCCGCGCCGGCGTAGCGCCCCACCGGGCGGCCTCCGGCGCGCAGCGCGCACGGGGCCGCGTCCCTGAGGAACGGGGCCGCGCGACCGAGGCGAGAGGAACGGCGGACGGGCCGGTACGAACTGCTTCGTACCGGCCCGTCCGCCGTCGTCGCGGCGCCGCGCCGCGAGCGGCCTACTTCACGTCGCCCATCAGCTTGCCGATCCGCTTCGAGGCGATCATGAACGTGACGCCCGCGGCGGCGGCGATGACCGCCCACATCGTGTAGTACGCGGCGTCGCCCAGCACGGCGTTGAGCTGGGTCACCCAGCCGTTCAGGGCGTTGCCCGTCGCGGTGGCCAGGAACCACAGGCCCATGATCTGGCCGACGAACACCTTCGGCGCCAGCTTCGTCGACAGGGACAGACCCACCGGGGACAGGCACATCTCGCCGATGGTCTGCACCAGGTAGACGCTCAGCAGCCAGAAGACCGTGACCTTGCCGGTGTCGCTGGAGGCCGCGGCGGCGCCCGCCAGGCCCATGATGGCGAAGGAGCCGCCGATGAGCAGCATCGCCAGCGCGAACTTCATCGGGGTGCCGGGCTCGCGGTTCCGCTGGGCGAGCCGCACCCACAGCGCGGCGAAGAGCGGGGCCAGCACGATGATGAGGGCCGGGTTGACCGACTGGTACCAGGACGCCGGGAACTCCCAGCCGCCGATGACGCGGTCGGTCTTGTTGTCGGCGAAGAACGTCAGCAGCGACCCGGACTGGTCGTAGATGACCCAGAACAGCACGGCCGTGGCGAAGAACCACACGAACGCCTTGATCTTCGGGCGGTCCTCGCTCCGCAGCGCCGGGTTCCGGAAGATCGCCAGGAAGTAGAGGATCGGCACGACGATGCCCGCGATCGCCAGGACGTTGACGATGTGCTCGATGTCGAACGTGCCCAGCAGGATGTCGGCGAGGAGGGCGGCGACGGCGACGGCCGTCCACAGGCCGGCCTTGCGCAGCACCGAGCACCTCTCCTCCGGCGTGGCCGGGGTGGCGGGCTCGCTGCCGACGTCACCGAGGTACTTGCCGCCCAGCACGTACTGGATGACGGCCAGCGTCATGCCGACACCGGCGACGGCGAAGCCCAGGTGCCAGTCGACGTTCTCGCCGAGGTAGCCGACGACCAGCGGGGCGATCATCCCGCCGATGTTGATCGCCATGTAGAAGAGGGTGAAGCCGGCGTCGCGGCGGGCTCCCGGCTGGCCCTCGTAGAGCCCGCCGACCATCGCGGAGATGTTCGGCTTGAGCAGGCCGGTGCCGACCGCGATCAGCCCGAGGCCCAGGAAGAAGGCCACGTCGCCGGGGACGGCCAGGGTGTAGTGGCCCAGGGCGATGATCACGCCGCCGACGAGGACGGCCTTGCGGGCGCCCCACAGGCGGTCGGCGATCCAGCCGCCGGGCATGGCCGCCATGTAGACGACCGCGTTGTAGACGCCGTAGATCGAGGCGGCGAGTGCCTCGCGGTCCTGCAGCGGTCCGTCGAGGACGCCGTGCACCAGGTACAGCACGAGAATGGCGCGCATTCCGTACCAGGAGAAGCGCTCCCACAATTCCGTCATGAAGAGCGTGGCCATACCGCGGGGGTGGCCGAAGAAGGTCTTTCCGGCGGCGGGCTCGTTCGCCGGATCCTTCGTCAGGCTGGGCGCCATGTCGATCCTTGTTCGCTTCGGGACGCGCACCGCCTCCGTGGGCGGCCCGCGCCCGCTCCGGTGCGGCCGGTACCGGCACGGCGGGCGCCGCGCCGGGGTCCACGCCTCGCCGCGCACGCCGGACGCCGCGCCGCGAAGCCGGGCCTGGGGCCATTACTTTTCGTCGGGCAGAAAAGAGACCTTTGGTGTATGGGGGAGAAATGCCACCAAAGGTCCCGATCGCCACTTCGGGCGTCTCGACACCCTACGCCACGGCATCGGGGTATATGGAAGGGTTTGAGAGGTGAATCACAGGGCTTATCAAGGCCCTGCGCGCACAATCCAAGGTCATTCCCGAAATTCCCCCCGTTACTCCTGAGCCGGCGGTCTTGACGCGATCTCCTCACGGCCCCCTCTCCGTGCGGACTACCATCACTGCATGACCCGTGTGCTGCTCGCCGAGGACGACGCCTCCATCTCGGACCCGCTGGCCCGCGCCCTGCGGCGCGAGGGGTACGAGGTCGAGGTGCGGCAGGACGGGCCCGGCGCGCTCGACACGGGGCTGCGGGGCGGCGTCGACCTCGTCGTCCTCGACCTGGGCCTGCCCGGCATGGACGGCCTGGAGGTCGCCCGCCGGCTGCGCTCCGAGGGGCACACGGTGCCGATCCTCGTCCTGACCGCGCGTGCCGACGAGGTCGACACCGTGGTCGGGCTCGACGCCGGGGCCGACGACTACGTCACCAAGCCCTTCCGGCTCGCCGAGCTGCTCGCCCGCGTCCGGGCCCTGCTGCGGCGCGGCGCCGCCGAGCCCGTCCCGCAGCCCGCGACGCACGGGGTGCGCATCGACGTCGAGTCGCACCGCGCCTGGATGGGCGACGAGGAGCTCCAGCTCACCGCGAAGGAGTTCGACCTGCTGCGCGTCCTCGTCCGCGACGCCGGCCGGGTCGTCACCCGCGACCAGTTGATGCGCGAGGTCTGGGACACCACCTGGTGGTCGTCGACGAAGACCCTCGACATGCACATCTCCTGGCTCCGCAAGAAGCTCGGCGACGACGCGGCCAACCCGCGCTACATCACCACCGTGCGCGGGGTCGGCTTCCGCTTCGAGAAGAGCTGAGGCGGACCCGCCGTGCGCCGCCGCCTGATCAGCTCCACGCTCGCCGTGGTGCTGGTCGTCATCTCCGTCTTCGGGGTCTCCCTCGTCATCGTCGAGACCCGGACGATCACCAGCAGCGCCCAGGAGAGCGTCGACTCGGAGGCACTGAGGCTCGCCAGCATCGTCGACAGCCGCCTGGTCGACGGCGAGCGCGTCGACCCGGGCATCCTCTCCGGCCACGGAGGCGCCGAGCGGTACGCCCGGATCGAGATGCCCGGCAGCGCCCCGGTCGAGGTCGGCAGCCGCCCGGAGGGCAGCGTCATCCGCGGCACGGCCACGGGGGAGCACGGCGAGAGGGTCGTCGTCGAGGAGCCCCGCTCGTCCGTCGCCCGGGAGGTCGGCCGCACGCTGCTGATCATCGGCGCGGTCGCGCTGCTCGCCGTCGTGGCCGCCGCCCTCCTCGCCGTACGGCAGGGCAACCGGCTCGCCTCCCCGCTCACCGACCTCGCCGAGACCGCCGAGCGGCTGGGCTCCGGGGACCCCCGGCCCCGCCACCGGCGCTACGGGGTGCCCGAACTGGACCGGGTCGCGGACGTGCTGGACGCCTCGGCCGAGCGGATCGCGCGGATGCTCACCGCCGAGCGGCGGCTCGCCGCGGACGCCTCCCACCAGCTGCGCACCCCGCTGACCGCGCTGTCGATGCGGCTGGAGGAGATCGCCGTCACCGACGACCTGGACACGGTCCGCGAGGAGGCGACGGTCGCGCTCGCGCAGGTCGAGCGGCTCACGGACGTCGTCCAGCGGCTGCTCACCAACTCCCGCGACCCCCGCACCGGCTCCGCGGTCGCCTTCGACCTCGACGAGGTCGTCAAGCAGCAGATCGAGGAGTGGCGGCCGGCCTACCGCAGCGCGGGCCGGGCGATCGTGCGGTCGGGGAAGACCGGGATGCGGGCCGTCGGCACCCCGGGCGCGGTCGCCCAGGTGCTGGCCGCCCTGATCGAGAACTCGCTGATGCACGGCGGCGGCACGGTGGCCCTGCGCACCCGCGTCACCGGCAACCAGGCCGTCGTCGAGGTCGCCGACGAGGGGCCGGGCGTGCCCGAGGACCTCGGCGCGCGGATCTTCGAGCGGGCCATCAGCGGCCACAACTCCACGGGCATCGGCCTGGCCGTGGCGCGCGACCTCGCGGAGGCGGACGGCGGCCGGCTGGAGCTCGTCCAGCTGAAGCCCGCCGTGTTCGCGCTCTTCCTCAGCCGCGAGGCCGTCCGCCGCGACGACGCCCCGGCGTCCCGCCCGATCCGGTAGGCGGCCCGCCGCCGGACGTCAGCGGCGGCTCGCCGGCGCGGCGGCCTCCTCCGGCCGCCGCTGCTCCAGGATCGCCGCCGGTCCGGCCGGCCCCCCTCCCGCCGCGTCGCCGCTGGCCTCCGCCTCCCCCCGGGCGTCCGGGAGCGCCCGGAACACCCACGTGCGGTAGGACCAGAAGCGGAAGAGCGTGCCGACGCCGATGCCGAAGAACTTGAAGAAGTTGTTCTGCAGCGGGCTGTCCCAGCCGAAGCCGTACGTCGCCGCGTACAGGATGCCGTTCTCGATCACCATCCCGGCCGCGCTGAACGCGAGGAACAGCGTCGCCTCGCGGGTGCGCCGCGTCTTGTCCCGGTCCCGGTAGGCGAAGTGGCGGAAGCCGACGTAGTTGCAGGCGATGGCGATGACCGTGGCGAGCAGGCTGGCCCGGACGACGGGCAGCTCGGTGGTCTGGCGCAGCAGGTTGAAGGCCGCCATGTTGACCAGCACGCCGATCCCGCCGACGAGACCGAACTTCGCTATCTCCCGGACGAGCCGCTCCAGGCGCACCCGCGGGGCGCTCCGTTCCGTCATGATGATCGCTTCAGTCCCGTCCACCGGCCGTGTACGTCCATCCCGCCATGCTAACCACCGCCCGGCCCGAACGCGCGGACGACCGGACCGGGACCGGCCGGAGGCGCCCGGCGCCCACCGGCCGCCTCACGTGCCGCGACGGGCGGCGGATACCCTGGGAGCGTGACATTCCCGGTAGTCGGCATGGTCGGCGGCGGACAGCTCGCCCGCATGACCCACGAGGCGGGCATCCCCCTCGGCATCAGATTCAGGCTTCTCAGTGACACCCCGCAGGACTCCGCTGCGCAGGTCGTGAACGACGTCGTCATCGGCGACTACCGCGACCTGGACACGCTGCGCGACTTCGCACGCGGCTGCGACGTGATCACCTTCGACCACGAGCACGTGCCGACCGAGCACCTGCGGGCCCTGGAGGCGGACGGCATCCCCGTCCGCCCGGGCCCCGACGCCCTCGTCCACGCCCAGGACAAGGGCGTGATGCGGGCGAAGCTCGACGCGATCGGCGCGCCCTGCCCCCGCCACCGCATCGTGGCGGACCCGGCCGACGCGGCGGCGTTCGCCGCCGAGGGCGGGGGTTTCCCGATCGTCCTGAAGACGGTGCGCGGCGGGTACGACGGCAAGGGCGTGTGGGTCGTCCGCTCCGAGGAGGACGCCCGCGACCCGTTCCTCGCCGGCGTGCCGGTCCTCGCCGAGGAGAAGGTCGACTTCGTACGGGAACTCGCGGCGAACGTCGTCCGCTCCCCGCACGGCCAGGCCGTCGCCTACCCGGTCGTCGAGTCCCGGCAGGTCGACGGCGTGTGCGACACGGTGATCGCCCCGGCGCCGGACCTGCCCGAGGAGCGCGCCCTGGAGGCCCAGCGCCTCGCCCTGCGCATCGCGGAGGAGCTCGGTGTCATCGGCCACCTCGCGGTGGAGCTGTTCGAGACCCGCGACGGCCGCGTCCTCGTCAACGAACTGGCGATGCGCCCGCACAACTCCGGCCACTGGACCCAGGACGGCGCGGTCACCTCCCAGTTCGCCAACCACCTCCGCGCCGTCCTCGACCTGCCCCTCGGCGACCCGCGCCCGCGCGCCCGCTGGACGGTCATGGCGAACGTCCTCGGCGGCGACTTCCCGGACATGTACCAGGGCTACCTGCACTGCATGGCCCGCGACCCGCAGCTCAAGATCCACATGTACGGCAAGGACGTGAAGCCCGGCCGCAAGGTGGGCCACGTCAACACCCACGGCGACGACCTGGACGACGTGCTGGAACGCGCCCGCCACGCCGCCGGCTACCTGCGAGGAACGATCCTTGAGTAACGCACCCCGGCCGCTGGTGGGCATCGTCATGGGCTCCGACTCCGACTGGCCCGTCATGGAGGGCGCCGCTCAGGCCCTCGACGAGTTCGAGATCCCCTACGAGGTCGACGTCGTCTCCGCGCACCGCATGCCGCACGAGATGATCGCGTACGGCGAGCAGGCCGCCGACCGCGGCCTGAAGGCGATCGTCGCCGGCGCCGGCGGCGCCGCGCACCTGCCCGGCATGCTCGCCTCCGTCACCCCGCTGCCGGTGATCGGCGTGCCGGTGCCGCTGAAGCACCTCGACGGCATGGACTCGCTGCTCTCCATCGTGCAGATGCCGGCCGGCGTCCCCGTCGCCACCGTCTCCGTCGCCGGCGCCCGCAACGCCGGGCTGCTCGCGGTGCGGATGCTCGCCGCGCACGACCCGGACCTGCTGGCCCGGATGAAGGAGTTCCAGCGGGAGCTGAACGACCAGGCCACGGAGAAGGGCAAGCGCCTGCGGGCGAAGGTCGAGGGCTCCGCCTCCTTCGGGTTCGCGCAGTGACCGGCGGCGGCCCGGCGTCCGGCGGCCGCGACCTGGAGGCGGCCCGCGGGCTGCTCGCCGAGTTCCCCGTCGCCGACGGGCACAACGACCTGCCGTGGGCGCTGCGCGAGCAGGCCGGGTACGACCTGGACCGCCTCGACGTGGCCGCCGACCAGACCGGCCGCCTCCACACCGACCTGCCGCGCCTGCGCGCGGGCGGGGTGGGCGCCCAGTTCTGGTCGGTGTACGTGCGCAGCGACATGGCCGGCGACGACGCGGTCAGCGCGACGCTGGAGCAGATCGACTGCGTCGACCGGCTGCTGGCCCGCCACCCCGCGGAGCTGGCCCCCGCACTGACGGCCGACGACATGGAGGCCGCCCGCGCCGCGGGCCGCATCGCGTCCCTGAAGGGCGCCGAGGGCGGCCACTCCATTAACGACTCCCTCGCCACGCTCCGCGCCCTGTACGCGCTGGGCGTGCGCTACCTGACCCTCACCCACAACGACAACGTCGCGTGGGCGGACTCGGCGACCGACGAGCCGGCGGCCGGCGGCCTGTCGGCGTTCGGCCGCGAGGTGGTCCGGGAGATGAACCGCCTGGGCATGCTGGTGGACCTCTCGCACGTCGCCGCGACGACGATGCGGGACGCGCTGGACACGAGCGAGGCGCCGGTGGTCTTCTCCCACTCGTCGTCCCGCGCCGTCTGCGACCACCCGCGCAACGTCCCCGCCGACGTGCTGGAGCGCCTCCCCGCCAACGGCGGCGTCGCCATGGCCACGTTCGTCCCGAAGTTCATCCTGCCCGCGGCGGTGGAGTGGACGGCCCGCGCGGACGAGAACCTCCGGGCCCACGGCCTCCACCACCTGGACACCAGCCCGGAGGCGATGCGCCTGCACGCCGCCTTCGAGGAGGCGAACCCGCGCCCCGTCGCCACGGTCGCCACGGTCGCCGACCACCTCGACCACATGCGGGAGGCCGCCGGCATCGACCACGTCGGCATCGGCGGCGACTTCGACGGCACGGCCTTCACCCCGGAGGGGCTTCAGGACGTGTCCGGCTACCCGAACCTGATCGCGGAGCTCCTCGCCCGCGGCTGGTCCCGGGCGGACCTGTCCAAGCTGACCTGGCGCAACGCGGTGCGCGTCCTGCGCGATGCGGAGGCCGTCGCCCGCGACGTCTCGGCCCGCCGGGGTCCGTCCACCGCCACCCTGGCCGACCTCGACGGCTGACCCCCGGTACGCCCGCCCGCCGCGCGAACCCCCGCACGGCGGGCGGGGTCCGTCCGCCGGGCCCCGGCCGGTACCCCTCCGAGGGGGAGGCCCCGAGGGCGGAGCCCTACGCGCGCGGGCGGCCCATCGCGCGGAACGTCCAGCCCGCCGCGCGCCACAGGTCGGCGTCCAGGGCGTTCCGGCCGTCCAGGATGATCCTCGCGTTCACGACCCGGCCCAGCTCCTCCGGATCGACCTCGCGGAACTCGCGCCACTCGGTCAGGTGCAACACCACGTCCGCGCCCCGCACGGCCTCCAGGGCGCTGTCGGCGTACGCGAGCGTCGGGAAGACGCGGCGGGCGTTGTCCATGCCCTTCGGGTCGTACACGGTGACCTGCCCGCCCTGGAGGTGGATCTGCCCCGCGACGTTCAGCGCGGGGGAGTCCCGCACGTCGTCCGAGTCCGGCTTGAACGCGGCGCCGAGCACGGCGACCCGCTTGCCGAGGAACGTGCCGTCGCCGAGCGCCTCACGGGCCATGCCGACCATCTGGCCGCGGCGCCGCATGTTGATGGAGTCGATCTCCCGCAGGAACGTCAGCGCCTGGTCGGCGCCGAGCTCGCCCGCGCGGGCCATGAAGGCCCGGATGTCCTTCGGCAGGCAGCCGCCGCCGAAGCCGATCCCGGCGCGCAGGAACCTGGCGCCGATCCGCTCGTCGTACCCGATGGCCTCCGCCAGCTTGACCACGTCGCCGCCGGCCGCCTCGCAGACCTCGGCCATCGCGTTGATGAAGGA
>NZ_CP095474.1:2336570-2347777 GCF_023614315.1 Streptomyces sudanensis | reverse complement strand
GNAGGANCNCGNNGGNCTTCGNCGNNGCNNNNGNNNCNGGNNNTCCNCNNCNNNNCNNNGTCCGNGCCGGGNCCCGCTCCGCGAGGAACCGCGACAGCCGCTCCGCGCTGCCGACCGGCACGGTCGACTTGCCCACCACCAGCGACGGCTTCCTCAGGTGCGGGGCGAGCGAACCGAACGCGGCGTCGACGTAGGTCATGTCGCAGGCGTACTCGCCGTGCTTCTGCGGAGTGTTCACACAGACGAAGTGCACGTCGCCGAAGTCGCCGACCTCCTGCCAGGAGGTGGTGAAGCGCAGCCGCCCGGTGGACCCCTCGATCCCGGCGACGTGCCGCCGCAGCAGCTCCTCAAGCCCCGGCTCGTACATCGGGACCCGGCCCTGCGACAGCATCTCGATCTTCTCGGGGACGATGTCCAGCCCGAGCACCTCGAAGCCGAGCTCCGCCATGGCCGCCGCGTGGGTGGCGCCGAGGTAACCGGTGCCGATCACGGTGATCTTCAGGGCCATGTGTGCTGCTCCAGTGCTGTACGTGCCGGGAATGCGTCCCGAGCATAGTCGGGCGGCGCGCAGGGCAGGGATCCGGCGGCGCGCCGCCTGTCGGCAAACTCACGCGGTCCCCGCATGGGCCGGCCCGGCGGGCGCGGACTAAAATTGGGTTACTTAACGGTAGTTAGCATCGCAGCCCAGGGGAGTGAGACAGACATGGCGGGAACGCCTGACTTCGACCTGTACCGCCCGTCCGAGGAGCACGACATGCTCCGGGACACCGTTCGCTCGCTCGCCGAGGCCAAGATCGCGCCGTACGCCGCCGCGGTGGACGAGGAGGCCCGCTTCCCGCAGGAGGCGCTCGACGCCCTGGTCTCCTCCGACCTGCACGCGGTGCACGTCCCCGAGTCGTACGGCGGCGCGGGCGCCGACGCCCTCGCGACCGTGATCGTCATCGAGGAGGTGGCCCGCGTCTGCGCGTCGTCCTCCCTGATCCCGGCCGTGAACAAGCTGGGCTCGCTGCCGGTGATGCTCTCCGGCTCCGAGGAGCTGAAGAGGAAGTACCTGGGCCCGCTCGCCAAGGGCGACGCGATGTTCTCGTACTGCCTGTCCGAGCCGGACGCCGGCTCCGACGCAGCCGGCATGAAGACCAAGGCCGTCCGCGACGGCGACCACTACGTCCTCAACGGCGTGAAGCGCTGGATCACCAACGCGGGCGTCTCCGAGTACTACACGGTGATGGCCGTCACCGACCCCGAGAAGCGCTCCAGGGGCATCTCCGCCTTCGTCGTCGAGAAGTCCGACGAGGGCGTCTCCTTCGGCGCCCCGGAGAAGAAGCTCGGCATCAAGGGCTCCCCGACCCGCGAGGTCTACCTCGACAACGTCCGCATCCCCGCCGACCGCATGATCGGCGAGGAGGGCACCGGCTTCGCCACGGCGATGAAGACCCTGGACCACACCCGCATCACCATCGCCGCGCAGGCCCTCGGCATCGCGCAGGGCGCCCTCGACTACGCCAAGGGCTACGTCAAGGAGCGCAAGCAGTTCGGCAAGGCCATCGCCGACTTCCAGGGCGTGCAGTTCATGCTCGCCGACATGGCGATGAAGCTGGAGGCGGCCCGCCAGCTCACCTACGCGGCGGCGGCCAAGTCCGAGCGCGTCGACGGCGACCTGACCTTCTTCGGCGCGGCGGCCAAGTGCTTCGCCTCCGACGTCGCCATGGAGATCACCACGGACGCCGTGCAGCTCCTCGGCGGCTACGGGTACACCCGCGACTACCCGGTCGAGCGCATGATGCGCGACGCCAAGATCACCCAGATCTACGAGGGCACCAACCAGGTCCAGCGGATCGTCATGGCCAGGAACCTGCCGTAACAGGATCCTTGCAGGTCAGGGGCTGTTTTGGGCTCCGGCTGAGCGCTCTCGACTTCCTGTCTCCTGCGGCCTGACCAGGGTCGTCCGCGGGCGTCGTGCCGGGGGAGTCCCGGTGAGCCGGCGGCTCGGGAACAGCCACTGACCGGCACGCACGACGACAGCCTCCGGCGACTTGCCGGGGGTTGTCGTCGTGTGGGGATCAGGCGACCTCCGACGTGTCCGCGGGGTCGCCGGGGTCATCGGCGCCGGCCTCCACCGGGCAACTGCTCACTCGTCCCACGCCACCGGCGCTCCGACCCGCATCGACTTCCGACTCCCCCGTCTGCCAGTCCGTCACGTCGGGGATGGTCTTAGCATGCTGGAGGAACCGACAGAGGGGGAACGCCATGGACGCCTTGGCCATCACCAACGACGTGGTGCCGTACGTCACCGCCGCCGTCGCCGCCTACGGAAGCGCCGTGGTCACTCGGACCGCCGACACGGCCGTCGACGCGACGGTGTCCCTGGGCCAGCGCATCGTGCAGCGGCTGTGGAGTCGAGAGGAGGACCGGGAAGGCTTGGAACAAGCCATCGACGAGGTCGCCGAGGACCCGCAGGACGACGACGCCCAGGCCGCCCTGCGCGTCCAGGTGCGCCGCATCCTGCGGCAGGACTCCGAACTGGCCGCGGAACTGGCCCGACTGCTGCCGGCCCGGTCCTTCACCGCCTCCGGGGACGGCTCCGTCGCGGTGGAGGCGAACAACGGCATCATCAGCACCGGTGACGGCGCCACCATCCAGCGGTGAACGAGAGGCCCCACGTCGAGGCCTCCGGCCGGCAGGCGGTGGCCGTCGGCGCCAACAGCGGCATCGTCTCCACCGGGGACCACGCCACCATCGACGCCCGCACCGTCCACCTGGCGGCCGGCGCCGTCCGGCGGCCCGCCGACGTTCCGGCGCCGCAGGGAACCACCAACCTGCCACTGCCGGCGAACCCGAACTTCGTCGACCGAACCGAGCCCCTGGCCCGCTTGGAAGCCGCCCTGGACGAGGCCGGTCCGGTGGTCCCCCCAGTCGTGCACGGCTTGGGCGGAACGGGCAAGAGCGCCCTGGCCCTGCAGTTCGCCCACCGGCACCGGTACCGGTTCAACCCGGTGTGGTGGATCAGCGCGGACTCCGCCTCCAACCTCACCCACGGGCTCGCCGACCTCGCCGTCCGGCTCGATCCCCACCAGCATCTGGCCACCACGACCAGCACCGAGCGTGCCGAGTGGGCCTTGAGCTGGTTGCAGGCCCACCAGGACTGGCTCCTCGTGCTCGATGATGCCGCCTCCCCGCATGACCTGGCTCCGGTGCTGGGCATGGCCACAGGGCGGTACGTCATCACCAGCAGACGGCCCACAGGCTGGCGCCGACTGGCCCAGCCCCTTCCGCTGGACACGCTGCCCTCCGACGCCGCGGTGGAGTTGCTCACACGTCTCGTCGAACCCGACGGACCCGACGACGAGCACGCCCTCGCCTGCCTCGCCGACGAGTTGGGGCACCTGCCCCTGGCCCTGGAGCAGGCCGCCGCCTACATGGAATCCACCGCCATCAGCCCGGACGCCTACCTCGACCGCCTCCATCGCTACCCGGGCCGCATGTTCGCCGCCGCCTCGACGGGGGGTCGGGAAGCGGACAACCAGCGCACCGTCGCCCGGATCTGGCAACTGTCGCTCCAAGCGATAACGGACCAGCAACCCCTGGCCGGGGACCTGCTGCGGCTGCTCGCCTGGCTCGCTCCCGTCCCGCTGCCGCGCGACGTTCTCGAGGACCTCCACACGCAGCTGGGGGAGGACCCGTGGGCTGTCGACGAAGCCCTGGCCCTTCTCCACAGCTACAGCATGATCACTTTGACCCGGCGGACCGTGACCATGCACCGCCTGGTCCAGGCGGTGGCACGCACCCCCGACCCCGCCGATCCGCACCGCACCGTCCAGGCCGTCACCACCGCCCGCGAGCGCGCCACCCGGCTGCTGGAGCAGGCGCTACCGGAGAACCCGCTGTTCAACGTCCCCGGGTGGCCTCGGTGGCGCGAGCTCCTACCGCACCTGCTGGCCCTGACCGAGCGGACCCCGGCGGAGGAGGAGGATCTGCACACCGCCGGTCTGCTCCTGGCGGCCTCGGCGTTCCTGCAGGGCGACGGCCACGCCGGTACGGCCGCAGAGTGCGCCCAGCGCGCGGTGGACATCCACACCCGGCTTCAGGGACCCGACCACTCGGCTACGCTCGCGGCTCGCAGCTTCCTCGCCAGCGCCCACCGGGCCGCCGGTGATCTGGAGACGGCCACCCCTCTGCACCAGCGGAACCTGGCCGACCACGAGCGCGTCCACGGTGCCGACCACCCCGACACCCTCGTCGCCCGTGCCAACCTCGCCTACCTCTACGCCTTGCAGGGCGAGCCGGCGCGAGCACGGGACCTGCACCAGCGGAACCTGACGGACATGCGGCGCCTCCACGGCCCCGACCACCCGCACACCATCAACGCCCGTGCCAATCTGGCCGGCTGCCACCGCGACATGGGCGACCTGGAAACGGCCACTGACCTCTACCGTCAAGCCGTCATCGATTACGAACGGGTTTTCGGGCCAGACCACTCCGAGACGATCACCGTCCGCAGCAACCTCGGCTATACCTACCAGCTCGCCGGCGACCTCGATGCGGCCACCGCCCTCTTCGAAAGGGTGCTGGCCGACCGCGAACGCCTCTACGGCTCCGACCACTCCCTCACCGAACTCGCTCGCCGGCTCCTTGAACGCGCCCGCACTGCCCGCGATCACGAACAACCGTGACGTGCGAAACGTCCTTCGCCGTCGAGGGGGCGTTCGCGGGGGTGCGGCTCGGCCGGTACGGGTTCTGCTCGTCCGGCCGGGAGGAGACGTACGAGGGCAGGCGCTACGTGGTGATCGTCCAGGACGGCGGGCGATCCCCGTCCGCCGTCCGCCGCGTCGGGAGTCTCTCCGCGTCGGGTCGGGTGGTCGTCACCGTGGTGTCTTCTTCGTCGTCGTGGAGCACCGGGGGCAGCGGCAGGGGGGCCATGCGGGGGACACCACGGGGATGAAGGACCTGTCGGCGCTGTCGACCGAGTAGGTCACCGTGCTTCCCCATGTCCGGCCGGAGTCCCGGGAGACCCGGATCCTGAGGCTCACCGGACGGCCCGGGCGGTCTGATGGCAGAAGCAGCGGCAGACGGCCGGGGGAGGCGACTCCCCGTCGGGGCCCGGGGCGGGTTCGGAGCCGGAGGCGCCGGAGGCGCACACCTCCGCGGGGCGGCACCGGGGGTGCCGGCCCTCTCTGCACTCCCGTGTCCGTCCGGGCCGCTTCGTACCGTCGCCCAACAGGTCGAGCGCATCGGGTACGGGCGGGAAGTGCGGGGCGCACGCGGGGCAGGCGTACACGCTCCAACCGGGACCGGAGCCCTGGTGGACCTCGGAGACGACGACGGGGGAGCCCGTGAGCCGACCGCACCGTACGCACATGCGGGCCGGATGCCGCGATGCCGTTCCGCTCACCGGGCCGCCCCCGCCGCGTGCAGGTCCCGGTCGTCGAGATCGATGCCGAAGTCGGCCGCGAGCACCAGGGCGGTACGCCGCCACGCGTGCCGGTGCCGCGCCTCGTACGCGGCCAGGTACGGGCGGACGAGGGCCGTCGCCTCACCGTCGAGCGGGCCGCCCAGCCCGTACGGGGAGCGCGGCGCGGGAAGCCGCCAGGCACCCGGGCCCGGCCGGGGCGACCGTGCGGCGCCGACCGGCTCCGCGGGGCGTGCCCCCGCCCGGCGCCTGCCGTTACCGGGCGCGAACAGATCCAGGACCAGGCGTGTGAACGCATGGATAATGCCCATGTCGTCAGCTCCTCGAAAGCTGGTGGCCACGCCCCCGGACGGCTTGCTCCCGTCGCGGGGGTCTTCTCGTAGCGGGAGAGTACTGCAACCTGGTCATGCCCTGCCATGGCATGACACGGATGAGTGGTGTTTTCCCTGCCCACATACGGTCACGTCATGGTGGAGATCCCCGAGGGCTACGGCCCCGACGACGAGCTGGACCCGGAAGCCGCAGACCCGCTGTACCTCCAGCTCGCGGCCGTCCTGATCTCGCGGATCGAGAGCGGTGTCTACCCGCTCGGCCGTGCCGTTCCCGGCGTCGACCGGCTGGTGCAGGAATTCGGGATCGCGCGGGGCACGGCCCGCAAGACCCTGGTGCTCCTCGCTGAGCTGGGATACGTGCGGACGGTCGTGGGGAAGGGTTCGTTCGTCATCGAGCGCGAGCACGACCAGTCCGCCGGTTGACGCGTCCGTCGACTCGCCGTTTCCCGCGCGTCGGGACTTCGCCGGCCTGCGGGGGCTTTTCCGGCGCCGGTTGGGGCGGTCCCGCCGATGCGTACAATCCGGCCGTGATCGAGTTCGACCCCACCACGCCCAAGTGGGCACAGATCGCCGACGAGATCCGCGAGCGGATCGCGGCGGGAGAGCTCCCCCCGCGCGCTCTGATCTCCGAAGTCCGGCTGGAGAAGGAGTTCGGCGTCGCCCGGACGACCGTCCGGAAGGCGACCGCCGCGCTCCGCGAGGAGGGGCTGATCACCACGACACCCGGCATGGGTTCGTTCGTGGCCTGCGCTCCCGGGTGACGCGTCCTCAGACCGGCTTTCTCTGCCCGGGATGGCTGCTTGACTCCCGTCATGATCGAGATCGACCGCGAGAGCATCACCCCGATGTACCTGCAATTGGCATCCGCCCTGCGGGAGCGCATCAGAAACGGCGACATCCCGGTCGGCCGTCGCATTCCCTCCCACCACGAGCTGGAGCAGGAGACGGGCGGTACGGTCAGCCGCCGGACCATCAAGTCCGCCATCGAGGTGCTGCAAGCCGAGGGCATCGTGCGGGGTGTCCAGGGCAAAGGTGTCTTCGCCATCGCGCAGCCACCCGCCGCCGAGGAGGGTCGGCCCACCGGCTGACGTGGTCGACGCCCCCCGTTCACCACACGGGTGCCACGTCTCCCCACACGACACGGCACCGCACGCCGCGCTGCTCGTCCCCGCTCCCGCCCCCAGGCGGAAGGACGCCCCGTGCGGTGGCGTGATCCTGTCGGTAGGCACCGTCCTCCCGCGGCGCGCCGGGAGTCTCTCCGGGCCGGGGCGGGTGGTCGTCACCGTGGTGCCTTCTTCGTCGTCGTGGAGCACCGGGGGCAGCGGCAGGGGGGCCATGCGGGGGACACCACGGGGATGAAGGACCTGTCGGCGCTGTCGACCGAGTAGGTCACCGTGCTTCCCCATGTCCGGCCGGAGTCCCGGGAGACCCGGATCCTGAGGCTCACCGGACGGCCCGGTGGTATCGGCGACCGCGGGGCCCGGTATCCGCCTCGGAGACGGCCGCAAGACCCCCGTGTCGGCGCGCGGCCGGCCGCCGTGCGGCCTCCGCTTCACAGGTCTCGCAGTCCTTTACGGGGGTGGGTCGGAGTGTCGGCACGGAGAGGGCCGCGGCTGTGCCGGTACCTCCTCCGTGGACTCCGTCGCCCTGGTCGGCCATCATTCGTCCTCTCGTCCGGTCGGTTGGTCCGTGAGGTAGATGTTCCTGCTGCCGGAAGGGCGGGGCGACGACGCTTCGGGCGTCGCCTCGGCGTCACTCGGCAGGGCGGTATTGACCCTCTCAGGGCGTCAAACCGGTGTCATTAAGCATGCATTGGGGCTACTTTTGGCGTCATGACGACGACCGCCGTGGTGCCGAACGACGTACTGCGGGCCGTGCGCATCGGCCTGCGTTTAAGCCAGGACGACTTCGCCAGGGCCCTGCGCCGTGCAGGGGAGGAGCTGGGGGAACCCAACGAGGCGTCGAAGCGCCTGGTGCAGCGTTGGGAGTCGGGGACGAGCAGGACGCCCCGAGGCGTGTACGCGAGGGCGTTGGAGCGGGTCACGGGCCGCCCTGTCGAGGCCCTGGGGTTCTCCCTCCCCGTACCGATGGCGAGGGTCCGCGCGGACGGGACAGGAGGGCATGACATGGATGCGGGAACAAGGGGCGTCACCTCAACCGCCGTGGGGGCCCAGTCGGCCGCCCGGAACGTCGAGGGGGCGTTCGCGGGGGTGTGGCTCAGCCGGTACGAGTTCTACTCGTCCAGTCGGGGGGAGACGTACGAGGGCAGGCACTACGTGGTGATCGTCCAGCACGGCGACCGGCTGACCGCCCGGAGCCTGCCGGGGGCGTCCTCGAACCCGGACAGCCCGCTCGCGCTGGACCTGACCGTCGACCGCAACGTGGTCACCGGGTCGTGGATGGAGCAGACCGCTTCGGACGGCTACTACCACGGGGCCCGCTACCACGGGGCCGTTCAGCTCCTGGTCGAGCCGACCGGCCGGCGGATGGCCGGGAAGTGGGTCGGCTTCGGGAAGGACTTCGACGTGAACACGGGGCCGTGGGAACTGCGACTCGTGGACCGGTCCGTCTCGAAGGCGACGCTGGAGCGGTACGGCCGCGCCCCCGAGTAGGAGCCGGACAGCGGAAGGTCCCCGATCGCGCATCCGTCCGGTCGGCTCCGGCCCGGGACATCGCACGCCGCGCCGGTGCCTCCCCTCCCGACGCCGTGCCGCGTCGCCGCCCTCGCCCCGCCCCCAGGCGGAAGGACACCCCGCGTGGTGGCGTGATCCTGTTGGCGGGATACCGTCCTCCCGCGGCGCGTCGAGCGTCTCTCCGCGCCGCGTCAGGGAGGGAAGGACATATGCGCGTATCCCTGCTCCGGCGCCTGGCCGCACTGGCCGCGGCGCTGGGGCTCACCTCGCTCGGGCTCCTCGGCGCAAGCGCGGCGCCCGCACAGGCCGCGATCGGCGACTGCCCGGCGGGCTACTTCTGCGCCTGGAAGACCGACAACGGCACGGGCACCATGTACAAGACGAACTCCGACAGGGCGTCGCTCGGCACCTGGGACAACACGTTCCGGTCGGTCGTGAACCGCACGTCCAGGTTCGCCTGCGTGCACGACGACCCCGACTACGGCCAGGACGGCATGGTCGGCATCTGGTCCCCCGACCCGGCGGGCACCGAGTGGGGCTACGAGCACGGCACCGTCAGTTCGGTGCGGTTCGTCTCCACGTCCCGGGAGTGCTCCTACCCGCCCTACCCGCGGTGGCACTCGGCGCCCTCGCCCCGGGAAGCGGGCTTCGGCGACCTGAACGGCGACCGCAAGGCCGACGTCCTGGTCCGCGACCGGGCGGGCCGCCTGTGGTTCCTGCCCGGCGACGGCACCGGACAGCTCGTCGGCAACGGCGGCTGGAACGCGTTCAACGGCCTGGTCCGGCACGGCGACTTCGGCGGCGACGGCCGGGAGGACGTCATCGCCCGCGAGGCGGCCACCGGCAGGCTGTGGCTCTACCCGGGCACCGGCACCGGCGCCCTCGGGGCCCGCAAGCTCATCGGCAACAGCGGCTGGAACGCCATGAGCCGGCTCGTCGGCTACGGGGACCTCTCCGGCGACGGCCGCACGGACCTCCTCGCCGTCGAGAAGGCCACCGGCAGGCTGTGGCTCTACCCCGGCACCGGCACCGGCGCCCTCGGGGCCCGCAAGCTCGTCGGCAACGGCGGCTGGAACGCGATGAACGCCCTGGTGGGCGCGGGCGACATGAACAGTGACGGCCGACCGGACCTGATCGCCCGGGAGCCCTCCACCGGGAAGCTGTGGCTGTACCCGGGCAGGACCGGGGCCCTCGGGGCCCGCGTGCTGATCGGCAACGGCGGCTGGAACGTCATGGCGGAGTTCCTGGGCCTGGGCGACATCGGCGGCGACGGCCACGCCGACCTCGCCACCACGACCCGCCCCGAGTTCGTCAGCCCGGAGTGCCGGGGCGTCGGTTGCCAGCTCGCGTATTCGGGCCGTGGCACCGGCTCGCTGCACCCGGGCCAGGTGGCCGCCGACGACTGGCACCACCTGAACGGCGTCTTCTGACCCGGTGACGAGGGCCTCCGCTTCCGGGCGGAGGCCCTTTTCGCGGGGTGCGGCGGACGCGCCCGGCACGAGNNNGGCNCCGGACCCCCGTACCGGGAGCCGGACGCCTTCGTACCGGGCGGCCGCCGGGCCCCCCGCACCGCCCGCCGGGNCCCCCGCACCGCCCCNNNCCCCCNGGTGCCGAAGGGCTCAGGCGGTCTCGTGGACCGCCGGGCGGCGGCTGGCGACGACCTTCCTCGCGAGGCTGCGGGGGCTGGTCAGGAAGCCGTACCCCCACGACATGTGCATCGTCGCCAGCGCCACCGGGATCTGCAGCCGGGCCTTCAGCGGCAGGCCCCGGCCCGCCGGGACGGAGCCCAGGGTGATCGCCGCGAGGTAGCCGCCGGGGACGGCGAAGCCCAGCGGGGTGAGCGTCGCGCCCACGACCAGGCCGGCCGCGATGGCGCACACCGCCGCCGGCGGGGCCAGGTAGCGCAGGTTGATCGAGCCCCGGTGGTAGCGGGCGACGACGTGGCGCCAGCGGCCGTAGTCCTTGTACTGCTTCGCCAGCGCCCGCACCGACGGCCGCGGCCGGTAGCGCACCTTCAGCTCCGGCGAGAACCAGATCAGCCCGCCCGCCTCGCGGATGCGGAAGTTCAGCTCCCAGTCCTGCGCCCGGACGAACTCCTCGTTGTACCCGCCCTGCCGCTCCAGCGCCTCGCGCCGGAACACGCCCAGGTACACCGTCTCCGCCGGGCCGGCCTCGCCGCCCGTGTGGAACGCGGCGTTGCCCACGCCGATCCGGGACGTCATCGCGGCGGCGACGGCGTCCTCCCAGGCGTTCTCGCCCTCGGCGTGCATGATGCCGCCGACGTTCTGCGCGCCGGTCTCCTCCAGCAGCCGCACCGCCGTGGCGATGTAGTTCGGCGACAGCATGCCGTGCCCGTCGACGCGCACCACGACCGGGTGGCGCGACGCCCTGATCGCCGCGTTGAGCGCGGCGGGCGTACGGCCCGTCGGGTTGGGCACGGTGCGCACGCGCGGGTCCTCGCGGACCAGCTCGGCGGCGATCTCGTCGGTCCGGTCCGTGGACGGGCCGAGCGCGATCACCACCTCCATCTCGCCGGCGTACTCCTGGTCGAGGATGTGACGGACCGCGTCGCGAAGGTGCCGCTCCTCGTTGAGGACCGGCATGATCACGGAGACCGGGGGCAGGGGCATGGCTCCTCGGAGGGGCGAAGGACGTCCCGGGGCGGCGGCCCCGGGGGCGCGGGGATCGACCCCGGCGGGCGGACAGCGACAACGCCCGCCACGTTACCGCGAACGGGGGACACCGGCGTGCGCCGCCCGGGGTGGTGCGACCGGCCGCTGATCGTATGGGCTTACCGTGACGGTCCCCCCACCCGCCCGCGGAGGTGTCCTTCGT
>NZ_CP095474.1:2323615-2336561 GCF_023614315.1 Streptomyces sudanensis | reverse complement strand
GGCTCGGAGATGTGTATAAGAGACAGCTCCCCGGCCCGCCGGCCCGGGGGGCGAGNCGGCCGGCCGCGCCCGGGGCGGGGNNAGNNNNGCCGGCCCGCCGGCGGTGGAGCCGGTGGGGGGCGCGGCTGGCGACGACCCTGTCCGTCCTGGTCCTCGCGGTCGGCGGCATCGGCCACGCCGTCGTCACCGGCCTCGACACGGGGATCGGCCGGGTCGAGGCGTTCGCGGACGCCAAGAACCGCCCCGCGGCCGGCCGCGGCACGAACGTCCTGCTCGTCGGCACGGACGGCCGCGGCAAGGTCACGCCCGCGCAGAAGGCCCGGTACCGGCTCGGCGGCGCCCCCTGCAACTGCACGGACACGATCATGCTGGTGCACCTCTCGGAGGACCGCCGCCGCGTCAGCGTGGTCTCCCTGCCCCGCGACTCGTACGTCGAACTGCCCGCCCACACGGACGCGGCCACCGGCGAACGCCACGGCGCCCACCCGCTCAAGCTGAACGCCGTCCACGCCGAGGGCGGGCCGGGCCTCACCGTCCGGACCGTGGAGCGGATGAGCGGCGTGAAGATCGACCACTACCTGGAGATCGACTTCACCGGCTTCATGCGCGCCGTCGACGCCCTCGGCGGGGTCCGGATCTGCACCGCCCGCCCCCTGAAGGACCCGTACACCGGCCTCGACCTGCCCGCCGGGACGCACACCCTCGACGGCGGCGAGGCCCTGCGGTACGTGCGGTCCCGCCACGTCGACGGGTCCTCCGACCTGGGGCGGATGCGGCAGCAGCAGCGGTTCGTCGCCGCGCTGCTCGACCGGGCGGCGGACGGCGGCGCGCTGCCGGACCCGGCGCGGCTGCGCGCCGCCCTCGCGGCGGCGGCCGGCTCGGTCCGCGCCGACCGGGGGTTCGGCACGCAGGAGGCGCTGGAGCTGGCCGGGGCGGTGCGCGGCCTGACGGCGGCGTCGTCCGAGTTCGCGTCCGTACCGGTCGAGGCGGCGGAGGGCACCCGGGTCGACGGGGTGGGCGCGACGGTGAGGTGGGACGCGGCGCGCGCGCGGGCGCTGTTCGCGGCGATCCGCGAGGACCGGCCCCTGGGCGCCCGCCCCGCCGGGCCGGCACCGCGCCGCGAGGCCGTCGCCGCCCCGCCCGGGGACGTCCGCGTCCAGGTGTACAACGGCACCCGGGTCCGCGGCCTGGGCGCCCGGGTGGACGCCGCGCTGCGGGCGGCGGGCTTCGCCACGACCCGCACCCCGTACAACGCCGGGCGGCGGGACGTCGCGCGGACCGTCGTCTCGTACGACCCGGCCCGGAGGGGCTCGGCGGAGTCCCTCGCGGCGGCGCTGCCCGGCGCCCGGCTGCTGGCCGTGCCCGGTCAGGGGCCGCTGGTGAGGGTCACCGCCGGCACGGACCTCGCGGCCGGTCCGGTACGGGCCGGGGCCCCGGCCGCCGCGCGGGGGCCCGCCGGGGACGGGGCGCTCACCGGCGACCGGATCGCCTGCCCCTGACCGGCCCGCGGCGGCTCAGTCCTCCCTGCCCTCCGCCGCGCGGCGCTCGCGCAGTTCCAGGATGGCGCGGCGGCGGGCCAGGCGGTGGGTGCGGCGGATCTGGGCCTCCTGGTAGCGGCGCCGGTCGCGCTCGGTCTCCGGGATCACCGGCGGCACGGGGCGGGGCCTGCCGTCCGCGTCGACGGCGGCGAACACCAGGTACGCCGAGCCGACCCGGGTGGCCGGGGTGGACTCGTTCCACCGCTCGGCGAGCACCCGCACGCCGATCTCCATGGAGGACCTGCCGGTCCAGTTGACCTGCGCCTTCACATGGACGAGGTCGCCGACGCGGACGGGCTCCAGGAAGACCATCTCGTCCATGGACGCGGTCACCGCGGGTCCGCCGGAGTGCCGCCCGGCGACCGCGCCCGCCGCGTCGTCCACCAACTTCATGATCACTCCGCCGTGCACCGTGCCGAGCAGGTTGGTGTCGTTGCCCGTCATGATGTGGCTGAGCGTGGTGCGGGAGGCCGAGGTGGGCT
Source organism: Streptomyces sudanensis (assembly GCF_023614315.1). Taxonomy (NCBI): domain Bacteria; kingdom Bacillati; phylum Actinomycetota; class Actinomycetes; order Kitasatosporales; family Streptomycetaceae; genus Streptomyces; species Streptomyces sudanensis. The sequence goes on along the minus strand of NZ_CP095474.1, from coordinate 2,334,541 downwards.
TGCCCTCGGGGATGGCCTGGTCTGTCATGCCCCCACCCTATGCCCGGGGGCAGGGGGGCCGGCATTGCATCAGCTTGGCCACAGTGGCGGCCCGATTTCCCACCCGCCCTGTGAGGGCGGCGCGTTCGCCCGGCACACTGTTGCGCATGAATGACTGGCCTGAAGGATGGTCCGGCGGCCGTGACGCGCGTCACGGCCGCGGCGGCGCCGACGCCCGACCCGAGGGCGCCCGTGTGATGCCCCCCGCACGGCGCGGCTCCGTCCCGCCGCAGCAGCGGCAGGGGTACGACGACGTGGTCGGCCACGCCGCGCCGTACGACAGCGGTTACAACACGGGCCAGGTCTACGGCGTCCCCCGCGGCGGCCGCGGNGGNCGNNNNGGCCGGGCGGCGGTGGCGGGNCNNNGCNNCGCCGCCGCACGGCCCCGGCGCCCGCCCCGCGCCGGACTGGAGGCGCCGCCTGAAGGTCGGTTCGATCACGCTGGCGGCCGTCCTCGTGGCCACCACGATCGGCACGTACTTCTGGGCCGACGGCAAGATGCGCCGCGAGGTGGACCTCTCCAAGGTCGTCGAGCGCCCGCAGGAGGGCGACTGCACGACGTACCTCATCGTCGGCTCCGACAGCCGCGAGGGCATGACCGGCGAGGACATGAAGCGCCTGCACACCGGTTCCGCCAAGGGCAAGCGCACCGACTCGATGATGATCCTCGCCGCCTGCGGCAGCGGGAACACGATGATCTCCCTGCCGCGCGACTCGGACGTGGAGATCCCCACGTTCGTCGGCTCCGAGTCCGGCAAGACCTTCCAGGGCACCGGCCGCCGCGTGAAGCTGAACGCCGCGTACGCCGAGGACGGCCCCGAACTCCTCGTCCGCACCGTCGAGCACAACACCGGCCTGCGCATCGACCACTACGCGGAGATCGGCTTCGCGGGCTTCGCCAACATCGTGGACGCGCTCGGCGGGGTCGAGATGACCATCGAGAAGGGCTTCAAGGACAAGAAGTCCGGCGCCGACTTCCAGGCGGGCAAGCAGACCCTCGACGGCGAGCAGGCGCTCGCCTTCGTCCGGACCCGCTACGCGTTCGCCGAGTCGGACCTGGCGCGGACGAAGAACCAGCAGAAGTTCCTCGCGGCGCTCGCCAACCAGGCGGCGACGCCCGGCACGATCCTCAACCCGTTCAGGCTGTACCCGACGCTCGGCGCCGGCCTCGACACGCTCGTCGTCGACCAGGACATGTCGCTGTTCGACCTCGCCGAGATGTTCTTCGCGATGAAGAGCGTCAACGGCGGCGACGGGAAGTCCATGAACATGCCCGTCTCGGGCAGCCGCGGCGGCAACCTCGTCTGGGACAAGGCGAAGCTCAAGGAGCTGGTGCGGCAGATCCAGAACGACGAGAAGGTCACCGTCACCGGCGACTGACGGCCACCGGCACGGAAGGGCGGGGCCGGCCACCGCGTACGGTGGCCGGCCCCGCCCTCCGTGCGGCCCGCTACCACTGGTAGGGCTTGTACACGTCCATGCAGGCGTCGTCGTCGGCGCCGTTGGAGTTCTCGGCGTCCGGCGGCAGGTCCCCGGCCTCGGGCCGCTTCCGCTCGGGGAACACGTCGCCCTCGCGCCAGTCCGCGCCGACCGTCAGCCTCAGCCCGTCCACGTCGCCGGAGGCCCGCACCGCGTCGGCCGGCAGGCCGACCGCCCGCGCCACCGACAGCGCGTCCGCCCTGCCCTGCGCGCCGGACGCCTCGGGGTAGGCGAGGACCGTCTCCGACGCGGGCGTCAGCTCCTGGGAGAGGACGGCCCCGGTGAAGCCCTTGCCGCGCAGCACCTCGGCGATCCCGCCGGCGCGGCCCCCCACCACGTGCTGCCCGTCCGCGCCGGTGCCGTTGACGACCGTCACGGTGAGCGAGGACGGCGCGGCGGCGGCCGGCCCGGACGCCTTCGGCTTCGGCGCGGCGGACGGCTTCGCCGCCGGGGCGGTCCCGCCGTTGCCGTCGAAGGGGACGTCCTCGCGGAGCATCCGCCAGATCTGCCGCGCGGACCTCTCCGCGGGCACCAGGTGCGCGCGGTTGCGGGGGTCCTGGACCGTCGGCAGCGTCGTCATGGTGATGCGGTTGGCGGGGACGTCCTTCAGCTCCATGGCCAGGCCGAAGAGCTCCTTCACCGACCCCAGCCCCTCGGACACCTCCAGGGCCTTCGTACCGGCCTCCGCGAGGTCCATGATCCTGCCGGTGTCGGTGAACGCGTTCTGCTCCTTGAGCTGGCGCAGCATCGCGTTCATGTACATGTGCTGGGCCTTGGCCCGCCCCTGGTCGCTGAAGAAGGCGTGCCGGGTGCGCAGCCACTGGAGGGCCTGCTCGCCCTTGACGTACGTCTCGCCGGCCTCCAGCTTCAGCCCGGAGCCGCCCGGGACCTGCGGGGTCGGCCGGTCCCACACGTTCTGCCTGACGCACACCGGGACGCCGCCGACCGCGTCGGCCATCCGCACCACGCCGGCGAAGTCGACCATCATCCAGTGGTCGATGTAGACGCCGGTCAGCGCCTCCCAGGTGGTCAGGGTGCAGCCGGGGCCGCCGCGCTGGAGGGACTCGGTGATGATCCGGCTGGTGGGCGGGTACTCCTCGCCCGTCGCGGTGTCCTTGCAGGCGGGAATGGGGACGCGGGTGTCGCGCGGGATGCTCACCACGGCGGCGCTCCTGCGGTCCGCGGAGACGTGCAGCAGCATCTGCACGTCACCGCGCGGCTTGTCGCCCACGGTGTCCCTGGCGCCGCCGAGCGCCAGGTTCTCCTTGGAGTTGCGGCCGTCCGCGCCGATCAACAGGATGTTGAGCGGGGTGTTGCCGGACGCGTCGGGCGCCGCCTTCTCCACCCCGCTGTCGCCGCCGCTGCGGTCGCCGCTGCGGATGTTGCCGTCGAGGTGCTCGATGTAGAGGTACCCGGCGCCCGCGGTGGCCAGTATCAGCAGCGACAGCACCGAGGCGACCCAGCGGAGCACCCGCCGCCCGCCGCCCGCGGCACGCCGCCGCGCCCTCGGGCGGCCCGCGGGGCGCCCGAGGGCNCGNCGCCGGGCGCGGCCGGTCCGGCCNNGGCCCCCTCGCCGTCCGGGCCGTCGTCCGGGGCCCGGGCGCCCTCGGGCCCGGCGCCGCCGGACGGCGTGCCCGTGCCGCCGGGCGCCGGCGTCCCACCGGTCCGGTCGTGATCGGGGCCCGCCCCTCCGGAGCCGTCGCCCCGGTCCGGGCCACGGGCACCCCGGGCGTGCGGAACGCCGTTCCGCGTCCCCTCCCCACGCACGCTGCTGTGTCCCACCCATGCCCCCCTGTGCTCTCAGGTCCGCGTCACTTCGCGCACACCTGCTTGTCCGCCGCCATCGCACCCTCCGGCGCCTTCGCCGGACCGGTGAGGGGGACCCCCGCCCCCTTGAAGTCCTTGCCGAGGGTGAGCGTCATCGGCTCGCGCTCCCCGGCGTCCGCCGTCCCCTGCTTCATCGCGCCGGCGGGCAGCCCCATCAGGTCGGCGAGCGTGCGGGCCTGGTCGGCCTGGTTCGGCGCGTACTCCAGGGTCGTCTTCGCGATCTCCGCCGGGGCGTTGGCCCTGTTGGTCGACTTGAGGACGCCCGCCGAGTTCTGCAGCCAGTTGAGCGTCGCCTGGGCCCCGCCGCGTACGCCGCTGCCGTTGTACACGTCCACCCGCACGTCGCCGGGTTCGGCGCGGGGGCCCTTGAGGAGCGCGGCCTGCGCCTCCTTCCGGGCGTTCTGGACGTCCTTCTCCTTCTGCTCCACCTCGGTGAGCGAGATGTCGTTCCTGATGATCGAGAAGAGCGGTTCGGCCTTCGCCTCGTCGAGGACGACCGTCGCCTTGACCTGCTCGGCCGGGTTGTCGAGCACCGGGACCGTGGCGAAGGTGATGTTCTTCGGATCGACCTTGGCGATCTCCATGCCCAGTTCCTGGAGCTTCTTGACGCTGCCTATGCCGTCGTCGACGGTGAGCGCCTTGGTCGCCGCGTCCGCGAGGTCCAGCAGCTTCGACGGACTGGTCAGCGTGTCGCTCGACTTCATCTTGCGGAACATCGAGCCCATGAACTGCTGCTGCGTCTGGATGCGGCTCAGGTCGCTCTTGTTGCCGAACGCCTGCCGGGTGCGGACGAACGCCAGCGCCTGCTCGCCCTCGATGGTGCTGGTGCCGGCGGGCAGGTCGAGGCCGGACTTCTTGTCCTTCACGGCCTGCTCGACGCACACCTCGACCCCGCCGACGGCCGACGACAGCGTCTTCACGGCGTTGAAGTCGACCATCATGAAGTGGTCCACGGGGACGCCGGTCATCTTGTGGACGGTGGCCATGGTGCAGCCCGGGTTCCGGTCCATCTGGCCGAGGCTGGTGTTGAACCGCACACCGCTCTGGGCGGGGATCCTCTTCTCCGAGCCGTCCTCGAGCTTCGTCGTGCACTCGGGGATGTCGGTGATCAGGTCGCGCGGGATGGACAGGGCCGTGGCGTTCGTCCGGTCCTTGGAGACGTGCAGGAGGATCGTGGTGTCGGCGTGGCCGGGGCTGTTCTTGTCGCCGTAGCCGGAGTTGCCCTGGCCGGTGCGCTTGTCGGTGCCGATGACCAGGATGTTGATCGCCTGGTCCTTCTTGAAGCCGTGGCCGCCGCCGGCGCCCGCGATGTCGATGGTGCTGAGGTTCCCGTCGAGCCGCTCGTACAGGTAGTAGGCGCCGGCACCGGTGGCGAGGAGGACGAACGCGGTCACCCCGCCCGTCCACACCAGCGCCTTCCTCGTACGGGTCTTCTCCTTGCCCCTGCGCCGGCCGGCCGCCGCGGGGNNCNNGGCCCGGCGCCCGCCGCCCTGCGCGGGCGGTTCGGCGGCCCGGCGCCTGCGCTGCCCGGGGACCTCCGCCGCCCGGCGCCGGGAGCCCGCCGGGGTGTATAGGAGACAGGGCCGGAGCGGCCGGGGCGNNGCGGACNGGGACGGGCCGCGGGCGGCGCGGCGGCGGCCGGCCGGCTGGGCGGCGGCCCGGGGAGCGGGGGACGGCGACTGCTCCGCGGAGTGGTCCAGTCGCAGTTCGTAGTTACCGGTCTGCGGGTTCAGTACCCACTGGTCGGCGGGGTCGATGCCCTCCGCCCCTCCACGGCTGTGCGCGTCCACGGTCGCCTGAATCCTCCGTCGGTGCCACGCGAGGCGCCTTCCCCCCGTCGGGCGCTCGGTCTTTCGCTCCACGGTGCGCGTCCTGCATCGGCCGCTCGCACCGGATCGCGTCACACTATCCGCCCAGTTCAGCGCGGAGCGACGTCCGTGACAAATTCCACGTTCCTTACAAGCGGGCAATCCGCCCAATCGTCATACTCCGCCGCTTCGTCGGGGCCTTCCTCGCGTCCTTGCGGGACCCCGCGCCCGGGCTAGGGGCAGGCGTTCGAGGCCGCGTCGGTCCCGGTGAACGTGGGCACCGGGGCGGGGGCCCGCCGCCCGCCCGGGGGAGCGGCGGGCGTGCCCGCCCCGGACGGTTCCGCGGTCGGCGGTGCCGGCGGCTCCGCCCGGCCGCCGTCCCGCCCGGTGCCCGGGACGACCGCCACCGGCGCGTCCGCGCGCAGCCGGCCGAACAGCCGCTCCGCGTCCGGCTGCACCAGTTCGTCCCGGTTCGGGTCGGCGTGGTGGGGCCGCCGGGGGACCGTCAGGAACCGCACCTCCTCGGCCGGTACGCCGCGCAGCCGCCGCACCAGGTCGTACAGGTCCCTCAGCGAGCCGAGCCCGGGGTCGGTGGTGAGCGACCGGGTCGCCGCGTCCAGGACCGGGTACAGCCGGGCCGGGTTGAGCAGGACGCCGTTGCTCTGCACCTTCGCCACGAGCGCGCCGAGGAACTCCTGCTGCCGGTTCATGCGCTCGGTGTCGCTGCCGTCGCCGAGCGACTTGCGGGCCCGTACGTAGCCCAGGGCCTGCTCCCCGTCGAGCGTCCGCGGCCCGGCCGGCAGCCTCAGCCCGGCGTCCGGGTCGTCGACGGGCTCGCGGACGCACACCCGTACGCCGCCGACGGCGTCCACCATCTCCTTGAAGCCCCGGAAGTCGACCACCACGTGGTGGTCGACGCGGATGCCGGTCAGCCTCTCGACCGTGCGGACCGTGCACGCCGTCCCGCCCACCTGGAACGCCAGGTTGAACTGGGCGAACCGCGGCGCGGACCGCTTGCCCGCCTTCGTGCGGCAGGCCGGGACCTCCACCATCAGGTCGCGCGGGATCGACACGGCCGTCAGGCCGTGGCCGCGCGCCGACAGGTGGAGCAGGATCGTCGTGTCGGACCGCTGGGTGCCCCGGTCCCGCCCGTACGCGGCGTTCTCCCCGGCCCGGCTGTCGGAGCCGACGAGCAGGACGTTGCGCCCGCCGCGCGGGACGGGGGCGGGGCGCTCCCGCTCGTACCGCTCCAGCTCGGCCACCGCCGCCGCGTCGGTGGTGATGTTGCCGTCGAGCTTCCGGTACAGCCACCAGCCGGTGCCGGCCGCCGCGAGGACGACGGCGGACGAGCCGAGCGCCGCCCAGCGCGGCCACGCCGGCCGGCGCCCGGCCGGGGCGCCCGGGTCGGGGGGAGTGCCGGCGGTGTCCGTCACGTGGTCGGTCCGTCCTTCGAAGGCGTCGGCGGTGCCCGGGGCGGCCGTCGCGCGGGGTCCGCGCCCGGTGGGGCGTACCGCCGATGATGTACCGCACGGGCCCCCGGTACCCGGCGGACCCGGCACGCGGTCCGCCGGACGGGTGGACGGCGGCGCGCCGGACGGCCCCGGGCCGCGTCAGGCCGCGTCGGCCCGGGCGGTGACGCGCTCGCTCTCGATCCGCGCGGCCAGCGCCTCGGGCGCCAGCCGGTCCGGGTGGCGGCACAGGACGACGGAGCCGCCCGCCGCCAGCGGCGCGTACAGCCCCGCGGACACGCCGTCCCAGCGGTCCCAGGCCAGTCCGGACAGCAGCCGCGACCCGGGGCCCAGACCGCGCCGGGCCGCGTCCGCGCGGGCCCGGTCGACGAGCGCGGCGCCGGTCAGCTCCAGCCGGCCGCCCGCCCGGTCGTCCACGGCGAGGGCGGGGGAGTCCGGGTCGACGGGGGCGTACGGGGTGAACCGGTCGCCCTGGCCCGGCACCTCGACCGCGTAGTCCTGGTAGCCGGCCGGCGGCGCGGGGAAGCGCCGCCCCAGCGGGGCGAGCGACAGGGCGAGGCGGGTGCCGGAGCAGGCCAGGCCCTCGTCGAGCCGGTCCGGGCCGGCCACCACGTGGTCCGCGCCGGCCGGGTCGCCCCCCAGGTCGGCGACCACGCCCGCGGACGCGCAGGCGAGCAGCCAGACGGCGGTCTGCCAGTGCGCGGGCAGCAGCAGGGCGACCCGCTCGCCGGGCTCGGCGCAGAGCCCGTCCTGCAGCAGGTTCGCCGTCTTGGCCACCCAGTTGGCGAAGGTGGCCACCGAGAGTTCGACGCGCTCACCGGTGGCGTCGTCGTAGTACGTGACCAAGGGGCGGGCCGGGTCCGCGGCGAGCGCGGATCGCAGCAGGTCGGCGGGGGTGCGGTCGCTGGCGTTCACGGGGTGAAGGGTACGCGGGCGCGGCGGGCCCCTTGGTCACGTACTACGGGTGACCCGGTACTCCGGACGGGGCGATGGGGCGTCAGGAAATCCGAGAAGCGCAACTCCGGTGAAATGTCCACTATCTAGCCATGCGTTCCATTCGAGTTCCCTTGATCGGCGTAGCGGTCGCGGTCGCCACCGCCTCCGGCTCCGCCCTCGCGCTGCCCCTTCCCCCGTCCGCGCCGGCCGCCGCCGCACCCGCGGCGGGCGACGCACCGGATCCCGGCTCCACCCGCTCCCTGCCCCTCGCGCCGCTTCCCGGGCACGAGCGCAGCGAGGCTCCCGGCACCCGCGCCGCCCAGGGCCTGCCGCGCCGGGACGTCGAACCGTTCTCCCTGCTCGGCGTCGTCTGGGACGAGCCCGACGCCGAACTGCACGGCACCGTCCAGGTGCGCACCCGGTCCACCGCCACCGGCGCCTGGTCGCCCTGGCAGGACCTGGAGGTCCACCAGCACGACCACGCCGCCGACCCCGGTACGGCCGAGGCCCGTTCGCAGGCGGTGCGCGGCGGGACCGCCCCGCTGTGGGTGGGCGACTCGGACGGCGTCGAGGTGCGCGTACGGCCCGGGGCGTCCGGCGGGGACGCCGCCGCGGCGCCCCTGCCGCGCGGCCTGCGCGTCGAACTGGTCCACCCGGGCGACGGCCCGGCCGACGGGGCGGAACCCGGTGCCCGGAGCGCCGCGCGGGACGCGGACGCCGCGCCGCAGGACGGCGCCCCGCAGGACGGGGCGCCGCAGGCCGAACCGGGCTCCCCGGCGCCCGCGGGCACCGCCACCGGGGAGCCGGCCGAACCTGCCGCCGCCGAACCCGGCACCGCCGAGCCCGGCACCACCGAGCCCCCCACCGACCCCGGTACCGCCGCCGAATCCGCCGCCGCCGAACCCGGCGCCGACGGGGCCTCCGGCACCGCGCCGCCCGCTGCCGACGGGGCCACCACCGAGCCCGGAGGCACTGAACCCGGTACCGCCGAACCCGCCACCGACGGGGCCACCACCGACCCCGGTACCGCCGAACCCGGTACCACCGACCCCCCCGCCGAGCCCGGAGGCACCGCCCAGGACGTGCCCGGCGTGCTCACCGCGGCCGAGGCCGCGGCCTCGGCCGCCAACGCCGACCTCGTCGGCATCGGCGCCACCGAGATCCCCGAGCTCTCCAAGGCGCAGACCGAGGAGGGGCTCCCGGACACCACCGCCGCGAAGCCGTACATCGGCCCGCGCCCGCGCATCGTGACCCGCAAGGGCTGGGGTGCCGACGAGAAGCTGCGCGAACCGGGCTTCGTCTACACCAAGGCCGTCCAGGTGGCCTTCGTCCACCACAGCGCCACCGGCAACAACTACACCTGCGCCCAGGCGCCCTCCGTGCTGCGCGGCGTCTACCGCTACCACACGCAGAGCCTGGGGTGGCGGGACCTCGGCTACAACTTCGCCGTCGACAAGTGCGGGACCGTCTACGAGGGCCGTGCCGGCGGCGTGACCAGGTCCGTCCAGGGCGCGCACACCATGGGGTTCAACACCGCCACCACCGGCATCGTGGTCCTCGGCTCGTTCTCCTCCACCGCCCCGCCCGCCCAGGCCGTCACCGGCGTGGCGAGGCTGACGGCGTGGAAGCTGGGCATCCACGCCAAGGACCCGCGCGGCAGGAGCCCCCTGGTCTCGGGCGGCGGGAACCTGTACAAGAAGGGCACGAAGGTCCAGTTCAACAACGTCTCCGGGCACCGCGACGGCTACTCCACCGCCTGCCCCGGCGCCAAGCTGTACGCCAGGCTCGGGGCGATCCGCTCCACCGCGGCCAAGTACCAGGGGAGGCCCTGATCCGGCCGCCGTGCCGGGCCGTCCGTCCGGGTCTGCCTAGGATCTGCCTACACTGCCTGGTCGTACCGATCATATGAGCGCGCTCCGGCCGGGGCCGGAGCGCCGGGTCGGCCACCGCCCGACGACCGGCCCAGCAGGAAGCAGAGACGACAGGTGACAGAAGCGATCCTCCTGGTCGGCGGCAAGGGAACCAGGCTGCGGCCGATGACGGTGAACACGCCGAAGCCGATGGTCCCCGCGGCGGGCGTGCCGTTCCTCACCCACCAGCTCGCCCGGGCCCGGGCGGCCGGCGTCGAGCACGTGGTGCTGGCGACCTCGTACCTGGCCGAGGTGTTCGAGCCGTACTTCGGCGACGGATCGGCGCTCGGGCTCCACCTGGAGTACGTCACCGAGGTGGAGCCGCTCGGCACCGGCGGCGCGATACGCAACGTCGCCTCCCGGCTCACGTCGGGGCCGGACGAGCCCGTCCTCATCTTCAACGGGGACATCCTCACCGGCCTCGACATCCGCGCCCTGGTCGACACCCACCGGACCACGGGCGCCGACGTGTCCCTGCACCTGACCCGGGTCGAGGACCCGCGGGCGTTCGGGCTCGTCCCGACCGACCCCACCGGGCGCGTCACCGCCTTCCTGGAGAAGCCGCAGACTCCCGAGGAGATCGTCACCGACCAGATCAACGCCGGCGCGTACGTGTTCCGCCGGTCCGTCATCGACACGATCCCCGCGGGCCGGCCGGTCTCCGTCGAACGCGAGACGTTCCCCGGCCTCCTCGCGGACGGCGCCCACCTCCAGGGCATGGTCGACTCCACGTACTGGCTCGACCTCGGCACCCCGCAGGCGTTCGTCCGGGGCTCCGCCGACCTCGTGCTGGGCCGCGCCCCCTCCCCGGCCGTACCGGGCCGCTGCGGCGACCGCCTGGTGGTGGCCGGCGCGACCGTCGCCCCGGACGCCAAGCTGACCGGCGGTACGGTCATCGGCGCGGGCGCCGCGGTCGGCGAGGGCGCCCGGATCGACGGCAGCGCCGTCATGGCGGGCGCGGTCGTCGAACCCGGCGCGGTGGTGACCGACTCCCTCGTCGGCGCGGGCGCCCGGATCGGCGCCCGCACCGTGCTGCACGGCGCGGTGATCGGCGACGGCGCGCACGTGGGCGCCGACAACGAACTGCGCGACGGCGTACGGGTCTGGTGCGACGCCCGCCTGCCCGACGCGTCGGTCCGCTTCTCCTCCGACCAGTAGCGGGTCGCTCCGACCGGTAGTGGGTCGCTCCGACCGGTGGCCGCCGGCTCCGACCAGTAGCGGGTCGCTCCGGCCGGTGGCCGGTCACTCCGGCCGGTAGCGGGTCGCTCCGGCCGGTGGCCGCCGGCTCCGACCAGTGGCCGGCCGCTCCGATCAGTGGCCGCTTCCTCCGGCCGGTGGCCGGTCGCCGCCGGGGATACGCTGTGCGGAACCCGGACGTCCCGCACCGCCCCCTCGCCCCCTGGAGCTCTCGTGGCAGGCCGCTACGCCNGTCGCTTATCAACATCTGAAGATCTCCGA
>NZ_CP095474.1:2314927-2323603 GCF_023614315.1 Streptomyces sudanensis | reverse complement strand
ACCCAGCTGAGCCGCCGCGGCCGGTCGCGGGGCGGCGCGCGGTCCCCTCACCCGTCGGGCCCGGCGGTACCCCGGTGCCGTCCCGGCGGCGCAGCTGGGTGCCGCCGTGGCCGCTGGACCTCGGGCTCACCCTGGGCCCGCTGCGGCGCGGCCCCGGCGACCCGACCTTCCGGGCCACGCCCGACGGGGCGTTCTGGCGGACCTGCCGCACGCCCGCGGGCCCCGGCACGCTGCGGATCACCGCGCGCGGCGGCACCGTCGAGGCCGAGGCGTGGGGGAGCGGCGCGGACTGGCTCCTCGACCGGCTCCCCGTGCTGCTCGGCGAGGCGGACGACCCGGACGCGTTCACCCCCCGCCACCGGCTCCTCGCCCTGACCCGGCGGCGCCGCGCCGGGCTGCGGCTGGTGCGCACCGGTCTGGTGATGGAGTCGCTGATCCCGTCGATCCTGGAGCAGAAGGTCACCACCGACGAGGCGTACCGCGCGTGGCGGCTGCTCGTGCGCGGGTACGGCGACCCCGCTCCCGGCGCTCCCGCCGGACTCCGCCTCTCCGTGATGCCGGAGCCCCGTACCTGGGCGCTCATCCCCTCCTGGGAGTGGCACCGCGCGGGAGTCGACGGCAAGCGCTCGGCGACCGTGCTCCGTGCCGTGCGGGTCGCCTCCCGCCTGGAGGAGGCGGCCGGCATGGCGCCCGAGGAGGCCCGGCGCCGGCTGGAACTGGTCCCCGGCATCGGCCCGTGGACCTCCGCCGAGACGGTCCAGCGCAGCAACGGCGCGCCGGACGCGGTGACGACCGGCGACTACCACCTGCCCGGCATCGTCGGGTACGCCCTGGCGGACGACCGGGACGCGGACGACGCCCGGATGCTGGAGCTGCTGGAGCCGTACGCCGGGCAGCGGCACCGCGCCGCCCGGCTGATCCTGCTCGGCGGCCGCGTCCCGCCCCGCCGCGCCCCGCGCATGACGCCGCGCGACATCGCCGCGCTCTGACCGCCCCGCCCCCGCTCCTCCTCTTCGGGCCGGGCCCTCGGCGAGGCGGCCCTCGACGAGGCGGCCCTCGGAGGGCGGTCCCCGGCGGGCGCCCCTGACGTCCGGTCCCGGCGGACGCGACCCCGGCGGACGCGACCCCGGCGGGCGCGACCCCGGCGGGCGCGACCCCGGCGGGCGCGACCCCGCGGCGTGCCTCCCGGCCCTCCGCCCGCCGTCGGCCCCGCCNNNGGGCCGGCCCCCGGCGGGGCGGTCTCCGCGGGCCGCCCNGGCGGGCCGTGCGGCGGGGCCCGCGGCACCCGCCGCACGGTGGCGCAGATCCCCGCCGCACAGGTCCGGCGGGCCTCACCGCACGGTGAGGAAGTCCTCCGGGTCCCGTGCCGGCCGGGGCTTCACCGGTCCCGCCGGCCGCCCGACCGCGACCGCGCCCATCGGGTCCCAGCCGTCCGGCAGGTCCAGCACCTCCCGCACCACGTCGCGGCAGAACATCGTCGACGACACCCACGCCGACCCGAGCCGCTCGCCCGCCAGCGCCACCAGGAGGTTCTGCACCCCGGCGCCCGCCGCGACCACGAACATCTCCCGCTCGGCGGTGTCCCTGCGCGCGTCCCCGTAGTGGTGGGCGCCGTCCGTCACCAGGCACGGCACCACCAGGTACGGCGCGTTGCGCAGGACGTCGCCGCGGCGGACGCGCCGGGCGACGTCACGCTCGTCGAGCCCGTCCCGCCGCAGGTCCGCGATCCACGCCTCCCGCATGGCGTCCAGCAGCCGGGTCCGCGACGCGGCGCTCTCCAGCAGCACGAACCGCCACGGCGCCGTGTGGTGCGGCGCGGGCGCCGTCACCGCCGCGGCCACCGCGCGCCGTACGGCACCGGGGTCGACCGGGTCGTCGGTGAACTCCCGCACGGTGCGGCGCAGGGTGACCGCCTCCCGTACCGCCTCCGAAGTGCCCAGCCGGAACATGTCGTCGTCCGCGCCGCGCACCAGCGCCCGCGCGCCCGGGCCGTCCTCGCCGCGCCCGGTCACCAGGTGCGGCAGGCCGCGCACGACGGCGACGGGCCGCCCGGCCGCCTTGCCCTTGACCAGGTCGCCGGCGGCGGCCAGTTCGTCGGCGCAGGCCACGACCGTCGCGACGAGCGGGTTGCCGTACGAGTCGGTGCCGCCCCGCAGGTCGTCGAGGACCCGCACCCCGGCCGCCCCGATCGCGACATCCGTCAGCCCGCTGCGCCAGGGCCGGCCGAAGGTGTCGGTGATCACGACGCCGACGTCGACGCCGAGCCGGTCGCGCAGCCCGGCGCGCAGGGCGCGGGCGGACGCGTCCGGATCCTCGGGCAGCAGCAGGACCGTCCCGGCGGGCGTGTTGGACGCGTCGACACCCGCCGCGGCCATCACCAGGCCGTTGCGGTTCTCGACGATCCGCAGCGCGCCGCGCCGGGCGACGACGCGGACGGTCTCCGCGTCGACGGCCGCCTCGCGGTCCTCGGCGGCGACGACGCGCCCCTCCGCCTTGCTCACGATCTTGGAGGTGACGAGGACGACGTCGCCGTCCGCGAGGTCCGGTTCGGCGGCGGCGACCAGTGCGGCCAGGTCGTCGCCCTTCGCGACCTCCGGTATCCCCTCCGGGGCCCACACCCGGTACGAGGCGGTCATCCGCGCACCTCCTCCGCGAGGGCCAGCGCCTCGCGCGCCATCGCCGCGGCCGCGTCGACGTCGGTCATCATCAGCGGCACGGCCCGGCAGCGGATCCCCGCGGCCTCCACCTCCGCGACCGCGCCGGCGTCGACGGTGTCGACGAGCCAGCCGTCCAGCAGCCCCGAACCGTAGTGCCGGGCGACCGCGGCGGCCGTCGCCTCCACGCCCACCGCCGCGAGGACCTTGTCGGCCATGCCGCGCACCGGAGCGCCCCCGACGATCGGCGACAGGCCCACGACGGGGACGCCGGCCTCCGCGATGCCCTCCCGGACGCCCGGCACGGCGAGGATGGTGCCGATGCTCACCACCGGGTTGGACGGCGGGAACAGCACCACGTCCGCCTCGGCGATCGCCTCCAGCACTCCGGGAGCGGGCGCGGCCTGCTCGGCGCCGACCGGCACGACCGCCTGCGCCTCGACGGAGGCGCGCAGCCTCACCCAGTACTCCTGGAAGTGCACGGCCCGCCGCTCGCCGTCGATCTCGACCGCGACGTGCGTCTCGACCCGGTCGTCCGACATCGGCAGCAGCCGCACGCCGGGGCGCCAGCGGTCGCACAGCGCCTCGGTGACCGCGCTGAGCGGGTAGCCGGCGCCCAGCATCTGGGTCCGCACGATGTGCGTGGCGAAGTCGCGGTCGCCCAGGCCGAACCACTGGGGTCCGACGCCGTACGCCGCGAGCTCGTCCTTGACGGTGAAGGTCTCGTCCGCGCGCCCCCAGCCCCGCTCCTCGTCGATGCCGCCGCCGAGGGTGTACATCACCGTGTCCAGGTCGGGGCAGATCTTCAGCCCGAAGAGATGGATGTCGTCACCTGTGTTGCCGATGACCGTGATGTCCGCGTCGGGCGCGGCCCGCTTGAGGCCGCGCAGGAAACGGGCACCACCGATGCCACCGGCCAGAACCACCATGCGCATGCGGGCAGTCTGTCAGGCGGGCACGGTGTTCCGGGCGTTCGGGGCGAAACTGTGGAAAACCCCGGCCGCCCCGCGCATCGGCATCTCGGTGAGGCCCGGGAAGTAGAGGTGCAGGCTGACGGCCGGCTCCAGCGAGTCGTTGACGATCTCGTGGACCCGCCCGGGGGCGACGACCCGGCCCGAAGCGCCCGCGGCGCCCCCGGTGAGGGTCCGCACGCCCCCCGGCGTACGCTCCGTCAGCCCGCCCTCCAGCACCGTGAAGTAGCCCGACGACCGGCCGTGGTCGTGCGGCCCGGTGCCCTGTCCGGGCAGCCACGACAGCAGCCACACCTCGTAGCCGGGCCCGGTGCGCAGCCGGTGGTACCAGCGGCTCGTGGCGTCGTACTCGACGAGCGGCGCCCACAGGGCGCGGTCGGCGGCGATGGAGCGGGCGAGGCCGGCGAACTCCGCGACGGTGCCCGGGTGTTCCCTGGCGGGCTGCAGGAGGTGCTGGACGGCGAGGATGTCGCCGGCGATCTGGAGGTCGCTGTCGCTGTTCACGGGTGCTGGGTTTCCTCGGAGGATCGAAGGAGCCGTTCGGGGGGGCGGGGCGGGTGCGGCGGCGCCGGGCGCGCGGGGGCGCGGCGCGGGACTCGCCCGAGGGGGAAGGGCCGGAGCGCTACGGCGTCAGCGGCAGGAACAGCAGCAGCGCGCGTGGACAGCGCGGCGGAACCCACGGGCCGCGTGGGTCGCGAAGGGCGCTGCGGTCGCTGGCATGCCCCAACGGTGGACCGGCCGGATTCCTCCTGTCAACCCGGTGGCCGGCGAGGCGGCGGTGCTCCACCCCGTCCGGCCGGGCCGGCGGCGGGGAGGTTCACGTCGGCCAGGTCGCCGAAGAGGGAGGTTTACGCCGGCCGGGTGCGGGACACACGCCGCAGGGACCGTCGCGCGAACCCCTCCGGGTGCCGCGATCCGGCTGTGATCCGGGCCGCTTCGCCGGCCCGGCCGCAACGGGGCCGCGGACCCGGTCGTCCTCCTCCGGGAGGGGCGGTCGGAGGCGGGGCGCGGAACGGGCCGGGGAGGGTGTCTCTTTTTACTGATTTGAACACTTTCCCCGTCGGCTTGGTTCCGCAGAGTGAATACCGGGGCCGATAGCAGATCCCGGCTTGACGGGCCCGGAGCTACACACTTGTAATTTCGCTCGTGTCGTTCAGCCGAAAACGGGAAGCGGCGGCATCACGGGGACGTAGAGAGACAGACGAGGGGCGCAGATGACCGAGTTGTTCCAGGAACTGCTGGTCGAGGACGCGGAGGAGGAGATCGGCTGGCAGGAGCGCGCGCTGTGCGCCCAGACCGACCCCGAGTCCTTCTTCCCCGAGAAGGGCGGATCCACGCGCGAGGCCAAGAAGGTCTGCCTCGCCTGCGAGGTCCGTTCGGAATGCCTCGAGTACGCACTCGCCAACGACGAGAGATTCGGCATCTGGGGCGGCCTGTCCGAGCGTGAACGCCGCCGCCTGAAGAAGGCCGCCGTCTGACCCCTCCCGGAGCCTCCGGCCCGGAGCCCCGGGCGGCAGCCGCCGCCCGGCCGCGGACATCACCCATACGTTCCCCCGGCGGTCCGCCGCCTGTGCTCTGTCCACAGGCGGCGGGCCGCCGTCGTGCCAGCCATTAGTGTGGAGCCCCGTCAAAGACGCTCCGACGCCCCGCGACGCGGGCGACCCCCGGCCGGAGGGCCCGTACCTCGATGTCCGCCACCACAGCCGCGTTCCCCACCGCTCCCCCCGCGCAGCCCGAGTTCCCGCGGCACGTCGTCACCGCCGTGCTCGTCTCCCACGACGGGGCGCGCTGGCTGCCGGACGCCCTCGCCGGACTCCTCGGCCAGGAGCGCCCCGTGCAGTACGCCGTCGCCGCCGACACCGGCAGCGCCGACGAATCCGCCCGGCTGGTCGGGGAGGCCATCGGCGACGAGCGGGTGCTCCACCTCGCCCGCCGCACCGGCTTCGGCGCCGCCGTCGGGGAGGCCGTCCGCGCCGCGCCCGTCCTCGGCCCCGACGACCTGCCCTACCTGAGGCGGCCCAGCGGCTGGGACCCCGTCGGCAAGACCTGGCGCGACGACGCCCACGAGATGCCCGACCTGCCGCACGGCGAACCGGTCCAGTGGCTGTGGCTCCTCCACGACGACTGCGCGCCCGCCCCCGACGCCCTCGCCGAGCTCCTCCGCGTCGCCGACTCCGACGAGTACGCCGCGATCGTCGGCCCCAAGCTCCTCGGCTGGTACGACCGCAAGCAGCTCCTCGAAGTCGGCGTCACCATCGCCCGCAGCGGCCGCCGCTGGACCGGCCTCGACCGCCGCGAACAGGACCAGGGGCAGCACGACCAGATCCGCCCCGTCCTCGCCGTCTCCACCGCCGGCATGCTCGTCCGCCGCGACGTCTTCGAAGAGCTCGGCGGCTTCGACCGCCACCTGCCCCTGATGCGCGACGACGTCGACCTGTGCTGGCGCGCCCACGCCGCCGGCCACCGCGTCCTGGTCGCCCCCGACGCCGTCCTCCGCCACGCCGAGGCGGCCTCCCGCGAACGCCGCACCGTCGACTGCGCCGGCCGCTCCGTCGCCAACCCGCACCGCGTCGACAAGGCCGGCGCCGTCTACACCCTCCTCGCCAACACGCGCGCCGCCGCCCTGCCGTACGTCCTCGTCCGCCTCGTCCTCGGCACCCTCCTGCGCACCCTCGCCTACCTCGTCGGCAAGGCCCCCGTCCAGGCCGTCGACGAGGTCATGGGCCTGTGCGGCGTCCTCCTCCGCCCCGAGCGGATCGTCGCCGCCCGCCGCCGCGCCCCCCGCGCCGGCGACCCCGCGGAACTGCGGCCCCTCTTCCCGCCGCCCGGCGCCACCGTCCGCGCCGCGATCGAACAGGCCGCCTCCGACTTCGGCGGCCACGAGGCGGACGCCGGCGGGTCGCGGCACGGCGCCGTCGAGTCCGGCCCCGGCGGCGACGACGCCGACTACCTGGAGGTCGAGCAGTTCACCCGGCTCAGGAAGATCGCCCACAAGCCGGGCCCCGTCCTCTTCGCCCTGCTGCTGCTCGTCTCCCTGATCGCCTGCCGCGGCCTCCTCGGCGGCGGCTCCCTCGCCGGCGGCGCGCTCCTGCCCGTCCCCGACGGCGTCGGCGACCTGTGGAGCCGGTACGCCGACGCCTGGCACCCCCTGGGCACCGGCGGCACCCAGAGCGCCCCGCCCTACCTCGCCCTGCTCGCCGCGCTGTCCGGCCTGTTCCTCGGCTCCACCGGCTTCGCGGTCACCGTGCTGCTGGTCTGCTCCGTACCGCTCGCCGGCTTCACCGCGTACTTCGCCTCCCGCTCCCTCGTCGAGTCGCGGCTCCTGCGCGCGTGGGCCGCCGTCGCCTACGCCTTCCTCCCCGCCGCGACCGGCGCCCTCGCCACCGGCCGGCTCGGCACCGCGGTCCTCGCGATCCTGCTGCCCCTCATGGCCCGGGCCGCCGTCGCCGCGTACGGACTGCGCGGCGGCGGGCCCGGCGCGCCGCGCGGCAGCTGGCGCGCCACCTGGGCGTACGCCCTGCTCCTCACGTTCACCACGGCCTTCACCCCGGTGGTCTGGCCCCTCGCCGTCGTCCTCGGCCTCGCCGCCCTCGTCCTGCGCCGCGACGACCTCACCGCGTACGGGCTGCGCCTCCTCGCCGTCGCCGGCACACCGCTGCTCGTCCTCGCCCCCTGGTCGCTGTCCCTGCTGACCGAGCCGGCCGCCTTCCTCCGGGAAGCCGGCACGCAGATCCGCACGGGCCCGGCGTCCGCGCTCGACCTGCTCGGCACCAGCCCGGGCGGCCCCCGCACGGTCGGCGGCCTCGTCCTGCTCGGCCTCGTCCTGGCCGCCCTCGCGGCCCTGCTGCGGGCGGAGCGCCGGTTCGCCGTCCGCAGTGCCTGGACCGTCGCCCTCGTCGCCCTCCTCTTCGCCGTCGTCACCAACGGCGCCGGCGACCGCGCCACCGGCTGGGCCGGCCCCGCCACCCTCATCTACGGCCTGGCCCTCATCGCCGCCGGCGCGCTGGGCGCGGAGGGCGGCCGCACCCGTGTCGCCGCGCAGAGCTTCGGCTGGCGCCAGCCCGTCGCCGCCCTCGTCGCCCTCGCCGCCGCGGCCGGCCCCCTCGTCTCCGCCGCCAACTGGATGATCGGCGGCGCCGCGGGGCCCCTGGAGCGCCGCGACCCCGTCCAGGTGCCCGCGTTCGTCGCGGAGGAGAGCGTCACCCGCGACCAGCCCCGCACCCTCGTCCTCGACGGCACGTCACCCGCCAAGGTCGCCTACGTCCTCCTCCGCGGCTCCGGCGCCCGCCTCGGCGACGCCGAGCTGACCGCCGCGGGCGGCGGCGACCCGCGCCTCGACAAGGTCGTCGCCCACCTCGTCGCCGGCTCCGGCGCCGACCAAGCCGCCGAGCTCGGCGGCTTCGCCGTCCGCTACGTCCTGGTGCGCGACGGCGCGCCCCGCGAGATGGCCCGCGTCCTCGACGCCACCCCCGGCCTCAGCCGGCTCAGCCAGCGCGACGGCAGCGCCCTGTGGCGGGTCGACCGCCAGGTCGCCCGCGCCGTCATCGTCCCCGCGGCGACCGGTGCCGCCGGAAGCACCGGGGCGGGTGCCGAACCCGTCCCCGTCGGCTCCGGCCCCGTCGAGGCGCACGGCGACATCCCCGCCGGAGCGGAGGGCCGCGTCCTGCGCATCGCCGACCGCGCCGACGACGGCTGGCACGCCACCCTCGACGGCAGACCCCTGGAGAAGACCACCGTCGACGGCTGGGCGCAGGGCTTCAGGCTGCCCGCCCAGGGCGGGCGCCTCGACCTGACCTACGACACGCCGCTCACCCGCACCGCGTGGACCTGGACCCAGTGCGCGCTCGCCGTCGTCCTGCTCGTCCTCGCCCTGCCGGGCCGCCGCCGCGACGTCGACGACGACCTCCCCGAGGAGCAGGCCGCGACCGCCGGGACCCGGGACGCCACGGGCGACGGGCGCCGCGCGCGCAGGCTCCGCGCCGCCGCCCCCGACACGGCCCCCGCGCCCGCACCGGACCCGGCGGCCGNNNCGNNCNCATACANANNTCCGA
>NZ_CP095474.1:2306180-2314922 GCF_023614315.1 Streptomyces sudanensis | reverse complement strand
ANNANANCCCCAGGAACCTCCCGGCACCGACCGGCCCGCCGCGCCCGCCCACCCCGCCGCACAGGGGTACGACGACCGTCCGGCGTACGAGCGGCAGCCCCACGGCGACCAGGACCACGGGCGGCAGCCGGCGTACGGGGGGCAGCCCCACGCGCACCCCCACGACGGCGCCCCGTACGGGCAGGACCCGTACGGGCAGGACCCGTACGGCCAGGACCCGTACGGCCAGGACCCCTACCCGCAAAGCCCGTACGGGCAGGACCCGTACGGGCAGGGCCCCCAGGGGCCGTACGACCCGAACGCGTACGCCGGCCGGCAGGACGGCGACCAGCAGTACGCGGGCCCGCAGTACGGCGACGGGCAGTACGCCGGTCAGCCGTACCCGTACCCGCAGCAGAACCCGTACGGCCCGTACGACCCATCCGACCCGTACGGCCGAGAGAACGAGCAGCGTCCCGACGGGAGCAGCCACCAGTGAACCGCAGCACCCTCTCCCTCCTCGCGGTCGCGACCGCCCTCGCCGCCCTCACCGGCCTCGCCACCCTGACGCCGTCCGGCGCGGACGAGCCCGCCCGGGCGGCCGCCGCGGCGCCCGTCGAGCGCAGCAGCCTCCTGTGCCCGGCGCCGAGTTCCTCCGAGGTCGCCGAGACGGCGTACACCTCGTTCACCCCCGCCACCACCGGCGGTCCCCGGCCCGCCCCGGCCGGCGGGGAAGCCCTGCCGGACAGAGCCGAGCTGAAGCCGGCCGCCACCACCGGTGACGCGGCCCCCGCCCCCGGGGACGGCGGGAAGGACGGCGGGAAGGAAGAGGAGAAGGACGGGGCGGAGGACCGGCCGGCGGCGGGGAAGCCGGCCGGGGACAAGCCCGTCGCCACCGCCACCGCTCCGGGGACGCCCGTGGCGGCGGAGGCGAACGGCGCCGAGGCGCCCGCCCTCGTCGGCGTCGCCTCCGGCCGCCTCGCCCCCGGCTGGACCGTGCAGCAGACCACCGTCGTCCCCGCCGGAGGCGCCCGCGGCCTGCTCGGCGTCACCTGCACGCCCCCCGACACGGACTTCTGGTTCCCCGGCGCGTCCACCGCCGAGAACCGCCGCGACTACGTCCACCTCACCAACCCGGACGACACCGCCGCCGTCGTCGACATCGAGCTGTACGGGCCCGAGGGCCCCCTGAAGTCGCAGCTCACCGACGGCGTCCCGGTCCCCGCCCGGTCCAGCGTGCCCGTGCTGCTGTCCACCCTCACCGCGGACCCGGCCACCTCCGAGGTGACCGCCCACGTCACCGTCCGCAGCGGCCGCGTCGGCGCGGTCATCCGCTCCGCCGTGGACCAGCTCGGCAGCGACTGGCTGCCGGCCTCCGCCGACCCCGCCCCCTCGCTGGTCCTCCCCGGCATCCCCGCGGACGCCACGTCCGTGCAGCTCGTGGCGTACACCCCCGGAGAGGACGACGCCGAACTGAAGCTCCGGCTCGCCGGCCCCACCGGCACCATCACCCCGGCCGCCCAGCAGACGATCCGCGTGAAGTCCGGCATGACCGCCTCCGCCGACCTGCAGGGCCTCACCAGCGGCGAGGCCGGCGCGCTGCTGCTGACCCCGGTCCGGGCGGAGCGGGCCGCGCCGGTCGTCGCCGCGCTGCGCGTGGTGCGCGGCTCCGGCGAGAAGCAGGAGGTCGCCTTCATCCCGGCCGCCGGCCCGGTGGGGGAGCGGGCGACCGTCGCCGACAACCGCGCCGACGGCACCACCCTGTCGCTGACCGCGCCCGGCGGGACCGCCGAGGTCCGCGTCACCGCCTCCCCGGGCACCGAGGGCGGCACCCCCGCCACCAAGACGTACACCGTCAAGGGCGGCACGACCCTGGCGGTCGCCCCGCCCGTGCCCTCCGGCCTGAAGGGCTCCTACGCCCTGACGGTCGAGACCCTCTCCGGCGGCCCCGTCCACGCGGCGCGCACGCTCGCCCTGCCGCAGGACGGGATCGCGATGTTCACCCTCCAGACCTTCGCCGACGACCGGGCGAAGGTCGCCGTACCGGAGGCCCGGCAGGACCTGGCCGTCCTGGACGACTGACGGGCCCGTACCGGCGCGCCGGTACGGGCGGCACCGGCGCGCCGGCCCGCGCCGGTCAGTCCTGCCCGTACCGCGGGTCCACCGACTCGGGCGCCAGGCCCAGCAGCTCGGCGACCTGCTCCACCACGACCTCGTGTACCAGCAGCGCCCGCTCGTCCCGGCCCTTGGCCCGCAGCTCCACGGGCCGCCGGTACACCACCACGCGCGCGTGCCGGTCCCGCGTCGCCGGCGCCGAACTGCCCAGCGGCACGGAGTCGTCCTGGGGCGCCGGCACCTCCAGCACCATGAAGTCCACCTCGGCGAGCTGGGGCCAGTGCCGCTCCAACCGCTCCACGGAGTCCTGAACCAGGTCGCGGAAGGTGTCCGCCCTGGTGGCGGAGAGGGGGACCTGGGGCGGTGCCACGGGGCCGCGCATCCCCCGGCCGTGGCGATCACGGCGGCGCGGTCGCGGCTCGGTCGGGCGGGGCGGTCCTGGACTGTCCATCACCTGACGCAGCGTAGCCCTCCCGGACGTGCGGTGTTCCCCTCTCCGCCCACACTCCGGCATGTCGCCGTATGAGCGTTTCAGCCAATCAGAGGCGCGATTCAGTACCGTTATCCGATCGATCCCTCCATGAAAACGGCCGGATTCTTTCAGTCGGCCGTAGGGCCGGGCGACCGCCCCGCCCCTTCCCGGATGCCGCCCCCTCCCTTCCCACAGGTGGGAAGGGCCCCCCGAGGACCACCTGTGCCGGACGCCACACCACGACACGGGCGAGCGACCTGGTGGAGAGTCGTCGCGGCCCGCTCAAGAGTGCGGTACCGTCCAACGTCGTGAGCCCTGTACGTCGCTGTTCGCGCACCGCGTGCGGCCGCCCTGCCGTCGCGACACTGACGTACGTCTATGCCGACTCGACCGCGGTCCTCGGCCCGCTCGCCACCTACGCGGAACCCCACTGCTACGACCTGTGCGCCGAGCACAGCGAGCGCCTCACCGCGCCGCGCGGCTGGGAGGTCGTCCGGCTGTCCGACGCCTCCGGCCCCGCCCGCCCCAGCGGCGACGACCTGGAGGCCCTCGCCAACGCCGTGCGCGAGGCGGCCCGCCCCCGGGAGCGCAGGGCCCAGGCCGACGGCAAGGGCGGCTCCCGCAACGGCGACCCCGTCGAGGTCGGCCGCCGCGGCCACCTGCGCGTACTGCGCTCCCCCGACTCCTGGAACCGGCGGCCGGCCCGGCGCCGTTCCGCCCACCGGCCCCGGAACCGCCCCCGGGCACTCCTCCGACCGGCACGCCCGGCCCGCGAATCCCTCCGGACGTATCCGTCACCTCTGCGGGTAGTTTGTGTACTCCACACAGGCTCGCAGGAGGTTGGTCAGTGACTGCTGATCTGTCGCAGATCGTCAAGGCGTACGACGTCCGCGGAGTCGTGCCGGACCAGTGGGACGAGGCGCTCGCCGAGCTGTTCGGCGCCGCCTTCGTCCAGGTGACCGGAGCCGACGCGATCGTCGTCGGCCACGACATGCGCCCGTCGTCCCCCGGCCTGTCCGGCGCCTTCGCGCGCGGTGCGGCCGCCCGGGGCGCCGACGTCACCCTCATCGGACTGTGCTCCACCGACCAGCTGTACTTCGCCTCCGGCCACCTCGGCCTGCCGGGCGCCATGTTCACCGCCTCGCACAACCCGGCCCGGTACAACGGCATCAAGATGTGCCGCGCCGGTGCCGCCCCCATCGGCCAGGACAGCGGCCTGGCCGACATCCGCGCCCTCGTCGAGAAGTGGCGGGAGTCCGGGGCTCCCACCCCGGCCGCCACCCCCGGCGGGATAACCGAGACGGACACCCTCACCGCCTACGCGGAGCACCTGAGGTCCCTGGTCGACCTCACCTCCATCCGCCCCCTGAAGGTCGTCGTCGACGCGGGCAACGGCATGGGCGGCCACACGGTCCCCACCGTCCTCGACGGCCTGCCCCTGACACTGGTCCCGATGTACTTCGAGCTGGACGGCACCTTCCCCAACCACGAGGCCAACCCGCTCGACCCGGCCAACATCGTCGACCTCCGGCAGCGCGTCCGCGCCGAGGGCGCCGACCTGGGCCTGGCCTTCGACGGCGACGCCGACCGCTGCTTCGTCGTGGACGAGCGGGGCGAACCCGTCCCCCCGTCCGCGATCACCGCGCTGGTCGCCGCCCGCGAGCTGGCCAAGCACCCCGGCGGAACGATCATCCACAACCTGATCACGTCGCGGTCCGTCCCCGAGGTCGTCCGGGAGAACGGCGGAACCCCCGTCCGCACCCGCGTCGGCCACTCCTTCATCAAGGCCGAGATGGCCCGTACGGGCGCGGTCTTCGGAGGCGAGCACTCCGCGCACTACTACTTCCGCGACTTCTGGAACGCCGACACCGGCATGCTCGCCGCGCTCCACGTCCTCGCCGCCCTCGGCGGCCAGGAGGGCACGCTGTCCGCGCTGGTCGCCGAGTACGACCGCTACGCGGCCTCCGGAGAGATCAACTCCACGGTCGCCGACCAGGCCGCCAGCACCGCTGCCGTACGCGGGGCCTTCGCCTCCCGCCCCGGCGTCACCGTCGACGAACTCGACGGCCTGACCATCGGCGGCGACGGCTGGTGGTTCAACCTCCGGCCCTCCAACACCGAACCGCTGCTGCGCCTCAACGTCGAGGCCAAGGACGAGACCACCATGGCCGAGGTCCGCGACGAGGTCCTCTCCCTCGTCCGCGCCTGACCGGCCGCCCCGGCGCGCCCGCCCCGGCCCGGCGCCCTCCCGCATCCGGCCGGGCGGGCACCGGGCCGGGNNGGGCGTGACGGCNNCGNCGGNNCNCCCNGCGTCCCCNGGCACCCGGCGGTAGGCTGACGACGCCGGGGAACCGCAGCACCCACCGCCCCGACCGGATCGCCCGCACACCCGAAGGGAACCACCCCATGCCGCTCGAAGCCGGCCTCCTCGACATCCTCGCCTGCCCCGCCTGCCGCGCGCCCCTCGCGGACCGGACGGCCGACGAGACCCCCGAGCTGGTCTGCACGGGCGACGGCTGCGGCCTGGCCTACCCGGTACGGGACGGCATCCCGGTGCTCCTCGTCGACGAGGCCCGCCGCCCGGCCTGACCCCGCCACCCCGGCCACATCCCGCACCGGCGATCGGAGGCCCCACCCATGCTCGACGAGTCGTTGCTCGACGCTCCCGAGGCCCTGGCCCGGGCGGACCGCCGCGGACTCCTGCGCGGCGCCGCCGAGTCGGGCGCCCGGGTACGCACCGCCGCCCGGCACGCCACCGAAGCGGGCGTCGCCGCCCTCGAGTCGGAGGGCCGCCCCCGCACCGTCCTCGTCGCCGGCACCGGCCCGGCGGCCACCGGGGCCGCCGACCTGATCGCCGCCCTCGCCGGCGCCTCCGCACCCGTCACCCGGCTGCACCCCACCGGCGTCGCCCCGGCCGCGGGCGCGCTCCGCTGGGCCCTCCCGGGCTGGGCCGGCCCCGTCGACCTGCTGCTCGTCCCGACCACCGACGGCTCGGAACCCGGTCTCGTCACCCTCGCCGAGCAGGCGTACCGCCGCGGCGTCACCGTCGTCGCCGTCGCCCCGCAGCGCTCGCTCATCGCGGAGGCCGTCGGCAACACCCACGGCCTCGTCGTCCCCATGGCGACCGCCCCCCACGAGCCGTCCGACGAGCCGCAGGCCGCCGGCCCCGGCGCACTGTGGGCGCTGCTCACCCCGCTCCTCGCCCTCCTCGACCGCGTCGGCCTGTTCACGGCCCCCGCCGACGCGCTGGAGAAGGTCGCCGACCGCCTCGACCGCACCGCCGAACGCTGCGGCCCCGCCGTCGCCACGTACGGCAACCCGGCCAAGACCCTCGCCGCCGAACTCTCCGACGCGCTGCCCCTCATCTGGACCGAGGGCGCCGCCGCCGCACCCGTGGGCCGCCGCTTCGCCGCCGTCCTCGCCGAACTCGCCGGCCGCCCCGCCCTCGCCGCGGAGCTCCCCGAGGCGCTCGCCGCCCACAGCGGCCTCCTCGCCGGGGACTTCGCCGCGGGCGCCGACCCCGACGACTTCTTCCGCGACCGCGTCGAGGACCCGCAGGCACTGCACGCCCGCGTCGTACTGCTCCGCGACCGCCCCGCCGACGCCGGCGGCCTCACCGCCGCCCCCGCCGCCCGCGAACTCGCCCTCGGCCACGACACACCCGTCAGCGAACTGGAGCCCGAGGGGGGCGACACGCTCGAAGCCCTCGCCGAACTCCTCGCCGTCACCGACTTCGCCGCCTGCTACCTCGCCCTGGCCTCCGGCCGGCGCCTCTGACCCGCCCGGCCGCCCCGTGAGCGGCCCCCGTGAGCGGCCCCCGGGACCGTCGCCCCGGAACCGGAACCGCCGCCTCGGACCTGTCGACACCGGACCGACCGCCGAACCCGCCGCCCGCACGGAAAGCCACCACCCATGGACCGCCTCTCCGCCACCGTCCGCCCCTACGCCTGGGGCTCCACGACGGCCATCCCGGAACTGCTCGGCACCGCCCCCACCGGCGAGCCCCAGGCCGAGATGTGGATGGGTGCCCACCCTNCCTCNNATACACCACTGACGCCGNNGNCCCCGGAGGCGACCGCGAACAGCCCCTCGGCGACGTCATCGCCGCCGACCCCGACGGGGAACTGGGCCCCGCCACCGTCGCCAGGTTCGGCCCGCGCCTGCCCTTCCTCCTCAAGATCCTCGCCGCGGGCGCCCCCCTCTCCCTCCAGGTCCACCCCGACCTCGACCGGGCCCGGGCCGGCTACGCCGAGGAGGAACGCGCCGGCATCCCCCTCGACGCCCCGCACCGCAACTACAAGGACCCGAACCACAAGCCCGAACTGATCTGCGCCCTCACCCCCTTCGAGGGCTTCTGCGGCTTCCGCGAACCCGTCGAGACCGCCCGCCTCCTCGCCGCCCTCGACGTCGACTCCCTCAAGCCGTACGTGGACCTCCTCCACGCCCACCCCGAGGACGCCGCCCTCCGCGAGGTCCTCACCGCGGTCCTCACCGCCGACCCCGACGCCATCGCCGCCACCGTCCACGACACCGCCGCCGCCTGCGCCCGCCTCGGCGGCGCCCACGCCCCGTACGCCGCCCTCGCCCACCACTTCCCCGGCGACCCCGGCGTCCTCGCCGCCCTCCTCCTCAACCACGTACGGCTCCAGCCCGGCGAAGCCCTCTACCTCGGCGCCGGCGTCCCCCACTCCTACCTCGGCGGCCTCGGCGTCGAGATCATGGCCAACTCCGACAACGTCCTGCGCTGCGGCCTCACCCCCAAGCACGTCGACGTCCCCGAACTCCTCCGCGTCGTCCGCTTCGAGGCCGGCGACCCCGGCATCCTGCGCCCCGAGGCGTCCCCCCGCGGCGAGGAGGTGTACGAGACGCCCGCCGACGAGTTCCGCCTCTCCCGGTACGTGCGCCCCGAAGGCGCCGCCCCCGTCGACCTCACCGCCCCGACCCCGCAGATCCTCCTCGCCACCGCCGGCGCCCCGCGCCTCGGGGACCTCACCCTCAGCCCCGGCCAATCCGTCTTCGTGCCGGCCGGGGAGAGCGTCGGACTGTCGGGAGGGGGCACCCTTTTCAGGGCCACGGCGGTGGTCTGACCCGGCGCCTTCATCCGGTGCTGCAACAATGTCCCGCCGTACAGAACCGGCCGAACCCACGAACCCAACCGGGACCAGTGAAGGGAACACGACACGCATGAGCGCGTCAGGCGGAACCAAGGCGATCGTGGCGGCACTCGTCGCCAACCTCGCGATTGCCGTGAGCAAATTCGTGGCGTTCGTCTTCAGCGGCTCGTCATCGATGCTCGCCGAATCGGTGCACTCCCTCGCCGACTCCGGCAACCAGGGACTCCTCCTCCTCGGCGGCAAGAAGGCCAAGCGCGAGGCCACCCCCCAGCACCCCTTCGGCTACGGCCGCGAGCGGTACATCTACGCCTTCCTCGTCTCCATCGTCCTCTTCTCCGTCGGCGGCATGTTCGCCCTGTACGAGGGCTACGAGAAGATCAAGCACCCCCACGAGATCGAGGCCTGGTACTGGCCCGTCGGCGTCCTCGTCTTCGCGATCATCGCCGAGACGATCTCCTTCCGCACCGCCATCAAGGAGTCCAACGAACTCCGCGGCAAGCGCTCCTGGAAGGACTTCGTCCGCACCGCCAAGGCGCCCGAGCTGCCCGTCGTCCTCCTGGAGGACCTCGGCGCCCTCGTCGGCCTGATCCTCGCCCTCGTCGGCGTCAGCCTCGCCCTCGTCACCGGCAACGGCGTCTGGGACGGCATCGGCACCCTCTGCATCGGTGTCCTGCTCATCCTGATCGCCGTCGTCCTCGCGGTCGAGACCAAGTCGCTCCTCCTGGGCGAGGCCGCCGGACTCGACGAGGTCCACCGGATCAAGGAGTCCCTCGTCGACGGCACCACCGTCACCGGCATCATCCACATGCGCACCCTCCACCTCGGCCCCGAGGAACTCCTCGTCGCCGCGAAGATCGCCGTCCAGCACGACGAGACCGCCGCGCAGGTCGCCGCCGCGATCGACGCCGCGGAGGAGCGCATCCGCGCCGCCGTCCCCATCGCCCGGGTCATCTACCTGGAGCCCGACATCCTCCGCACCGCCCGCTGAGCCACCCCGTCGCCGAGGCCCCGGCCCCGAGGACCCCCGGGGGCCGGGGCCTCGGCGTACGCACTTCGCCTCCG
>NZ_CP095474.1:2296525-2306173 GCF_023614315.1 Streptomyces sudanensis | reverse complement strand
CGNNCTCCNGCCCGACGCCCGACGCCCGCCCCGAGGGGACGTGAAGCCCCTCGCCCGGTCGGTGTAGATTCGAATACCGAGTCAGGCGTCGCTGCTGATGGCGGTCGGGCGGTCCCGAAGGACCGGCCGAGGGAGAGAGGGCCTCCGACGACTGCACCGCGCGTGCCCGGGCACCCTTGTGTCCGCCGGCGCGGAGCCAGCCGTACCCACCTCGCCCCGACACCGAGGAGCAGCCCGAAATGACGACCGTCGACAACCGGCAGGACTTCAAGGTCGCCGACCTCTCCCTGGCCGAGTTCGGCCGCAAGGAGATCACCCTCGCCGAGCACGAGATGCCCGGCCTGATGGCGATCCGCGAGGAGTACGCCGACGCCCAGCCCCTGGCCGGAGCCCGCATCACCGGCTCCCTGCACATGACCGTGCAGACCGCCGTCCTCATCGAGACCCTCGTCGCCCTCGGCGCCCGGGTCCGCTGGGCCTCCTGCAACATCTTCTCCACCCAGGACCACGCCGCCGCCGCCATCGCCGTCGGCCCCGGCGGCACCCCCGACGACCCGCGGGGCGTCCCCGTCTTCGCCTGGAAGGGCGAGACGCTGGAGGAGTACTGGTGGTGCACCGAGCAGGCCCTCACCTGGCCGGACAGCCCCACCGGCGGCCCCAACATGATCCTCGACGACGGTGGTGACGCCACCCTCCTCGTCCACAAGGGCGTCGAGTTCGAGAAGGCCGGCCAGGTCCCGGACCCGTCCACCGCGGACAGCGAGGAGTACGGCCACATCCTCCGCCTCCTGGGCCGCACCCTGGGTGAGAACCCCCAGAAGTGGACCCGCCTCGCCTCCGAGATCCGCGGCGTCACCGAGGAGACCACGACCGGCGTCCACCGCCTGTACGAAATGCACCGCGACGGCACGCTGCTCTTCCCGGCGATCAACGTCAACGACGCGGTGACCAAGTCGAAGTTCGACAACAAGTACGGCTGCCGCCACTCGCTGGTCGACGGGATCAACCGCGCCACCGACGTCCTGATCGGCGGCAAGGTCGCCGTCGTCTGCGGCTACGGCGACGTCGGCAAGGGCTGCGCCGAGTCCCTGCGCGGCCAGGGCGCCCGCGTCATCGTCACCGAGATCGACCCGATCTGCGCCCTCCAGGCCGCGATGGACGGCTACCAGGTCACCACCCTCGACGAGGTCGTCGAGACCGCCGACATCTTCATCACCACCACCGGCAACAAGGACATCATCATGGCCTCCGACATGGCCAGGATGAAGCACCAGGCCATCGTCGGGAACATCGGCCACTTCGACAACGAGATCGACATGGCCGGCCTCGCGAAGATCCCCGGCATCGTCAAGGACGAGGTCAAACCGCAGGTCCACACCTGGACCTTCCCCGACGGCAAGAAGATCATCGTCCTGTCCGAGGGCCGCCTGCTGAACCTGGGCAACGCCACCGGACACCCCTCCTTCGTGATGTCCAACTCGTTCGCGGACCAGACCCTGGCCCAGATCGAGCTCTACACCAAGCCGGAGCAGTACCCCACCGACGTGTACGTCCTGCCCAAGCACCTCGACGAGAAGGTCGCCCGCCTCCACCTGGAAGCGCTCGGCGTCAAGCTCACCACGCTCCGCCCGGAGCAGGCCGAGTACATCGGCGTCAAGGTCGAAGGCCCCTACAAGCCGGACCACTACCGCTACTGACCGCCCCCGCGACCGCCGAACGGCCGCCACCGGCGACAGGTACCCAGGCAGGCCCCCGCACCCCCGTGCCGGGGGCCTGCCCCGTACCCGGCCGGCCACCGCTCAGCGGCGCCGGGGCCCCGACCGCAACCCCGAGGACCCATGCCCCGAGGCCGCTATTCGCTCCACGATCCGCACGACCACACCCCCCTGGGCGAAGAGCACTTCCACTGCGCGCCCGGCCCCTCCGGCTGGCGCTACGTCTCGCAACTCACCACCCCCTCCGGCGACCACGCCGGCTCCGTCGACCTCGCCCTCGACGACCTCGGCCGCCCCATCCGGCTCGAACTCCACGCAGGCGGCTGGCAGGTCCGCGCTGCCGCCCTCGACGGCGTCACCTGGGTCCGCACCGACCCGGCCGGTTCGCACGCCACGGAAGGAAACGTGCGCGCCCACGCCTTCACCGGCAACTCTCCCGCCTTCCTCGTGGCCCTCACCCGGCTCCTCCGCCTCACCCCCGGCTCCGGATCGACCCGCGTCCGCCTCGTCGCCTTCACCAACCCGGTCCTCGCCCCCCTCACCGTCGACCAGTCCTGGGCCCTGGTGGACAGTGAAGCGCACACCACTGACAACGGCCCCCTGACCGTGGACGAGTACCGGGTCACCGCCCTCGACACGGGCGAGCGGCACACCGTCCACATCGCCGGCGACGTGGTCCTCGCGGCCCCGGGCGTCGAGCTCGAGGACCTCCGGGACCCGCCCTCCGTCTTCCCCTGAGACCCCGCGGCCCCCTCCGTCAGGCGGGCGGCGCGAACCCGGTGGCGGCCCCCCGGCCGAGGCCCTCGTCCGCCTCCGCCGCGGCCCGCGTCCCGTGCGCTCCGGCCCCGGACGCGACCACCCCGGCGGAACCGCTCCCTCCGGCCGCCTCACCCACACCGATCGACCCGGCCACCCCGACCGTCCCGGCCCGATCAGTGGGAACAGAAGCCCCATCAACCCCTCCGAAGCCACCCACCCCACCGGCCCCGGTGCTCAAAGGTCCCGCCCGACGCGCATCCCGCGCCTGCCGCTCGTGCACGACCGCGGCCAGGAACACCGCTGCGGGCACCCCGGGAGGCACCGCCGCCCCCGTACACACCGCCAACTCACCCGCCAGACGCTCCGCCAGCGCCCGCCCCGCCTCCGGGTCCAGCTCCCGCATCCGGGTCAGGCACTGCCGGATCCCCAGCCACAACCCGTCCGGCACCGCGGACAGGTCCACCTGCGCGAACCGCCCCACCAGCCACGGCGGCGGCAAAGGCACCGGCGCCGTACGCCCCACCGGCACCCGCTCCCGCACCACCAGGGTCCCCGCGAACACATCGCCGACCCGCCGCCCCCGCGCCGACACCAGCGAGGCGACACACGCGATCACCCCGAAGGACATCAGGATCTCCACGACCCCGACCAGCCCCCGCACCAGCGCGTGCCGGAACCGGATCGGCCCCCCGTCGTCCCGCACCACCCGCAGTCCGCACGCCATCTTCCCCAGGGACCGCCCGTGGCTCAGCGTCTCCACCGCGACCGGCCCGCCCACCAGCACCAACAGGAACGACGCGATCGACACCGCCATCACCGCCGCCTCGTCGAGCGCCGCCGTCGCGAAGGCGAGCCCGAGGAGCACCAGCAGGTACACCGTCCACACGACCACGAGGTCGATCAACAGCGCCAGCGCCCGGCTCGGCAACCGGGCCGGCCGAAGCCCCAGGACGACCGCGTCCCCCGTCACGACCTCACTCACGCCGCCCGCCCTTCCTCACCTCGCCCGACCGCTCCCCCCGCCAGTCTGCCAAGCTGACCGGCAGCGCGCCGCAGTAGTACGAACCGTACGCACCCGTGCACTGGAGCATCAGCCGATCATGGACCTCGACGTCTACGTCAACGCCCACCGCGCCGAGTGGGACCGCCTGGACCACCTCCTGAACCGCGGCCGCCGGCTGACCGGCGCCGAGGCGGACGAACTCGTCGCGCTGTACCAGCGCACCGCGACCCACCTCTCCGTCATCCAGAGCACCACGCCCGACCCGGCGCTCACGGCCCGGCTCACCCGGCTCGTCGCCCGCGCCCGCGCCGCCGTCACCGGCACCCGCCGCGCCTCCTGGCGCGATGTCGCCCGCTTCCTCACCGCCGCGTTCCCCGCCGCGGTCTACCGCGCACGCCACTGGTGGATCCCCACCGCGCTCCTCTCCACCCTCCTGGCCGCGGTCATCGGCTGGTGGATCGGCACGCACCCCGAGGTGCAGGCCGCGATCGCCGCCCCCGAGGAACTGCGCCGCATGACCCGCCCCGGCGGCGAGTACGAGACGTACTACTCCAGCCACCCGGCCGCCTCCTTCGCGGCCCAGGTCTGGACGAACAACGCGCAGGCCGCCGCCATGTGCCTGGTGCTCGGCGCCTTCCTCTGCGTGCCGGTGCTGTGGATCCTCTTCCTCAACATGCTCAACATCGGCATCGGTCTCGGCCTCATGTCCTCCGCGGGACGCCTCGACACCTTCCTCGGCCTGATCCTGCCGCACGGCCTGCTGGAGCTGACGGCCGTCTTCGTCGCCGCGGGCACGGGCCTCCGCCTCGGTTGGACCGTCATCGACCCCGGCCCGCACTCACGCCGCACGGCTCTCGCCCGGCAGGGCCGCGCCGCTATCGGCATGGCCGTCGGCCTGGCCCTCGTCCTCTTCGTCTCCGGCGTCATCGAGGGTTTCGTGACCCCCTCCGGCCTCCCCACCTGGGCCCGCATCACCATCGGTGTCGTGGCCGAGGCCGCCTTCCTCGCGTACGTGTACGTGCTGGGCGGCCGGGCGGCCCGGGCAGGCGAGGCGGGCGACGTGGCGTCCGCCGACCGCAGCGCGGAGCTTCCCACCGCCGCCTGATGTGCGTCCGCCCCCGACAGCCTGCTAGTCTCCTCTTCGCCCGCCAGACCTGTTGACACAGGTCGAGCGGGGAGGTAGATTTGAACGGTTGCCGGGGCTGGACAAGCTCAAGTGCAACGGTTAATATCTCTCTCGCTCCGTAGCGAACCGGACAGGTTACGGTCGGAGCCAATTGATTCCTGATTCGGATTGCGAAGCCGATTTCATTCGGTGGAGGCAGGTCTGATAAAGTCGAATCAAGCCGAAAGGCGGAGGCCTTCCAATCGGCCGCTGGAATCGGAATCCGGACCGGGAACGGGACGGAAAACGGATCTGGTAAGGTTGGAAACACCGAAGGGAAAGCGCCCGGAGGAAAGCCTGCCGGAAGTTCTGGTGGGTGAGTACGAAGGAAGCGTTCGTTCCTTGAGAACTCAACAGCGTGCCAAAAATCAACGCCAGATATGTTGATAACCCCGTCTCTGCAGGGATCTGCGGGGATGTGGTTCCTTTGAAGAACACAGCGAGGATGCTGAGGACCGGGGGGATCATTCCTTTCCCCGGTTCCGCTCGACGCGAGTGGTTCGCCCCGATCACGGGGAGACATTCACGGAGAGTTTGATCCTGGCTCAGGACGAACGCTGGCGGCGTGCTTAACACATGCAAGTCGAACGATGAACCCGCTTCGGTGGGGGATTAGTGGCGAACGGGTGAGTAACACGTGGGCAATCTGCCCTGCACTCTGGGACAAGCCCTGGAAACGGGGTCTAATACCGGATACGACCGCTTCGGGCATCCGATGGCGGTGGAAAGCTCCGGCGGTGCAGGATGGGCCCGCGGCCTATCAGCTTGTTGGTGAGGTAACGGCTCACCAAGGCGACGACGGGTAGCCGGCCTGAGAGGGCGACCGGCCACACTGGGACTGAGACACGGCCCAGACTCCTACGGGAGGCAGCAGTGGGGAATATTGCACAATGGGCGCAAGCCTGATGCAGCGACGCCGCGTGAGGGATGACGGCCTTCGGGTTGTAAACCTCTTTCAGCAGGGAAGAAGCGCAAGTGACGGTACCTGCAGAAGAAGCGCCGGCTAACTACGTGCCAGCAGCCGCGGTAATACGTAGGGCGCAAGCGTTGTCCGGAATTATTGGGCGTAAAGAGCTCGTAGGCGGCTTGTCGCGTCGGATGTGAAAGCCCGGGGCTTAACCCGGGTCTGCATTCGATACGGGCAGGCTAGAGTGTGGTAGGGGAGATCGGAATTCCTGGTGTAGCGGTGAAATGCGCAGATATCAGGAGGAACACCGGTGGCGAAGGCGGATCTCTGGGCCATTACTGACGCTGAGGAGCGAAAGCGTGGGGAGCGAACAGGATTAGATACCCTGGTAGTCCACGCCGTAAACGTTGGGAACTAGGTGTTGGCGACATTCCACGTCGTCGGTGCCGCAGCTAACGCATTAAGTTCCCCGCCTGGGGAGTACGGCCGCAAGGCTAAAACTCAAAGGANTTGACGGGGGCCCGCACAAGCAGNGGAGNNTNTGNTNTNNTTNGNNGNAANGCGAAGAACCTTACCAAGGCTTGACATATACCGGAAACGGCCAGAGATGGTCGCCCCCTTGTGGTCGGTATACAGGTGGTGCATGGCTGTCGTCAGCTCGTGTCGTGAGATGTTGGGTTAAGTCCCGCAACGAGCGCAACCCTTGTTCTGTGTTGCCAGCATGCCCTTCGGGGTGATGGGGACTCACAGGAGACTGCCGGGGTCAACTCGGAGGAAGGTGGGGACGACGTCAAGTCATCATGCCCCTTATGTCTTGGGCTGCACACGTGCTACAATGGCCGGTACAAAGAGCTGCGAAGCCGTGAGGCGGAGCGAATCTCAAAAAGCCGGTCTCAGTTCGGATTGGGGTCTGCAACTCGACCCCATGAAGTCGGAGTTGCTAGTAATCGCAGATCAGCATTGCTGCGGTGAATACGTTCCCGGGCCTTGTACACACCGCCCGTCACGTCACGAAAGTCGGTAACACCCGAAGCCGGTGGCCCAACCCCTTGTGGGAGGGAGCTGTCGAAGGTGGGACTGGCGATTGGGACGAAGTCGTAACAAGGTAGCCGTACCGGAAGGTGCGGCTGGATCACCTCCTTTCTAAGGAGCACATAGCCGACTGCGAGCGAATGACTCGCACGGTTGCTCATGGGTGGAACGTTGATTATTCGGCGCACTCGGGTTCTTTCGGACCGCTAGTACTGCTCCTGTCAAAGGGGGCGTGGAACGCGGGAGGGAAGGGTCTGGGTGTGTCGGGCGCGCTGTTGGGTGTCTGAGGGTGCGAGCGTGTGCTCGTGGCCTTCGGTACGCCGGCCCCAGTGAACTCGTCGCGGTTGTGGCGGGGTGGTGGGTGGCTGGTCGTTGCTTGAGAACTGCACAGTGGACGCGAGCATCTGTGGCCAAGTTTTTAAGGGCGCACGGTGGATGCCTTGGCACCAGGAACCGATGAAGGACGTGGGAGGCCGCGATAGTCCCCGGGGAGCCGTCAACCAGGCTGTGATCCGGGGGTTTCCGAATGGGGAAACCCGGCAGTCGTCATGGGCTGTCACCCATGCCTGAACACATAGGGCATGTGGAGGGAACGAGGGGAAGTGAAACATCTCAGTACCCTCAGGAAGAGAAAACAACCGTGATTCCGGGAGTAGTGGCGAGCGAAACCGGATGAGGCCAAACCGTATGCGTGTGAGACCCGGCAGGGGTTGCGCATGCGGGGTTGTGGGATCTCTCTTCTGTCGTCTGCCGGCGACAGGACGAGTCAGAAACCGTATGGGTAGGCGAAGGACATGCGAAAGGTCCGGCGTAGAGGGTAAGACCCCCGTAGTCGAAACTCATGCGGCTCGTTGGAGAGACACCCAAGTAGCACGGGGCCCGAGAAATCCCGTGTGAATCTGGCGGGACCACCCGCTAAGCCTAAATATTCCCTGGTGACCGATAGCGGATAGTACCGTGAGGGAATGGTGAAAAGTACCGCGGGAGCGGAGTGAAATAGTACCTGAAACCGTGTGCCTACAAGCCGTGGGAGCGTCGGGGCCTTCGGGCCCTCGTGACTGCGTGCCTTTTGAAGAATGAGCCTGCGAGTTTGCGGTGTGTTGCGAGGTTAACCCGTGTGGGGAAGCCGTAGCGAAAGCGAGTCCGAATAGGGCGGTGTAGTAGCGCGCTCAAGACCCGAAGCGGAGTGATCTAGCCATGGGCAGGTTGAAGCGGAGGTAAGACTTCGTGGAGGACCGAACCCACCAGGGTTGAAAACCTGGGGGATGACCTGTGGTTAGGGGTGAAAGGCCAATCAAACTCCGTGATAGCTGGTTCTCCCCGAAATGCATTTAGGTGCAGCGTCGTGTGTTTCTTGCCGGAGGTAGAGCACTGGATAGGCGATGGGCCCTACCGGGTTACTGACCTTAGCCAAACTCCGAATGCCGGTAAGTGAGAGCGCGGCAGTGAGACTGTGGGGGATAAGCTCCATGGTCGAGAGGGAAACAGCCCAGAGCATCGACTAAGGCCCCTAAGCGTACGCTAAGTGGGAAAGGATGTGGAGTCGCAGAGACAACCAGGAGGTTGGCTTAGAAGCAGCCACCCTTGAAAGAGTGCGTAATAGCTCACTGGTCAAGTGATTCCGCGCCGACAATGTAGCGGGGCTCAAGCGTACCGCCGAAGTCGTGTCATTGCAGCATGAGGGCCAACGCCCGCTGTGATGGGTAGGGGAGCGTCGTGTGCCGGGTGAAGCAGCCGTGGAAGCGAGTTGTGGACGGTTCACGAGTGAGAATGCAGGCATGAGTAGCGATACACACGTGGGAAACGTGTGCGCCGATTGACTAAGGGTTCCTGGGTCAAGCTGATCTGCCCAGGGTAAGTCGGGACCTAAGGCGAGGCCGACAGGCGTAGTCGATGGACAACCGGTTGATATTCCGGTACCCGCTTTGAAGCGCCAGCGCTGAACCCAGCGATGCTAAGCCCGTGAAGCCGTTCCGGACCCTTCGGGGGAAGGAAAGTGGTGGAGCCGGTGGCCCAGACTGGTAGTAGGTGAGCGATGGGGTGACGCAGGAAGGTAGTCCAGCCCGGGCGGTGGTTGTCCCGGGGTAAGGGTGTAGGCCGTGTGGTAGGCAAATCCGTCACACATTGAAGGCTGAGACCTGATGCCGAGCCGATTGTGGCGAAGTGGATGATCCTATGCTGTCGAGAAAAGCCTCTAGCGAGTTTCATGGCGGCCCGTACCCTAAACCGACTCAGGTGGTCAGGTAGAGAATACCGAGGCGTTCGGGTGAACTATGGTTAAGGAACTCGGCAAAATGCCCCCGTAACTTCGGGAGAAGGGGGGCCACGTCTGGTGACGAGTCTTGCACTCCGAGCTGGGGGTGGCCGCAGAGACCAGCGAGAAGCGACTGTTTACTAAAAACACAGGTCCGTGCGAAGCCGTAAGGCGAGGTATACGGACTGACGCCTGCCCGGTGCTGGAACGTTAAGGGGACCGGTTAGCCTGGATTCGTCCGGGCGAAGCTGAGAACTTAAGCGCCAGTAAACGGCGGTGGTAACTATAACCATCCTAAGGTAGCGAAATTCCTTGTCGGGTAAGTTCCGACCTGCACGAATGGCGTAACGACTTCTCGACTGTCTCAACCATAGGCCCGGTGAAATTGCACTACGAGTAAAGATGCTCGTTTCGCGCAGCAGGACGGAAAGACCCCGGGACCTTTACTACAGTTTGATATTGGTGTTCGGTTCGGCTTGTGTAGGATAGGTGGGAGACTGTGAAGCCGTGACGCCAGTCATGGTGGAGTCGCCGTTGAAATACCACTCTGGTCGTGCTGGATGTCTAACCTGGGTCCGTGATCCGGATCAGGGACAGTGTCTGATGGGTAGTTTAACTGGGGCGGTTGCCTCCTAAAGGGTAACGGAGGCGCCCAAAGGTGACGTTTCCGGGTTGGCAATCAGGTGTTGAGTGTAAGTGCACAAGGGAGCTTGACTGTGAGACCGACGGGTCGAGCAGGGACGAAAGTCGGGACTAGTGATCCGGCGGTGGCTTGTGGAAGCGCCGTCGCTCAACGGATAAAAGGTACCCCGG
>NZ_CP095474.1:2286494-2296512 GCF_023614315.1 Streptomyces sudanensis | reverse complement strand
TGANNCCAAGAGTCCATATCGACGGGATGGTTTGGCACCTCGATGTCGGCTCGTCGCATCCTGGGGCTGGAGTCGGTCCCAAGGGTTGGGCTGTTCGCCCATTAAAGCGGTACGCGAGCTGGGTTTAGAACGTCGTGAGACAGTTCGGTCCCTATCCGCTGTGCGCGTAGGAATATTGAGAAGGGCTGTCCCTAGTACGAGAGGACCGGGACGGACGAACCTCTGGTGTGCCAGTTGTCCTGCCAAGGGCATGGCTGGTTGGCTACGTTCGGGAGGGATAACCGCTGAAAGCATCTAAGCGGGAAGCCTGCTTCGAGATGAGTGTTCCCACCTCCTTGGAGAGGGTAAGGCTCCCAGTAGACGACTGGGTTGATAGGCCGGATATGGAAGCCCAGTGATGGGTGGAGTTGACCGGTACTAATAGGCCGAGGGCTTGTCCTCAGTTGCTCGCGTCCACTGTGTCAGTTCTGAAGTAACGAACTCCCCCCTTGTGTGGGCCGGTCGAGTTCATATCTTCATAGTGTTTCGGTGGTCATAGCGTTAGGGAAACGCCCGGTTACATTCCGAACCCGGAAGCTAAGCCTTTCAGCGCCGATGGTACTGCAGGGGGGACCCTGTGGGAGAGTAGGACACCGCCGAACAATTCTTCGGGAAAGCCCCGCACCTCATGGTGCGGGGCTTTCCGCATTTCCAGACCATTTCGAAGGCACCTTTCGAAGGTGCCTCACGAGCTGGTCGTTCTCCCCTCTCAAAGGCGTCCTGCCGCTTTCAACGCGAGATACGTGTCGGCGAGCGCCGGTGCGAGGTCCTCGGGTCTGGCGTCGACGACGGTGACGCCGTGCCGCTCGAGTTGTTCCGCCGTACGGCGCCGCTGGTCTGCTGCCTGTGCTGCGGCGGCGGCCTCGTACACCGCCTCGGCCGTGCCCCGCGACTTCGCCATCTCGTCCACGTGCGGATCCGAGACGGAGGCCACCACGACTGTGTGCCGTTGTGTGAGCTGCGGCAGGACCGGGAGAAGCCCCTCTTCGATCGGTGCCGCCTCCAAGCTCGTCAGCAAGACGACCAGCGAACGTCGCGGGGCGCGGGCCAGTGCCGCAGCGCTCAGGCCACGGGCATCCGTCTCGACCAGCTCCGGCTCCAGCGTCGCCATGGCGTCGACCATCGCCGGCAGGGCGTCCCCTGCTGCCCGGCCCTGCACACGGGCGCGGAGACGACGGTCGTACGCCAGTAGGTCCACCCGGTCACCAGCGCGTGAAGCGAGCGCGGTCAGTAGCAGGGCCGCGTCCATTGCCGCGTCCAGGCGAGGAACGTCTCCGACACGGCCCGCTGATGTACGGCCCGTGTCCAGGACGAGCAGCAGGTGCCGATCCCGTTCGGGTCGCCATGTACGAACCGCGACGTTCGACTGGCGTGCCGTGGCCCGCCAGTCGATGGACCGGGTGTCGTCTCCCGGAACGTACTCGCGCAAGCTGTCGAACTCGGTGCCCTCACCTCGTGTCAGCACGCTCGTCCGGCCGTCCAGCTCCCGAAGCCGCGCGAGCCTGGACGGCAGGTGCTTGCGGCTGGTGAACGGAGGCAGGACGCGAACCGTCCACGGCAGGCGGTGGCTGCCTTGGCGGGCCGCCAGACCCAGAGGCCCGTACGAGCGGACCGTGATCCGCTCCGCCATCCGGTCACCGCGGCGTGTAGGCCGCAGCAGGGTCGTCAACCTGCGTCGTTCTCCTGCGGGAACCGTCAGTCTGTGCCGGGAGACCGCCTGGTCGGTTTCCGTCGGCCAGGCGCTCGGCGGCCATGCGTCCCGGATGTCCGCGCGCAGGCGGCGCCGCGAAGGGTTCTCCAGGAGGAGGTGGACCTGAGCGCTCTCACCGAGCCGAACAGATGTGTCACCACTTCGAGTGAACCGTAGCGTTCGCACTGGCGCAGCCAGCGCGTAGTCGCACAGAATTGCGAGGGACAGGGGGGCGTTGACAGCCAGCATTCCCGTCCAGCTGGGGGCGAGAATTCCGATCGGCAGCGAGCCGATGGCGGCCAGGAGCACGGTACGTCCGGTGAGGGCCATGGGTCAGGTCACTGCCTCAGCGACGGCGCGGGAACGTGGACGAGGATCGAGTTGATGACGGAGTCGGCCGTCACGCCTTCCATCTCCGCTTCGGGTCGCAGTTGGACACGGTGCCGGAGCGTGGGAAGGGCGAGGGCCTTCACGTCGTCCGGGATGACGTAGTCCCGACCCGTGAGCCAGGCCCAGGCGCGGGCGGTGGAGAGCAGGGCGGTGGCGCCTCGGGGGGAGACGCCGAGAGTGAGCGAGGGGGATTCACGCGTGGCACGGCAGATATCCACGACGTAGCCGGCGATCTCGGCGGAAACCGAGGTGCGGGCGACCGCACGGCGAGCGGCCTCCAGGTCTGCGGCACCGGCGACCGGCTGCACGCCTGCAGCCCTCAGGTCGCGGGGGTCGAAGCCTTCCGCGTGGCGGGTCAACACGTCGATCTCGTGTTCGCGGGACGGCAGGGGAACCGTCAGCTTCAGGAGGAACCGGTCCAGTTGGGCCTCGGGGAGGGGATAGGTCCCCTCGTACTCGACGGGATTCTGCGTCGCCGCCACCAGGAACGGCTCGGGCAGTGGACGGGGTGTGCCGTCGACCGTGACCTGCCGTTCCTCCATGGCTTCCAGGAGTGAGGACTGGGTTTTCGGTGGTGTCCGGTTGATCTCGTCGGCGAGGAGCAGGTTCGTGAACACCGGACCCTGCTGGAAGGAGAACTCGGCGGTTCGCGTGTCGTAGACGAGTGAGCCCGTCACATCGCTCGGCATCAGGTCGGGGGTGAACTGGACGCGCTTGGTGTCGACGTCCAACGACGCGGCGAGCGCACGCACGAGCAGTGTCTTGGCCACACCGGGCACACCCTCCAGGAGGACGTGGCCCCTGCAGAGCAGGGCCACGACGAGCCCGGTGACAGCGGAGTCCTGCCCGACCACGGCCTTGGCGATCTCGGTGCGCAGAGCTTCCAGCGAGGCGCGGGCGCGGGCCGAGTCCTCGGCGGTCTCGGGGGTCGGGGCACTCATGAGGTGCGTACCTCTCTTTCGAGGGCGTCGAGTCGGTTCGTCAGGAGGACGAGTGAGGCGTCGTCGGAGGGGGGCGGGCCGAACAGCAGGTCCCGCAGGTCGCCGGTCTCGCCGGTCAGGCGGGCGGACAGGGCGGGAAGCAGGGCGTCGGGGGAGTGGGCTTCCCTCGACGGGACGCCCACGAGGGGAGCGAGACGGCCGCGGGCCGCCGAACGGAGTACTGCGGCGGCGCGGTCGCGGGCGTTGGCGCGGAAGTACAGACGGGCGCGGCCTTCCGTCGCTTCCGAGGCGCGGATCGCGACCGGGAGCCGTTCCGTGACGAGCGGCCCCAGGCGGCGGGCGCGCCAGACGGCGGCCAGAACCGCCGCCAGGGCGAGCTGCGATGTCCCCCACAGCCAGCCCGAGGGGATCAGGTCGAGGAAGTCCTT
The DNA here is from genome assembly GCF_023614315.1 of Streptomyces sudanensis. Lineage (NCBI taxonomy): Bacteria > Bacillati > Actinomycetota > Actinomycetes > Kitasatosporales > Streptomycetaceae > Streptomyces > Streptomyces sudanensis. The sequence continues at coordinate 2,293,024 of NZ_CP095474.1, read as the reverse complement.
CTCGGTCCGGTCCCCATGGTCGGAGCCGTCACCGCCACCGGCGGCGGACGGATCGGAGAGCGAGGGAAGGTACCAGACGAGATGATCACGGGAACCGAGGAGTTGCAGAGCGAGCGACGCGTTGCCCTCGTCGGCGAGGTGTGCGTTGAACAGCAGGTCCGCCGCCCCGAGGAGGACCGTGTCGCCTCCCGCGGAGTTGTCCAGCCGGAGCAGCGTCGGCAGGCCGTCGCTGAGGTAGCAGGCGTCCGCGGAGGCGGAACCGGCTGCCGCGTACCGCACGCCGCCCAGGCTCACCGAGCCCGCCCGGCGGGCCTCGGGCAGGTCGCAGCCCGGCTGCAGGGCGCGGACCGTGTCGGGGAGCTTCGCCGTCACACCGGGGGCCAGGGTGCCGAGGGACGTGTCGGCGGCGAGGAGAACGGTCCGGGCGCCCGAGGTGTCGATCGTGCCGCGCAGGGCCTTCCGCTGGGCACGGTCGAGCAGGTCGGGCGCCGTGACCAGCACGGTGGAGTCGGGGCCGGCCGCGGCGGTGGCCTCGTCGAGGGTGGTGGCGATCCGGAGCGACACCCCGCGTTCCTTCAGCAGTTCGGCGATCGCCCGGCTGCCGTTGCGGTCCGCGGAACGGGGGTCGAGGCGGCCGTGCTGCTCACCGGCGCGCATCAGGGCCAGGAGGACGGCCGTGACGACCACCAGCGTCAGGGCGAACAGGACACCCCGCACGCGTGCCCAGACCTGGGCGGGGCTCCGCGACAGGGAGGTGCCGGTGGAGGTCATCGGGCGGCTCTCCGGGAGGTGTCGTCCCACTGGGGCCCGGTCCGCAGCACCGCGGCGTCCAGAGCCCTCAGGCGCTGGTACGCGTGCTGGTCGGCGGTGCGGCCGCCGTATGTGACGTCGTCGAATTCACGGGCGGCGGCGCGCAGCCCGTCGGCGTGCGCGGGCAGTACCCGGCCCGCCTCCGCGGCCGCCTCGTCCGCCGTGCGTCCCGGGCGCGGGTCGAGCACGGTGCGTTCCTCCAAGGAGCGCACCAGGGCGCGCATCCGTTCCTGTACGGCCTGGTTCCAGCGTCCCGCCGCGGCGTGGCGGTCGGCGGCCGCGCGATGGTCGTCGGCCGTTCGCGGCGCCGCGTCGAACAGCGAGTCCGCCGACGCCGACACCCGGCGCGGCGCGCCGAGCCGCCACCACAGGGCACCGATCAGAGCCACCACGACGGCGGTGATCACCGCGAGGCCCACCCACCCCTCCGGGGTGGCCCCGGACGCCGCGTCGAACAGGTCGCCCAACCAGTCGAAGAAGGCGTCCATGGCGCGCATCAGGATGTTTCGTTCGTCCTCGCCGTACACGGGCTTGGACAGCTCTCGCTCCGCCGCCTCGCGGGCGGGTTCCCGCGGTACGTCCAACGGCGGTCCGTCACCGTTCGCGGCGCTCCGCCCCACCACCGTCGCTCCCCCCGTGACCGGCACCGCATCAGCTCCCGGGAGTCGTGCCGCCCGGCGAGGCGGAGCCGTAGCCGGGCACCCCCGCCGCACGGGCGAGTTCGAGGTCGAGGGCCTCACGACGGATGCGCTGGTCCACGTAGAGGAGGACCGACACGCCAGCGGAGATCGGGTACATGATCGCGGACGCGACGACGCCACCGACGGCCGAGGTGATCAGGAACGCCCAGTCGTACCGGGGAGCGCCACCGGAGAGCGCGCCGCCCATGCCCCCGTCGCCGACCGCGAACGCGAGCAGGGTGAAGGGGATCGCCACGATCATCGCGATCAGAACCATCAGCAGCGCCGTCAGGGTGAGGATGCCGAAGATCCGCCACCACGAGCCCCGCACCAGCTTCGCGGAACGCCGCAGCGAGGCCATCACGCCCTGGCGTTCCAGCATCACCACCGAGTACGACAGGCTGAATTGCACCATCAGCCAGCACATCACGAGCAGGGCGGCCAGACCGCCGAGGAACACCAGGAGCGCACCCCCCGCGGAACCGACCAGCAGCCCCGGAACGACACCCGCCACCATGATGCCGACGATCATCAGCAGAAGGAGGAGCATCAGGCCCAGCAGCGGCACGAGCCGCGGCCGGGCGTCCCGCCACACCTCGCCGAACGTCACCGGGCGGCCCAGCACCGACCGGCTCACCACGAACGTCAACAGCGCCGTCGTCACGAAGGTGGCCATCAGCCCCAGCAGCACCGACGGAGCCGCGGAGAGCATGCTCACCCGCAGCGACTCACCCGCCTGCTCCAGGACTTCCGACGGGCTCGCGTTCGGGTCGATCGTCGGCTGCCGCGGCAGTACGTACCGCTGCAGGAGGAGTTGCACCAGCTGCACCACCGCCGACACGGCGAGCGTGATGCCCAGAACGGTCCGCCAGTGCGCCCGCAGCGTCGACACCGCCCCGTCCAGGATCTCGCCCACGCCCAGCGGACGCAGCGGGATCACCCCCGGCTTCGGCGCCGGAGGCTGCGCCCAGCCGCCGTACGGGCCGCCGCCCCAGCCGGGCGCGGGCGGCACCGGGCCGCCCGGCTGGGGCGGCGACGGCGTCCACTGGCCGGGGGGAGGCTGGTTCCCCGACCACTTCGGAGCGGGACCGCCCTGCTCACCGGCCGGGCGGGGCGAACCGGCACCCTGGTCGTCGGCCGGGGAGGGCGATCCGGGCGAGGCCCAGCCCGGAGAGTCGTTCACGGTCGTCCACCTCGTGGCTTGGTCGCGGGGCCCGCTCGTCGAGCCGGCTCGGTCACAGCGCCCCGCCGCCCGCAGAGCGGCAGGTCGGCAGCCATCGTGCCACGGGCCGGCCGCCCCGGACCCAGGGCCCCGGTGACCCGGCCACCCGTCATGACACCTTCATTGTCCCCCCGGCAGCGGGCAGACTGGGCGAATGGCTGATCAGTACGCAGGAACGGACCCCGGCGGCCGACCGCCCGCACCTTTGGCCCTCCGCTGGGCGGAACCCCCCGAAGGCCCCGTCGTGATACTTCTCGACCAGACCCGGCTTCCCGCCGAGGAAGTCGAGCTGGTCTGCACCGACGTGCCGGCCCTCGTCCACGCCGTCCAGACGCTCGCCGTGCGCGGCGCGCCCCTCCTCGGCATCGCCGGCGCCTACGGTGTGGCGCTCGCCGCAGCCCGCCGCTACGACGTCGAAGAGGCCGCGGCCCAGCTCGCCGAGGCCCGCCCCACCGCCGTCAACCTCGCGTACGGCGTTCGAAGGGCCCTCGCCGCCCACCGGGCCGCCGCAGAGAGGGGCGCCACCCTGCAGGAAGCCGCCGAGGCGACCCTGACCGAAGCCCGGCGGATCCATCGGGAGGACGCGGAAGCCAGCGCCGCCATGGCCTCCCGCGGCCTCGCCCTCCTCGACGAACTGCTGCCCGGAGGGAGCCACCGCATCCTCACCCACTGCAACACCGGCGCCCTGGTGTCCGGCGGAGAGGGAACCGCGTTCGCCGTCGCCCTCGCCGCCCACCGGGCCGGGCGGCTGCGACGGCTGTGGATCGACGAGACACGGCCCCTCCTCCAGGGCGCCCGCCTCACCGCGTACGAGGCCGCCCGCAACGGCCTCACCGCCACCCTGCTCACCGACAACGCCGCCGGATCCCTGTTCGCGGCCGGCGAGGTGGACGCCGTCCTCGTCGGTGCGGACCGGATCGCCGCCGACGGATCCGTCGCCAACAAGATCGGCACGTACCCCCTCGCCGTCCTCGCCAGGTACCACCACGTGCCGTTCGTCGTCGTCGCGCCCCTGACCACGATCGACCCCGGTACGCCCGACGGCGCGTCCATCGAGATCGAACAACGACCGGGAAGCGAAGTGACGCAGCTCACGGCCCCGCCCGCCGCCGGGGCGGTCACGGCGGGCGCGAGCGGCGGCACACTCGTCGCACCGCTGGGAACCCGCGCCTACAACCCGGCGTTCGACGTCACACCCCCCGAACTGGTGACCGCGATCGTCACCGAGGCGGGAGTGGTCTCGCCGGTGACCGCGGGAGGAATCGCAGAGCTGTGTGCCAGGTCATGTCAGGTAACGATGAGCTAATGGGATGATGTCGATTATGAAAGGACGCGTCCTTGTCGTCGACGACGACACCGCACTGGCCGAGATGCTCGGGATCGTGCTGCGTGGTGAAGGGTTCGAGCCGTCGTTCGTAGCGGACGGCGACAAGGCGCTCGCCGCGTTCCGGGAGACCAAACCCGACCTGGTGCTCCTGGACCTCATGCTGCCCGGACGGGACGGCATCGAGGTGTGCAGGCTCATCCGCGCCGAATCCGGCGTGCCGATCGTCATGCTCACCGCCAAGAGCGACACCGTGGACGTCGTCGTCGGACTCGAATCCGGCGCCGACGACTACATCGTCAAACCGTTCAAGCCGAAGGAGCTCGTCGCCCGCATCCGGGCACGTCTCCGCAGGTCCGAAGAGCCCGCACCCGAACAGCTCACCATCGGCGACCTCGTCATCGACGTCGCCGGGCACTCCGTGAAACGGGACGGGCAGTCCATCGCGCTCACCCCCCTCGAGTTCGACCTCCTCGTCGCGCTCGCCCGCAAACCGTGGCAGGTCTTCACCCGCGAGGTCCTCCTCGAACAGGTCTGGGGCTACCGCCACGCCGCCGACACGCGCCTGGTGAACGTCCACGTCCAGCGCCTGCGCTCCAAGGTCGAGAAGGACCCCGAACGACCCGAGATCGTCGTCACCGTCCGCGGCGTCGGCTACAAGGCGGGACCGAACTGACATGACCCGAGGCAGCACTGCTCCGAAGCCCGGGAAGCCGGGAGTCCGTACGGGGCGGGCTGCCGGACCCGGACACCGACCCACCCGTCTGGGCCGCCTCCTCCACGGCGGACGCATCCTCCGGGACGGAGCACCGGGCGGCCCGGTGCTCCGCCTCCTGGCACGCTGGATCCGCCGCCCCCTCCTGCCCGCCCTGCGACTGTGGCGACGCAACATCCAGCTCCGCGTCGTCGTCGCCACCCTCCTCATGTCCCTCGGCGTGGTCCTGCTGCTGGGATTCGTCGTCATCGGCCAGGTCCGCAACGGCCTCCTCGACGCCAAGGAACGAGCCGCGCAGAGCCAGGCCGCAGGAGGCTTCTCCGCCGCCCAGGACGAGGCCAGCGCCGCGACCGGCTCCGCCCCCACCGGCGGCGACACCACCGGCACCCCCTCGAGCTCCCTCCTCAACTGGCGCTCCGACCTCGTCGTCCAGCTCGCCAGCGGCGGCGCCGGCGCCTTCGACGTCGTCGCCCTCAGCTCCGACTCCGCGGGCACCGCGCCCAGCCGCGGCGCCCGCGCCTCCGGAGGCGTCGAAGTCGAGAGCATCCCCGTCGCCCTCCGCGAAGCAGTCGCCCAGGGCACCGGGACCTTCCAGACCTACACCCGCATCCACTACGCCGACAGCCAGGACTCCGAGGCCGGCCTCGTCATCGGCAAACGCCTCAACGACGTCGAAGGCAACACCTACGAGCTGTACTACCTCTTCCCCTTCACGCAGGAAGAGGCCTCCCTCACCCTCGTCAAGACCACCATCGCCACCGCCGGGCTGTTCGTCGTCGTCCTCTTCGGCGCCATCGCCTGGCTCGTCGTACGCCAGGTCGTCACCCCCGTCCGCATGGCCGCCGGCGTCGCCGAACGCCTCTCCGCCGGACGCCTCCAGGAACGCATGAAGGTCACCGGCGAGGACGACATCGCCCGCCTCGGCGAAGCCTTCAACAAGATGGCCCAGAACCTCCAGCACAAGATCCAGCAGCTGGAGGACCTGTCCCGCATGCAGCGCCGCTTCGTCTCCGACGTCTCCCACGAACTGCGCACCCCCCTCACCACCGTCCGCATGGCAGCCGACGTCATCCACGAGGCACGCGAGGACTTCGACCCCGTCACCGCCCGCTCCGCCGAACTCCTCGGCGACCAACTCGACCGGTTCGAGTCCCTCCTCGCCGACCTCCTCGAGATCAGCCGCTTCGACGCCGGCGCCGCCGCCCTCGAAGCCGAGCCCATAGACCTCCGCGACGTCGTCCGCCGCGTCATCGACGGCGCACGGCCCCTCGCCGAGCACAAGGGCGGCCGCATCCGCGTCGTCGGCGACGAGCAGCCCGTCATCGCCGAAGCCGACGCCCGCCGCGTCGAACGCGTCCTGCGCAACCTCGTCGTCAACGCCGTCGAACACGGCGAAGGCCGTGACGTCGTCGTACGCCTCGCCGCCGCGGGCGGCGCCGTGGCCGTCGCCGTACGCGACTACGGAGTCGGCCTCAAACCCGGCGAGGCGACCCGCGTCTTCAACCGCTTCTGGCGCGCCGACCCCGCACGCGCCCGCACCACCGGCGGCACAGGCCTCGGCCTGTCCATCGCCCTCGAAGACGCCCGCCTCCACGGCGGCTGGCTCCAGGCCTGGGGCGAACCCGGAGGCGGCTCGCAGTTCCGCCTCACCCTGCCCCGCACCGCCGACGAACCCCTCCGAGGCTCCCCCATACCCCTCGAACCCGAGGACTCCCGCCGCCACCGGCACCACACCGCGACCGACCACACANNCGGCACCCCCGCGGAGACCCCCACCAC
>NZ_CP095474.1:2284014-2286445 GCF_023614315.1 Streptomyces sudanensis | reverse complement strand
CTCCCCGTACCGCCCCGGCCCGACACGTCACCGCGCCGGCCGCACGCCGACCCCACCGCCCTCCCCGGAAACGGCACCCGCGTCGTCGCACGCGGACACGGCACCGAACCCACCGGCGACGACACCCCGCAGGACCAGGGGACGGAACGGAAGGACACCACCCGTGGGCACTGACCGCCGCCGCACCCCCCGGCGAACGACACGCGGCACCGCGCTCCTCGGCGCGGCCGCCCTCCTCGCCGGCTGCGCCTCCATGCCCGACAGCGGAGACGTCAGCGGCGTCAGGACATCACGGCAGGGCGACTCCCAGGTACGCGTCTATCCCGTGCCGCCGCGCGAGAACGCCGAGCCCGCAGAGATCGTCGAGGGCTTCCTCGAAGCGATGACCGGCGACGACCCCGGCTTCGCCACCGCCCGCAAGTACCTCACCAAGCAGGCCGCCCGCACCTGGAAGCCCGAGGAACGCACCACCGTCCTCAGCACCGCCCCCGTCCCCCAGCGCGGCGGCCCCGCACGCCAGGAGCACGCCGCGCCCGGCACCTCCCAGACACTCCTCTACCGCCTTTCCGGCCGCACGGTGGCCACCGTCGACGAACGGCACGCCTACCAGCCGCTCGGCTCCGTCACCTACAGCGAATTCATCCAGCTCGTACAGCAGCGCTCCGCGGACGGCAAGCAGAAGGAATGGCGCATCGACGTCCTCCCGCAGGGCCTCCTCCTCAGCGAATCCGACTTCCAGCGCAACTACCGGTCCGTCAACAAGTACTATTTCGCGTCCGGCAGGAACTGGGTCGTCGCCGACCCGGTGTACATCCGGAAACGCCAGGACCCCGTCACCGGCATGGACTCCCTGGCGCAGACCGTCGAAGCGCTCCTCGAAGGACCGACGAGCTGGCTCAGGCCGGTCGTCGACACCCGCTTTCCCGACGGGACGGAACTGAAGAAGGACACCACCGTCCTCACCACCGACGACCGGAACACCCTCAGGGTCCCGCTCAACGACAAAGCGAACCACGTCGACCACGAACAGTGCCGCAGGATGGCCGCCCAAGTCCTCTTCACCGTCGGAGACCTGGCGTCCAACCGAGTCCGGCAGGTGGAACTCCAGCGCGCCGACGGCCGATCCCTGTGCACCCTGCACGAGGACCGGAAACCCGACTTCATGGCCGACCCCACCCCCGATCTCCGGGAGACCCCCTACTTCGTCGACGCCCAGGGCAGGCTCGCCCAGTTGCTCCCCGGCGCCAAGGAGACCGTCGAACCCCGGCCCGTCCGCGGCCCCTTCGGAGACGGGACCGCGAAGGTCGAGACCGCCGCGATCGCCCGCGACGAAAGGCACGCCGCCGCCGTGTCCGAAAACGGCCGGACCCTGCGCGTCACCTCCATCCAGTCCGACTCCGGCCTTCCCGAACCCCTCGTCACCAGCCGGGGGGCCCGACCGGCCGACCGGCTCTCCGCACCCAGCTGGGACGGCCGCAAGGACCTGTGGGTGGCCGACCGCGACCCCGCCGACCCCCGGCTGCTCCTCCTCCGCGGCGGCACCGGCGAACCGCTCACCGTCACCACGCCCTGGCTCGACGAGGGCGTCCGCATCGAGGAACTGCGTCTCTCCGAGGACGGCGTGCGCATCGCCCTGCGCCTCACCGAGAAGGGCAGGACCACCCTCCAGATCGGCCGCGTCCAACGGCAGACCGCCGGCGGCCGCCAGAAGGTCTCCGTCGTCGACCTCCAGGCGGTCGCACCCCGCATGGAGTCGGTGACGTCCGTCTCCTGGGCCGGGCCCAGCCGCCTCGTCGTCCTCGCCAAGCAGGCGGGCGGCGTGCAGCAGGTCCGCTACCTCCAGACCGACGGCTCCGCCTCCGCCGCCCTCATCCCCGGCCTCAACCAGGTCAAGGCCGTCGCCGCCGCCAGCGACGAACGCGCACCCCTCGTCGCCTCCGCCGACGACGGCCTCGTCAGGCTCCGCTCCGGCGTCAACTGGCAGCCCATGGTCGAGAAGGGAACCGCCCCCGTATACCCGGGATGACCTGCGCGAACGTATCCCGCGCAGGGTTGTCCACAGGGGTGGCGAGCCGCCGCGGGGCACGCCACAGTGGAAGGCGTGCGGAGATGGTGGCAGGAGATCACCGGGCTCGTACTGCCGGTGGCCTGCGCCGGCTGCGGCCGTGCCCGTGCGGTCCTGTGCGATGTCTGCGCCCGGTCGCTCCACGGACGGCCGGTGGTACGCGTACGGCCCGAACCGGAGCCCGAAGGGCTTCCCGGCGTGTGGGCGGCCGCTCCGTACGCCGACGCCGTGCGCGCGGCCCTGCTCGCCCACAAGGAGCGTGGCGCGCTCGCCTTGGCGGCGCCGCTGGGCACGGCGTTGGCGGGCGCCGTGCGGGCGGCCGCGGCGGGCGGTGCCGGAGGCGGGCGCGTGCGGGGCCCCATGACC
>NZ_CP095474.1:2275728-2283961 GCF_023614315.1 Streptomyces sudanensis | reverse complement strand
TCCCCCTGGTGCTGGTGCCGGTCCCGTCGGCCCGCCGGGCGGTGCGCGCCCGCGGCCATGACGCGGTGCGGCGGGTGGCGGTCGCCGCCGCGCGGGAGCTGCGGGGCGCCGGGGTGGCGGCCCGGGTCGCGCCGGTGCTGCGGCAGTGCCGGGCGGTCGCCGACCAGGCCGGGCTGGACGCGCGGCGGCGGCGGGAGAACCTGGCGGGTGCGTTGGAGGTGGTTCCGGGCGGGATGCGGTTGCTGGAGGGCGCCGGGGTGGTGCTGGTGGACGATCTCATGACGACGGGGGCCTCGCTCGCCGAGGCGGCGCGGGCGCTGTGCGGCGCGGGGGTGGCTTCCGCGTACGGCGGGGGCGGTGCTTCGCGAGGAGGGCATGTTCAGATGGGCGGCGGCGGGTGGCGCGCGGGCGGGACCGCGGAGGGTGCCGTGCCGGGGTGGGGCCGCCCGGATCGTGCCGATGGCCGGCGCCGCGCCCGGCCGACCGGGTCCGTGCGAGGCCGGGGATTTCGCGGCGCAATCCCCGCCGCCCGTGACATCGGCACGTATTTCCGGCCGTGGGCGTGCGGTATCGCCGTACGGCGGGCGGGGGCCTTCACTGCTCGGTGCCGCCGTTGTGAGCGCATCTCCCAAAGCGTTCGGAATAAACCGGAACTGACGAGGAACCTGAAACGTTGCAGACGATGAGGGGAGAAGGACGCCTGATCGGAGGTTTGTGCTGGTAATGGGTGCCGACATCCGTCCGGGCGGGATATGTTCGGTGGTACGGGAATGGCGAATGCCGCCCTTCACCGAATGCGCAGGCATGCATCCGTACGGAATGCCGGAGCCGGCCAGTACATCGATGTTGTGGGGTGGGGGCCTTGTCGACTGGGGAGGAGGAAGTTCGAGTCGCCAAGTCCGGGACTCCGGTGTTCACCGGGGTCTGGTGCAAAAGGGAGATGCCCGCCAGCGGCTGAGCTGGTTGGAGCGATCCGGGAACGGAGTTCTGCGTGGACATCGTCGTCAAGGGCCGCAAGACCGAGGTGCCCGAGCGGTTCCGCAAGCACGTGGCCGAGAAGCTGAAGCTGGAGAAGATCCAGAAGCTCGACGGCAAGGTGATCAGCCTCGACGTCGAGGTGTCCAAGGAGCACAATCCGCGGCAGGCCGACAGGTCTGACCGCGTGGAGATCACCCTTCACTCCCGTGGTCCGGTGATCCGGGCCGAGGCGGCCGCCCCCGATCCGTACGCGGCGCTCGACCTCGCGACCGCGAAGCTCGAGGCTCGACTGCGCAAGCAGCACGACAAGCGGCACACCCGCCGCGGCAGCGGCCGGATGACGGCCGCCGAGGTGGCCGAGGCGGTGCCGGGCGTCGCCCGGCTCAACGGGGCCGGGGTCGCGGTGCTCGAGGAATCGGAGGAGAGCGCGCCGACCATGCGGGTCGGTCCGCTCGAGGTGCAGGGCGAGGGCCCGCTGGTGGTGCGCGAGAAGACGCACAGGGCCGCGCCCATGTCGCTCGACCAGGCGCTGTACGAGATGGAACTGGTCGGCCACGACTTCTATCTGTTCGTCGACGCGGAGACCAAGCAGCCCAGCGTCGTGTACCGGCGCCACGCCTACGACTACGGCGTCATCCACCTTGAGAACGACCCGCTCGCGGCGAGCGAGGGCGACGGCGCGGGCGGCGCCGGTGGAGCGCTCGGCGGCTGACGGTTCCGCGGTCGGTGCCGGTGCCCCCGGAGGTGCCTCCGTGCGCCCCGGGGGCGCCTCCGTGCCACCGAAGGATCACCGCCCGGTCGCCGGGGCATGAAATCATGGTGACGTGCGCCAACCGGTCCGTGTCGGACCGTCGTTGGTGCTCCGAACTATGACTCCAGGGCCCCGGCCTGCAGGGGGAGGAACGATGGCGGACAGCTTCGGCCCGGTGCATCATCCGGGCGGCTCCGGCGCCCCGGACCGCGGGGCCGCCTCGCACGGCACCTCCGGCGGAGGGGGCGGCGAGTCCGGGAAGGAACCCATCCGGGTCCTGGTGGTGGACGACCACGCACTGTTCCGCCGCGGACTGGAGATCGTCCTCGCGCAGGAGGAGGACATCCAGGTCGTGGGGGAGGCGGGGGACGGCGCGGAGGCCGTGGACAAGGCCGCCGACCTGCTTCCCGACATCGTCCTGATGGACGTCCGCATGCCCAAGCGGGGCGGTATCGAGGCGTGCACGTCCATCAAGGAGGTCGCCCCCAGCGCGAAGATCATCATGTTGACGATCAGCGACGAGGAGGCGGACCTCTACGACGCGATCAAGGCGGGCGCCACCGGGTACCTGCTCAAGGAGATCTCCACGGACGAGGTCGCCACGGCCATCCGGGCCGTGGCGGACGGGCAGTCGCAGATCAGTCCGTCCATGGCGTCCAAGCTGCTGACCGAGTTCAAGTCGATGATCCAGCGCACCGACGACCGCCGCCTCGTCCCGGCACCCCGGCTCACCGACCGGGAGCTGGAGGTGCTGAAGCTGGTGGCGACGGGGATGAACAACCGGGACATCGCCAAGGAGCTGTTCATCTCCGAGAACACCGTGAAGAACCACGTCCGCAACATCCTGGAGAAGCTGCAGCTGCATTCGCGGATGGAGGCCGTGGTCTACGCGATGCGGGAGAAGATCCTGGAGATCCGGTAGGTGCCCGTGCCCGTGCCCGGATCCGCGGCCCTGCGGGCCTGCGGCCTGCGGGTGCCGGCGGCCCGCCGCCGGTCCGGTGCCGCGGTCAGTCCAGTGCCGCGGTGAGGGCCGGGACGAGGTCGGGGCGGTCGGTGCGCTCGACGCGCACGGAGTCGCAGCCGACCCACTCCGCCGCCTCCCGCAGCGCCCTGGCCATCGGGGCTGTCGCGCCGGGTCCCGCCAGGGAGAGCTGCCGGGCCACCAGCGTAGTGCCCTCGCGTGCCGGGTCGACGCGTCCCAGCAGTCTGCCGCCCGCCAGCAGCGGCATCGCGAAGTAGCCGTGGACGCGCCTCTGCTTCGGTACGTACGCCTCCAGCCGGTGGGTGAAGCCGAAGATCCGCTCCGTGCGGGCCCGCTCCCAGATCAGCGAGTCGAACGGGGACAGCAGGGTGGTGCGGTGCCGTCCGCGGGGCTCGCCGTCCAGTGCCGCCGGGTCCGCCCAGGCCGGTTTCTCCCAGCCCTCCACCCGGACGGGGACGAGCCCCGAGTCGGCGACGACCGCGTCGAACTCCTCGCCCCTGATGCGGTGGTAGTCGGCGATGTCCGCGCGGGTGCCCACGCCCAGCGCCTGCCCGGCGAGCCGTACGAGGCGGCGCAGGCACTCGGCGTCGTCCAGTTCGTCGTGGAGCAGGTCGGCGGGGACGGCGCGTTCCGCGAGGTCGTACACGCGCTTCCAGCCGCGCCGCTCGACGCACACGACCTCGCCGTACATCAGCGCCCGCTCGACGGCGACCTTGGAGGCGGACCAGTCCCACCACTCGCCGCCGTTCTTCGCGCCGCCCAGCTCCGTGGCCGTCAGGGGGCCCTTCGCGCGCAGCTGCCCGATCACCGCCTCGTACGTGCCGTCCGGGAGGTCGTGGTGCCACTGGGGGCGCCGCCGGTAGGCGCGGCGGCGGAACGCGAAGTGGGGCCACTCCTCGATCGGCAGGACGCACGCCGCGTGCGACCAGTACTCGAACGCGTGCCCGCCCGTCCAGTACGCCGTGTCGACCGCCCGGCGGCCCACGGCGCCGAGCCGGGCGTAGGGCACCAGCTCGTGCGAGCGGGCCAGGACGGAGATCGTGTCCAGCTGGACCGCGCCGAGGCGCCGCAGGACGCCGCGCACGCCGGCGCGCCGGTCGGGGGCGCCCAGGAGGCCCTGGGCGCGCAGGACGATGCGGCGGGCCTCGTCGGCCGAGAGCTCGGTGATGGGTCGCGGCGTGGTGGTCATGCCCTGCACGATAGGGCCCGGCACTGACACGCCCGGCCGGTCCCCGCGCGGACGCCGGCGGGGTGCGGGTCAGGCGGGCCGGGACGGCCGGTACGGGAGGGCGGGCGGNNCAGTCCCGGGTCGGCGGGGAGGAGGGAGGCGAGCAGGCAGTCGCGGAGGGTGCCGCGGTGGACGAGGGCGGCGAGCAGGCAGTCGCGGAGGGTGCCCTCCGGGGTGAAGCCGGCCTTCTCGGCGACGAGGCGGGAGGCGGTGTCGCCGACTGCGGCGCGCCATTCGAGACGGGTGCAGCCGAGGGCGGTGAACGCCCAGTGGGCGAGGATGCGGACGGCTTCGGCGGCGTAGCCGTTGCCGCGGTGCTCCCGGACGGTGCGGAAGCCGACCTCCCAGGTGCCGGAGCGCGGGTGGTGGAGGCCGACGGAGGCCAGGAGGGAGCCGTGCTCCCGGCCGCGGGAGCGTACGGAGAAGGTGTACTCGGTGTCGTCGCGCCGGCCGCCGGGGGCGTACCGGCCGACGAAGTCCTCCGCGTCGGCGATTCCGTACGGGTCGGGCAGGGGCGTCCAGCGCTTGGTCCCGGGGTCCTGGACGGCGGCGCGGACCTCTTCGGCGTCGTCGGGGGTGAAGGGGCGCAGCAGCAGGCGCTCGGAGGTGAGGGTGACGGGTTCCATGACGGGATCCCGGTGGCGGCGGGAGCGGGGGGACGAGCCGTTTTCGGCGGGCGGCGGCACCTTCGGCGCGCTCCGGGCGTTCTCGTTGGGGGTGGTGGTGGCTCCGGTGGGCGTTCTCCGGAGGCGCGGACCTCCCGGCGCGGCGGGGTCCTCGCTTACGATGACCGTTGCGGTGGGCCCACCTGCCGTGCCCGTGTCAGTGTCCATGACAAGACCTAGTGCCAGGCCCGACCGGCAAGGAGATCAGCCTCAGTGTCCGTCTTCAACAAGCTCATGCGTGCAGGCGAAGGCAAGATCCTGCGCAGACTGCACCGCATCGCGGACCAGGTCAACTCCATCGAAGAGGACTTCGTCAACCTCTCCGACGCCGAGTTGCGGGCCCTCACCGACGAGTACAAGCAGCGGTACCAGGACGGTGAGAGCCTCGACGACCTGCTCCCGGAGGCCTTCGCGACCGTCCGCGAGGCGGCCAAGCGCGTCCTCGGCCAGCGCCACTACGACGTGCAGCTCATGGGCGGCGCCGCCCTGCACCTGGGGTACGTGGCGGAGATGAAGACCGGTGAGGGCAAGACCCTCGTCGGCACGCTCCCCGCGTATCTGAACGCGCTGTCCGGCAAGGGTGTGCACCTGATCACGGTCAACGACTACCTCGCGGAGCGCGACTCCGAGCTGATGGGCCGGGTGCACCAGTTCCTGGGCCTGAAGGTCGGCTGCATCCTGGCGAACATGTCGCCCGCGCAGCGCCGCGAGCAGTACAACTGCGACATCACGTACGGCACGAACAACGAGTTCGGCTTCGACTACCTGCGCGACAACATGGCGTGGTCGAAGGACGAGCTGGTGCAGCGCGGGCACAACTTCGCCTGTGTGGACGAGGTCGACTCGATCCTCATCGACGAGGCCCGTACGCCGCTGATCATCTCCGGCCCGGCGGACCAGGCGACGAAGTGGTACGGCGACTTCGCGAAGCTGGTGCAGCGGCTGAAGCGCGGCGAGCCGGGCAACCCGCTCAAGGGCGTCGAGGAGACCGGCGACTACGAGGTCGACGAGAAGAAGCGGACCGTCGCCATCCACGAGGCGGGCGTCGCCAAGGTCGAGGACTGGCTGGGCATCGACAACCTCTACGAGTCGGTCAACACGCCGCTCGTCGGCTACCTCAACAACGCCATCAAGGCGAAGGAACTGTTCAAGAAGGACAAGGACTACGTCGTCATCGACGGCGAAGTCATGATCGTCGACGAGCACACCGGCCGCATCCTCGCGGGCCGCCGCTACAACGAGGGCATGCACCAGGCGATCGAGGCGAAGGAGGGCGTCCAGATCAAGGACGAGAACCAGACCCTCGCCACGATCACCCTGCAGAACTTCTTCCGCCTCTACGACAAGCTGTCCGGCATGACCGGTACGGCGATGACCGAGGCCGCCGAGTTCCACCAGATCTACAAGCTGGGCGTCGTGCCGATCCCGACGAACCGGCCGATGGTCCGCAAGGACCAGTCCGACCTGATCTACCGCACCGAGGTCGCCAAGTTCTCGGCGGTCGTCGACGACATCGCGGAGAAGCACAAGAAGGGCCAGCCGATCCTCGTCGGCACGACGTCGGTCGAGAAGTCCGAGTACCTCTCCCAGCAGCTGTCGAAGCGGGGCATCCCGCACGAGGTGCTGAACGCGAAGAACCACGAGCGCGAGGCGTCGATCGTCGCCCAGGCGGGCCGCAAGGGCGCCGTCACGGTCGCGACGAACATGGCCGGCCGCGGCACGGACATCAAGCTCGGCGGCAACCCCGACGACCTCGCCGAGGCGGAGCTGCGGCAGCGCGGCCTCGACCCGGTCGAGCACCCGGAGGAGTGGGTCGCGGCCCTGCCGGCCGCGCTGGAGAAGGCCGAGCTGGCCGTGAAGGCCGAGTCGGAGGAGGTCAAGAAGCTCGGCGGCCTGTACGTGCTGGGCACCGAGCGGCACGAGTCGCGGCGCATCGACAACCAGCTGCGCGGCCGTTCCGGACGCCAGGGCGACCCGGGCGAGTCCCGCTTCTACCTGTCGCTGGGCGACGACCTGATGCGGCTGTTCAAGGCGCAGATGGTCGAGCGCGTCATGGCGATGGCGAACGTCCCGGACGACGTGCCGATCGAGAACAAGATGGTGACGCGTGCGATCGCGTCCGCCCAGTCGCAGGTCGAGCAGCAGAACTTCGAGGCGCGCAAGAACGTCCTGAAGTACGACGAGGTCCTCAACAGGCAGCGCGAGGTCATCTACGGCGAGCGCCGCCGCGTCCTGGAGGGCGAGGACCTGCGCGAGCAGATCCTCCACTTCATGGACGACACGATTGACGCCTACATCCAGGCGGAGACCGTCGAGGGCTTCGCGGAGGAGTGGGACCTGGAGCGGTTGTGGGGCGCGTTCAAGCAGCTCTACCCGTGCAAGATCACCATCGAGGAGCTGGAGGAGGCCGCCGGGGACCGGGCCGGCATCACGGCGGAGTTCATCGCGGAGTCCGTCAAGAACGACATCCACGAGCAGTACGAGGCGCGGGAGAAGCAGCTCGGCTCCGAGATCATGCGCGAGCTGGAGCGGCGGGTCGTGCTGTCCGTGCTGGACCGCAAGTGGCGTGAGCACCTCTACGAGATGGACTACCTCCAGGAGGGCATCGGGCTGCGCGCGATGGCGCAGAAGGACCCGCTGGTCGAGTACCAGCGGGAGGGCTTCGACATGTTCGTCGCGATGATGGACGGCATCAAGGAGGAGTCCGTCGGCTACCTGTTCAACCTGGAGGTCCAGGTCGAGCAGCAGGTCGAGGAGGTCCCGGTGGCGGCGGGCCCGGAGCGGCCGTCGCTGGAGAAGGAGGAGGCCGTCCCCGCGGGCGCCGGCCGCCCCGAGATCCGCGCCAAGGGCCTGGACGCCCCGCAGCGGCCGAACCGGCTGCACTTCTCCGCGCCGACCGTCGACGGTGAGGGCGGCGTCGTCGAGGGCGACTTCGAGGACGACGGCGCGCGGTCCGAGGCGGACGGCATGACGCGCGCGGAGCGCCGCAAGGCCCAGAAGGGCGGCCGGCGCCGCAAGAAGTGACCGCGGCTCCCCTCGTCCGGCGGGGCCGGGACACGCGTGTCCCGGCCCCGCCGCCGTCGTACCGCGCCCGGGGCCCGGGCTTCCGTCGGGCCCGGGCTTCCGTCGGGCCCGGGGCTCCGTCGGGCCCGGGGCGGCCCGCGGGGCGCCCGGCCGGGTGCGCCCGGGCGCCGCGGGGGAGGGACGCGCAACGCCCTCCCGCCCATGACCCGGCGGCCACGCTCAGGCGCGGGCGGGGCCCAGGTCGACCGCCGCGCAGCGCCACCTGCCGTCGGGGCCCTGTTCCAGGCGGAACGCCATCGCCCGGACCCGTAAGCCCGTCGCCACGGTGGCGTACGCCTCGATCACACCGGGTCGGGGCGGGACGCCGGCGCAGCGGCGCAGGACCGGGCGGGTCCGGCGGGCCGGTTCGGCGGACCGCAGGGGGTTGTCCGGGGCGAGGCGGATCAGCTGCTCGTACGCCTCGCCGATCGTCTGGCCCAGCATCCAGTGCACGGGCCGCTCCCCGGTCAGCACGGCCAGCAGCCGCTCGGCGAACACCACGTGCGGGGGGANNNNGCGGGNGCGGNTGNNNGCCNNTNNNCCCNNGTGCNCTGTTCGACACATCT
>NZ_CP095474.1:2275504-2275703 GCF_023614315.1 Streptomyces sudanensis | reverse complement strand
GGTGGCGCCCGGCCTCGCGCCGCCGGGGCGCCGCACGTCCCGCCGGCCGCCGGGCCGGCGCGTGCGCCGGCCGCCCGGCCTCGGACGCGGACCGTCGCGNGCCGGCCCGAGGCGCGGTTCCGCGGGGCGGGCCCGGCACCGCGGACGGCCCGGCGGCTCCGGGCCGGTCCGGGGCCACGGCCGTGCCCGCGTCCGCAAC
>NZ_CP095474.1:2259250-2275447 GCF_023614315.1 Streptomyces sudanensis | reverse complement strand
GGCGGGGAGTTGCGGACGCGGGTCGCGCCCGCGCCGAGTCCCTCCGGGGCCTTCCACAGCGGCTCCGGGCCGCTCGCGCCGGCCGGCCCCCGTGCCGCGGGGAGGCGTGGGGTCCGTGCTTCGGAGGTGGGGATCGGGGTGGGCGGCATGGGCGTGGTCCCTTCCGTCAGCCCGGATTACCGGGGAGTAACTTCGCGGTGGCCCACTTCTACGGGGGCGGCGCCCGCCCCGCAACGTGCCGTCAAGCCGGCGACGCGCGGCTCCGGAATCACCTATCCGGGTGACAGGGCCCAAGGGGCGCCCGGGTCGGCGGGGGGTCGACGCATCACGGGGTGGACGCCGGAGGGGGTCCGTACCGGCCCCCGAAGGGGTACCGCCGCACGTATCCTGAGGACGTCCCCGACTACGAAAGCGGCTGTCATGCGCGTCTACGTTCCCCTGACCCTCCCCGGTCTCGCACGGGCGCACGGGACGGGCGTCCTCGGCGCCGGCGCGTTCACCGCCTACGCCGTCACGCCGGGGCTGCGCGAGTGGTACGTCTCCGACGACATCGAGGAACTCGAGTACGCCGCGCTCAGCCGCGCCGCGGCCGCGTCCCTGCGCCTCCTCGCCGCCGACCCGGACGCCGCGCGCCGCCGGGTCGTCGTCGCCGTGGACGTCCCCGACGGCGCCGCGACCCCCGACCGCGGCCTCGACCCCGCGGCGATCGGCGAGGTGCGGGTCGCCGGGCCCGTCCCGCTGGCCGAGGCCGCCGCGGTGCACGCCGACGCGGCCGACGCCGAGGCCGCCGTGCGCGCCGCCGCCGACGCGCTCGGCGCGGCCGACGCGGGCGACGACGACGCCCGCTTCACCGTCGACGGCGCCGAGGACCACGAACTGCTCTGGTACGGCGTGCAGGAGATTCCCCACCTCCTCGGCTGAGACCGGGCCCGTTGTCGGACCCCGCCGGTACGGTCGTGGCATGGGGAAGCAACGCGCGCATCTCGTCTGGGACTGGAACGGGACCCTGCTCGACGACATCGGCACCGTCATCGAGGCGACCAACGCCTCCTTCGAGGAGATAGGCCTGCCGCCGATCACGCTCGAGCGGTACCGCGAGCTGTACTGCGTGCCCGTCCCCCTCTTCTACGAGCGGCTGCTGGGCCGGGTGCCCACCGAGGAGGAGTGGGCCGTCATGGACGGCACGTTCCACCGGCACTACTGGGCGCGGGTCGGCGCCTGCGGACTCGCCGACGGCGCGGCCGAGCTGCTGGCGGCCGCCCGCGAGTTCGGACGGACGCAGTCGCTGCTGTCGCTGGCGCCGCACGAGCACCTGGTGCCGCTGGTGCGGCAGTACGGCATCGAGGAGTGGTTCGTCCGCGTCGACGGGCGCACCGACCGCTCCACGTCCGGCAAGGCCGAGCACATGGTGCGGCACCTGCTGGCCCTCGACGGCGTCCCGCCCGAGCGGACCGTGGTCATCGGCGACGCCCGGGACGACGCGATCGCGGCCGCCCACGTCGGTGCCCGGGCCGTGCTGTACACGGGCGGGTCGCACAGCCGCGCCAGCCTGGAGAGCGCGGGCGTCCCCGTGGTCGACACGCTGGCCGAGGCCGTCGCCGTCGCCGAGGACCTGATCGGCTGACCCGGCGCGCCGCCCGGAGGCCCGGTCGTGCGGCTCGATCCGCACTCCCTCCGCGGGGCCTACCCGCCCGCCGGGATACCTGTCACTGTCCACGTTGTCAAACTTCGGGGTCGCCTTTTGTACACATGCGGCCCATGACGTTTCCGGGGTGGGGAGCGATAGCCTGGACCCGTGATCAGCGCCATACGCCGTGGGGGCAGCGCAGCCCCCGGCCGGCATCCGGCGGGCCACCGCGCCCGGGCGGGTGCTGATCCCTCCTGCCCGGCTGCTCCGCCGTCCCCGGCACCCCCGCCGAGAACGGCCGACAATCGTCCGGGCTTCCTTCATTTCGGCATAACGTCCCCGCCGAGCGGATACCCCGCGTTGAAGCGTGAACGTGATGCCACCCCCTTCCCCTACGTCACGCAACGGCGCGCGACAGGAGCCAGAGGACATGCAGACCAAGCTGGACGAAGCCAAAGCCGAGCTGCTCGAACAGGCCGCCCGGGCAGCTGAGAACGAGACCGGGGGCAGGCCCGACCCGGGCATCGTGCTCGAGTACCTCCAGCGCTACTACCTGCACACCGCTCCCGAGGACCTCACCGACCGCGACCCGGTCGACGTGTACGGAGCGGCACTGTCCCACTACCGGCTGGCCGAGAACCGCCCCCAGGGCACGGCGAGCGTCCGCGTGCACACGCCGACGGTCGAGGAGAACGGCTGGACGTGCAGCCACACCGTCGTCGAGGTGGTCACCGACGACATGCCGTTCCTCGTCGACTCCGTCACCAACGAGCTGTCCCGGCAGAACCGCGGCATCCACCTCGTCGTGCACCCGCAGATCGTCGTCCGCCGCGACGTGACCGGCAAGCTCGTCGAGGTCCTCCCCTCCGGCCCCGGCTCCGAGACCGGCGGCCACGACAGGCCGCACGACGCGCTCGTCGAGTCGTGGATCCACGTGGAGATCGACCGCGAGACCGACCGCGCCGACCTCAAGCAGATCACCGCCGACCTGCTGCGCGTCCTGTCCGACGTCCGCGAGGCCGTCGAGGACTGGGAGAAGATGCGCCAGGCCGCGCTCCGCCTCGCCGACGGCCTCGCGGACGAGCCGACCGCCGACGACCTGCGGCCCAGCGAGGTCGAGGAGGCCCGCGAGCTGCTGCGCTGGCTGGCCGACGACCACTTCACGTTCCTCGGCTACCGCGAGTACGACCTCGTCGACGGCGACGCCCTCGCCGCCGTGCCCGGCACCGGCCTCGGCATCCTGCGCTCCGACCCGCACCACGGCGGAGACGACGACGCCCACGGCCACCCGGTGTCCCCGTCGTTCAACCGGCTGCCCGCCGACGCCCGCGCCAAGGCCCGCGAGCACAGGCTGCTCATCCTCACCAAGGCCAACAGCCGCGCCACCGTCCACCGCCCGTCCTACCTGGACTACATCGGCGTCAAGAAGTTCGACGAGCAGGGCAACGTCGTCGGGGAGCGCCGCTTCCTCGGCCTGTTCTCGTCCGCCGCCTACACCGAGTCCGTCCGGCGCGTCCCCGTCATCCGCCGCAAGGTCTCCGAGGTCCTCGACGCGGCCGGCTTCTCGCCCGCCAGCCACGACGGCCGCGACCTGCTGCAGATCCTGGAGACCTACCCGCGGGACGAGCTGTTCCAGACCCCGGTCGACCGGCTGCTGTCCATCGCCACCAGCGTCCTGTACCTCCAGGAGCGCCGCCGGCTCCGCCTCTACCTGCGCCAGGACGAGTACGGCCGCTACTACTCCGCCCTCGTCTACCTGCCGCGCGACCGCTTCAACACCACGGTCCGCGAGCGGCTCACCGACATCCTGAAGGAGGAGCTCGGCGGCACCAGCGTCGACTTCACCGCCTGGAACACCGAGTCGGTCCTCTCCCGCCTCCACTTCGTCGTCCGCGTCCCGCAGGGCACCACGCTCACCCCCCTCACCGACGCCGACGCCGACCGCCTGGAGAACCGGCTCGCCGAGGCCGCCCGCTCCTGGGCCGACGGCTTCAGCGAGGCGCTCAACGCCGAGACCGGCGAGGAGCGCGCCGCCGACCTGCTGCGCCGCTACGCGGGCGCCTTCTCCGAGGGCTACAAGGCCGACCACTCGCCGCGCTCCGCCGTCGCCGACGTCCTCCGGATGGAGCAGCTCACCCAAGAGGGCCAGGACTTCGCGCTCTCCCTGTACGAGCCGGTCGGCGCCGCCCCCGGCGAGCGCCGCTTCAAGATCTACAAGACGGGCGCGCAGGTCTCCCTCTCCGCCGTCCTGCCGGTCCTCAACCGGCTCGGCGTGGAGGTCGTCGACGAGCGCCCGTACGAGCTGCGCTGCGCCGACCGCACCCATGCCTGGATCTACGACTTCGGCCTGCGCGTCCCCGCCCCCGCCGGGAACGGCGACCGCCTCGGCGACGACGCCCGCGAGCGGTTCCAGGAGGCGTTCGCCGCGACCTGGACCGGGCAGGCGGAGAACGACGGGTTCAACGCGCTCGTCCTCAGCGCCGGACTGACCTGGCGGCAGGCCATGGTGCTGCGCGCCTACGCCAAGTACCTGCGGCAGGCCGGTTCGACGTTCAGCCAGGACTACATGGAGGACACCCTCCGCAACAACGTCCACACGACGCGGCTGCTCGTCTCGCTGTTCGAGGCGCGGATGTCGCCGGAGCGGCAGCGGGCCGGCACGGAGCTGACGGACGGCATCCTGGAGGAGCTCGACGGCGCCCTCGACCAGGTCGCCTCGCTCGACGAGGACCGCATCCTGCGCTCCTTCCTCACCGTCATCAAGGCGACCCTGCGGACCAACTTCTTCCAGAAGGACGCCGAGGGCCGGCCGCACGCGTACGTGTCGATGAAGTTCGACCCGCAGGCCATCCCGGACCTGCCGGCGCCGCGCCCCGCGTTCGAGATCTGGGTGTACTCGCCGCGCGTCGAGGGCGTCCACCTGCGCTTCGGCAAGGTCGCGCGCGGCGGCCTGCGCTGGTCCGACCGGCGCGAGGACTTCCGCACGGAGATCCTCGGCCTGGTCAAGGCGCAGATGGTGAAGAACACCGTCATCGTCCCGGTCGGCGCGAAGGGCGGCTTCGTCGCCAAGCAGCTGCCCGACCCGGCCGTGGACCGCGACGCGTGGCTGGCCGAGGGCGTCGCCTCGTACCGCACGTTCATCTCCGCGCTCCTCGACATCACCGACAACCTGGTCGGCGGCGAGGTCGTGCCGCCCGCCGACGTGGTCCGCCACGACGAGGACGACACGTACCTGGTGGTCGCCGCCGACAAGGGGACGGCGACGTTCTCCGACATCGCCAACGAGGTCGCCGTCGCGTACGGCTTCTGGCTCGGCGACGCCTTCGCCTCCGGCGGCTCCGCCGGGTACGACCACAAGGGCATGGGCATCACCGCGCGCGGCGCCTGGGAGTCCGTGAAGCGGCACTTCCGCGAGCTGGGCCACGACACGCAGACGCAGGACTTCACCGTCGTCGGCGTCGGCGACATGTCCGGCGACGTGTTCGGCAACGGCATGCTGCTGTCCGAGCACATCCGCCTCGTCGCCGCCTTCGACCACCGGCACATCTTCGTCGACCCGAACCCGGACGCGGCCGTCTCGTACGCCGAGCGCCGCCGCCTGTTCGAACTGCCCCGCAGCTCCTGGGCCGACTACGACCCGGAACTGCTGTCGCCCGGCGGCGGCGTCCACTCGCGGCAGGCCAAGTCCATCCCGGTCAACGCCCACATGCGGGCGGCGCTCGGCATCGACGAGGGCGTCACCAAGATGACCCCGGCCGAGCTGATGAAGGCCATTCTCAAGGCGCCGGTGGACCTGCTGTGGAACGGCGGCATCGGCACGTACGTCAAGGCGTCCACCGAGTCGCACGCCGACGTCGGCGACAAGGCCAACGACGCCATCCGCGTCAACGGCGAGGACCTGCGCGTCAAGGTCGTCGGCGAGGGCGGCAACCTGGGCCTCACCCAGCTCGGCCGCATCGAGTTCGCCCGCGCCGGCGGCCCCGAGGGCACCGGCGGCAGGATCAACACCGACGCCCTCGACAACAGCGCCGGCGTCGACACCTCCGACCACGAGGTGAACATCAAGATCCTGCTGAACGGCCTGGTCGCCGAGGGCGACATGACCGTCAAGCAGCGCAACGCGATCCTCGCGGAGATGACCGACGAGGTCGGCTGCCTGGTGCTGCGCAACAACTACGCGCAGAACGTGGCGCTCTCCCTCGCCGTCCACCAGTCCGCCTCCCTCCTCCACGCCCACCAGCGGTTCATGCGCCGGCTGGAGGGCGAGGGACGCCTCGACCGGGACCTGGAGTTCCTCCCCGGCGACCGGCAGATCCGCGAACTGCTCAACGGCGGCAAGGGGCTCAGCCAGCCCGAACTCGCCGTGCTGCTCGCCTACACCAAGATCGCGGTGGCGGAGGAGCTGATCACCACCGACCTGCCGGACGACCCGTACCTGCGGAGCCTGCTCCACACGTACTTCCCGACCACCCTGCGCGAGCGGTTCCCCGAGCAGATCGACGCGCACGCGCTGCGCCGCGAGATCATCACCACGATCCTGGTGAACGACACGGTCAACAGCGGCGGCTCGACGTTCCTGCACCGGCTCCGCGAGGAGACCGGAGCGTCGCTCGCGGAGGTCGTCCGCGCGCAGACCGCCGCCCGCGCCATCTTCGGCCTGGGCGCCGTCTGGGACGCCGTCGAGGCGCTCGACAACCGGGTCCCGGCCGAGGTGCAGACCCGGATCCGGCTGCACTCGCGCCGCCTCGTCGAACGCGGCACGCGCTGGCTGCTCAACAACCGGCCGCAGCCGCTCCGGCTCGCCGAGACGATCGACTTCTTCGGCGTCCGCGTCGAGCAGGTGTGGGCCGAACTGCCGAAGATGCTGCGCGGTGCCGACCTCGACTGGTACGAGGGCCTGGTCGCCGAGCTGACCGGGGAGGGCGTGCCGGAGGAGCTGGCCGTGCGGGTCGCCGGGTTCTCGTCGGCGTTCCCGACGCTCGACATCGTCGCCGTCGCGGACCGCACGGGCAAGGAGCCGCTGGCCGTCGCCGAGGTGTACTACGACCTCGCCGACCGGCTGGGGATCACCCAGCTGATGGACCGCATCATCGAGCTGCCGCGGGGCGACCGCTGGCAGTCGATGGCCCGCGCCGCGATCCGCGAGGACCTGTACGCGGCGCACGCCGCCCTCACCTCCGACGTGCTGTCCGCCGGGAACGGCTCGTCGACGCCGGAGGAGCGGTTCGCGGCCTGGGAGGAGAGGAACGCGCCCCTGCTGGCCCGGGCGCGGACCACGCTGGAGGAGATCCGGAACTCCGACGCGTTCGACCTGGCGAACCTGTCGGTGGCGATGCGGACGATGCGGACGCTGCTGCGCGCCCACGGCTGAGCCGCGGCGCGGCCGGTACGCGTACGGACGAAAAGGGGCGCCCACCCGCGTGGTGGGCGCCCCGCCCCGTTCCCGCGGCCGGGCCGTGCCGGGAGGCGCGGGNNCGCCGCCCACCGAGCCGCCGCCCCGCCGGGCGCGGCGGCGCGGCGTCCGCGGGGGAGGCGCTACTTCACCGCCCCCGCCATCACGCCCGACACGAACTGCCGCTGGAAGGCGAAGAACACCACCAGCGGCACCACCATCGACACGAACGCGCCCGGCGCCAGCACGTCGACGTTGTTGCCGAACTGCCGCACCTGCTGCTGGAGCGCCACCGTGATCGGCGGGGCGTCCGAGTCGGCGAAGACCAGCGCGACCAGCATGTCGTTCCACACCCACAGGAACTGGAAGATGCCGAGCGACGCGATCGCCGGGCCGCCCAGCGGCAGCACCACGCGCGCGAAGAGCCGCATCTCGCCCGCCCCGTCGAGGCGGGCCGCCTCCAGCAGCTCGCGCGGGATCTCCGCGAAGAAGTTGCGCAGCAGGAAGATCGCGAACGGCAGGCCGAAGGCCGTGTGGAACAGGACCACGCCCAGCGTCGTCTCGAAGACGCCGATCCGCCCGAACAGCTCCGACACCGGCACCAGCGCCACCTGCACCGGCACCACCAGCAGTCCCACCACGGCCAGGAACCACCAGTCGCGGCCCGGGAAGTCCATCCAGGCGAACGCGTACCCGGCGAGCGAGCCGAGCACGACGACGAGCACCGTCGCCGGGACGGCGATCATCGCCGTGGAGAGCAGCGAGTCGGTGATCGCCTCGTTGCGCAGGATCGCCGCGTAGTTGTCGGCCGTCAGCCGCGCCGGCGCGGTGAACACCGTCCACCAGCCACTCCCGCTGATGTCGGACGGCGACCGCAGCGAGGACAGCAGCAGACCCACCGTGGGCATCAGCCAGAACAGCGCGACGGCGACGAGGAACACCTGCACGGCGCCCCCGGCCAGCCGCGACACCAGCCGGGACGCCGGCCGGGGTGCGGGCCGGACGCCCGGCGGCGCCGACGCGGCACGAGATCCCCTCATCGTCCCGACCTCCTGATCCGCCGGATGTTGAAGAACATCACCGGGAGCACCAGCACCAGCAGCAGCACCGAGATCGCGCTGCCGACGCCCAGGTGGGCGTCGGTGCCGAAGGACGAGCGGTACAGCTGGAGGGCGAGCACGTTCGCNNCNNGTCNNGAAGATCTTCAGCACGTTGATCACCAGCGTCACCAGCACCACCGCCAGCACCGGCGCGAGCATCGGCACCGTCACCCGGCGGAACACCTGCCACTCGTTGGCGCCGTCCACGCGGGCCGCCTCCAGCAGCTCGCGCGGCAGGCCCGCGAGGCCGGCCGCGATGAGGACCATCGCGAAGCCCGCCCACATCCACACGTAGGCGCCGATCACGGCGGGCGTCACCAGCGCCGGGCCCAGCCAGTCCAGACCGTTGTACGGCTCCCGGAAGTTGGCCTCCGGCAGCCGCAGCAGCGCCCCGTCCGCCGCGGCGGGCAGGGTGAACGACCCGTCCGCCGCCGCCGTCGCCGAGGCGACGACCCGCCCGTCCCTCACCGCCTCGATCCGCAGGCCCTTCAGGCCCCGCTCCCCGGCGTCGACGGTGTTGGGGGTGCCCCCGCCGCCCTTGGTGAAGTCCAGCCACGCCGTGCCGGCGACCGCGCCGGGCGCGGGCCGCGGCTCGCGCGCCGGCCGGGCGTCGTCGGGCATCTTCGCCGGCGCCACCCCGACGAGCGGCAGCCGTGCGGGCGTCCCCGCCCGCACCGGCTCCTTCGTCACGTACGCGCCGCCGCCCGCCGCCTTGAGCGGGTGCACCGGCAGCGGGCGGGCCTTGGGGTAGCCGGCCGACTCGGCGAACGTGTCGTGGACGCCGACCCACACCGCGTTCGCGACGCCCCGGTCGGGGTCCTGCTCGTACACCAGCCGGAAGATGATCCCGGCGGCCAGCATGGATATCGCCATCGGCATGAAGACGACCAGCTTGAACGCCGTGCCCCAGCGGACCCGCTCGGTCAGCACGGCGAAGACCAGCCCGAGGGCGGTGGCCAGCGCCGGCGCGGCCACCACCCAGATCGCGTTGTTCCGCACCGCCGTCAGGATCGTCTCGTCGGTGAAGATCTCCGCGTAGTTGTCCAGGCCGACGAAGGCCGTACCGGCCCGGTCGAGGAACGACCGCTGGACGGAGTACCCGATCGGGTACACGACGAGGGCGCCCAGCAGTACCAGCGCGGGCAGCAGGAACAGGGCGGCGAGCAGTCCGCGGGTGCCCGCCGTGCTCCCGCGGGCGGGCCGCCGGTACCGCTGCCGCGTCCGGAGCGGGGGAGCGGCGGTCACGGCGTCAGCTCCCGCTCCGGTACGCCTTGGCCGCGTCCGCCTCCAGGCGCGCCTGCGTCCCCGCGACGTCCCTAGGGTTCCTCAGGAAGTCCTGGAGGGCCTTCCACTCGCCCTTGCCGGGCGTGCCGCCGAAGGACTGCGGCATCTGGTCCGACATGTCGAAGCGGAAGTCGTCGCCGGCGGCGATCAGCGCCTTCGCGATGCCGCGCTGCACGTCGTCGGGGTACGCGGCCGGGTCCAGCGACTTGTTGGGCGAGACGAACCCGCCCTGGGCCGCCCAGACCGCCGCCGCGTCCGGCGACGCGAGGAACGTCAGCAGCGCCTGCGCCGCGGGCTTGTCCGTCAGCGCCACCGCCACGTCCCCGCCCGTCACCACGGGCGGTTCGCCGCCGTCCACGGCCGGGAACGGGAACACCTTCGCGTCCGTGCCGATCTTCGCCTCGGTCTGGGCGATGTTGACCGCCACGAAGTCGCCCTCGAAGACCATCGCGGCCTTCGGCTGGTCGCCGCCCGTGAAGGTCTGCGTCACCGACGCGGGGAACTCCGTCTGCAGCGCGCCGGCCGCGCCGCCCGCGATCAGGTTCGGCTTCCCGAACAGCTCGGCGAGCGTCTTCAGGGCCCGGGCCACCGACGGGTCGGTCCACTTGATCCGGTGCGCCGCCAGCTGGTCGTACTTCTCCGTCCCGGCCTGCGACAGGTAGACGTTCTCGAACCAGTCCGTCAGCGTCCACCCGTCCGCGCCGCCGACCGACACGGGCGTGACCCCGGACGCGGAGATCGTCTCGGCGGTGGCCAGCAGTTCCTTCCACGTCTTCGGCTCGGAGGCGCCCGCGTTGTCGAAGACCGCCGTGTTGTACCAGACCAGCGACTTGTTGGCGGCCTTGAAGTACACGCCGTACTGCGTGCCGTCCACCGCCCCGAGGTCCCGCCAGCCCTTGGTGTAGTTCTTCGCCAGCTGCGCTTTCGCCTCCGCGCCCACCGGCTTCGCCCACTTCCGCTCGACGGCCTGCCGGAGCGCGCCGACCTGCTGGAGCATCGCCACGTCGGGCGGCGAGCCGCCGGCGGTCTTCGTGCCGATGTAGTTGAGCATCGCGTCCTGCGTCGGCACGTACGAGACGCGTGCGCCGGTGCGCTTCTCGAACTCCTTCAGGACCTTGGCGAACGCCTCCTGCTCCGGTCCCGTCCACACGCCGACCACCTGGAGGCGCTGCCCGTCCAGCTTCGGCAACCGGACGGTCTGCGCGGTGCTCCCGCCGCTCGCGTCCCCGCCGCCGGCGTCCCCGCCGGAGCGGGTCCCGCCACCGCCGCCGCAGCCGGCGAGGGTCAGGGCCCCCGCGACCGCGAGGGCCACAACGGTCCGGCGTTTGAGCGGAGTTGTACGCATCACTGCCCCGTTTCTTCCGTGTGCGTCGACCCTGTCGTCCTGTTGCTCTGGTCTACGCGGCGCACCGGAGGGCCGCAATACCGCCTTCCGCCCCGACTCCCGGATCGTGATCTTCTCGTGACGTCCCGTCAGCGCACGGGGCCGACGGCGTCGGGCGCGGCCGTGAGCGGCGGCAGGGGCACCGCGCCGACCGAACGGGCCGCCCGGTCCAGGGCGCTGCCGAGCAGGGCCAGGTCCGTCGGCCCGTTGCCCAGCTCCCGCACGGGGCGGCGGGCCGGCGGGTCGCCCATGCGCTCCCACTCCAGCGGTACGACGGTGGGGCGCAGCGTCGCCGTGCGCGGGATCCGCCCGGTCACCCGGCCCGCCTGGAACGGCGTCGTCCGCCCGTCGGCGCGGCGCAGCCGCCCCCGGCCGGGCGCCGGGTCGTCCGGGCCCGGCGGCACGGGCGGCGCGTCCAGCACGACCCGCGACCGCGCGCGGCGGTCCGGTTCCGTCCCGGCCGTGCGGTCCGGGTGGGCCGTCGCCGCCACCAGGTGGACGCCCAGCCGCCCCCCGTCCCGCGCGACGGCCTCCAGCGCCCGTACGACCGAACCGGCCGCCGGGCGGCCCGGACTGCCGAGGGCGGGCGCGACCAGCGCGTCCAGGTCGTCGACGAGGACCACGAGGCGCGGCGGCGGGGGCGCCTCGCCCCCNGNNGCCGCGCGCCNNNCGCNGCNNNNGNNACNGGCGCACGGCCCGGCGCGGGGGCCTGGCCGCCGCCGCGCTGCTCGGGGACGGCCCGGTCGGCGGGCGGATCGCCCGGGCCGCCGTCGCCGTGCGCGGACCGGTCGCCGAGACCCTCGTGCCCCGGCAGTTCCGCGCGCCGCTTCAGCTCGGCGCCGAGCGCCTGCGCGAACGCCCGCATCCGCACCGGGTCCGACGCGACCAGGTGCTCCACGACGTGCGGCAGGTCGGTGCAGGGCGCGAGCCCCTCGCCCCGCTCGCCGCCCGCGCCGTCCACCAGCAGCAGCCCGAGCCGGTCGGGCCGCGACGAGGCGGCGAGCGACGCCGCGACGGAGCGCAGCAGCTCCGTGCGCCCGCTCCCCGGCGGGCCCTCGATCAGCAGGTGCGGGCCGTCGGCGCCGGTCAGGTCCACGCCGACCGGGCCGTGCGGGCCCGCGCCCAGCACCGCCGTGCCGTCCGGGGCGGACGCCCAGCGGGCCATCAGCGACGCGGGCGTGGCCCTCGCCAGCTCCAGCTCCTCCAGCAGGCGCGAGGAGAGGGGCAGCGCCGCGGCCGCGGCCCGCCCGCGCTGCTCGGGCCCGTTCGCGCGCAGCGGGGCCAGCGCCCGGGCGAACCGCTCCGCCCACGCCGGCGACACCGCGTCGACCGTCGCGGCCGTGCCGTGGCCCGCCGGGTGGCCGCCGGCCGTCCGCATCACCCGCAGCGCCGTCGCCACCTCGCCCGTCAGCAGGCCCACCGCGCCGCACTCCCGGAACGCCGGCGCCGCCGCGCACGCCGCCTCGTAGGCCGCCGCGACCGGGAACACCGCCGTCGCGGGCGCCGTCTCCACCAGGCACAGCAGGTGGACGCCGGCCGCCGCGCCCCCGCCCGCCAGCCGCGCGGCCGTCTCCCGCAGCGCCCCGTCGCCCGGGTCGCCGTCGACCACCACCACCGTGTACGGCCCCGGGGCGGCCCCCGGCCCGCCGTCCAGGCGCCGGGTCAGCTCCGCCAGCCGCGCGGCGGCCTGGTCCCGGTCGTACGCGAGGAGCAGCCGGCAGTCCTGGCCGTGCGCGGGCCGCACGTGCGGCAGCCAGCCGAGCCACGCCCAGTCGCGGCGGCGCTCCTCCAGGGGCCGGGCGGGGTCCGCGCCGATCAGCACGATCTCCAGGTCGGCCGGGGCGTGCAGCGCGGCGAGCTGGGCCACGACCGAACGGGCCAGCCCCAGGAGCCGGGCGCGCGGCCCGGCGAGCCCCAGCGCCCCGGCCTCGCGCAGCCCGACCGTGACGGGCACCGCCGCGAGGTCGGCGCGGTCCGTCGTGCCGAGCCGCACCGCGAGCGCCTCCGGGTGGGCCGGTGCCCGCTCCCAGAGCCGCCGGCCCGGCCCGAGGGCGGTCAGCAGGACGGCGGCCGGGTCCGGCCACGCCTCGGGGCCGGGCCCGCGCGGCACGTCCGGTACGCCGGCCCCGGTGTCCCGGCCGTCCGGGGCCGCCCGGTCCCCGCGCCCGCCGGCCAGCCGCCGGGCCCAGGCCCCTATCCCGCGCCGCCGGGCCGGCTCCCCGCTCCCGGCGGGGGGCCGGCGGGGGCGGGCGCCGCCCCGTCGCGGGCGTCCGGGACGCCGGACGGGCCGCCCGGGGCGGGGCCGGCGGGGAGGCGCCGTGTTCCGCCGGCCGGCCGCCGTGCGGACCGTCCCCGCCGGGGGCGCCGGGGGCCCGGGCGGCGCCCGTACCGGAGTCCGGGGCGGGACCGGGCCCGGCGCCGGGCGCCCGCTCGCGGTCCCCGGCGGGGCCGGGCGGCCGCCCGCGCCCGTCGTCCGCCGCGCCGTCCGCCGGGGACGGGACCGGCACGGGCGTGACGCGTACGTGGCCCTCGCCGTCCGGGGTCGTGGACAGGGGGGCGGCGGGGTCCGTACCGGCGGACAGGCGCAGGGTCGACTCGCCGACCCGCAGCAGCGCCCCCGCGGGCAGGCGGACGGGCCGGGGGCCGACGGGCCGGCCGTCCAGCGCCGTCCCGTTCGTGGAACCCGGGTCGGCGACCGTCACGAGGCCGTCCTCGCCGACCGCCACCTCGCAGTGGAGCCGCGACACGTCCGGGTCGTCCAGCGGCACGTCGGCGTCGGCGGAGCGGCCGACGCGGACGTGCCCGGGGTGCAGCAGGTGCACCCCGCCCGCGTCCGGGCCGGCCACCACGTGCAGGCGCGCGACCGCGCCGCCGTCCGCGGGCGCGTCGTCCGCGGGGGCCTGGAGCGCCAGCACCGCCCCGTCGACGAGGGGCGGCTCGCCCAGGGCGCAGCGCTGGAGGTCGAGCCGTTCGCGCCCGGCGTACAGCACGACGGGGCCGCTGCCCGCCGCGCCGTCCGGGCCTGCCGCCGCGGCGGCGACACCGGACGCCACGGCGGCCAGCGCGGTGCCGGCCGGGGCGGTGACGAGCACGTCGCAGGCGCGCCGTGCGGTCTGCCCGCCGGGCGGCGCCGCGAGGACGGTCAGCCGGATCTGCATCGCCGTCAGCGGTCCCTTCTGCGCGACGCGCCCGGCGGTGGGGGCAGGCCCTCGACGTCCCCCGCCCGTGCGCGGACACGTCGTCCGGTACAGGTCGGCACGGCCCGTCGCGGAGGGTTCCGCCCCCGCGGCGCGCCGTGCAGGTGCATCCTCCCACCTGCCGCCGGTCCGGCGCCCGCCGACGAGAAAAAACGATCTTGGAATTCCGGTCCGCCCGGGGACGCGGCCCCGCGTCCATCCCCGGCACCTCCGCGTCCCGGGCAACCGGGCGCCCCGCCCGCACGTCTTTCCCCCCGTCCGCCCGGCGGCGAGATGTTCGAGGGAAATTCGAAGGAAGCGGAACGGCACTACAGTGGGTCGGACGAAAAGCCAGTTTCGGACCACGATCGCAGGGAGCACATGACCGTGCGGCCAGTCGGCAGCAAGTACCTGCTCGAGCAGCCGCTCGGACGCGGCGCCACGGGCACCGTCTGGCGTGCCCGCCAGAGGGAGACGGCGGGCGCCGAGGCGGCCGTCCCGGGCCGGCCCGACGAGATCGTCGCGATCAAGGTCCTCAAGGAGGAGCTCGCGAACGACGCGGACGTCGTGATGCGCTTCCTGCGGGAGCGCTCCGTCCTCCTGCGCCTCACCCACCCCAACATCGTCCGCACCCGCGACCTGGTGGTCGAGGGCGACCTGCTCGCCCTGGTCATGGACCTCGTCGACGGCCCGGACCTGCACCGCTACATCCGCGAGAACGGCCCGCTCACCCCGGTCGCCGCGGCCCTGGTGACCGCCCAGATCGCGGACGCGCTGGCGGCCAGCCACGCCGACGGCGTCGTGCACCGCGACCTGAAGCCGGCGAACGTCCTGCTCGCCGAGCGCGACGGGCGGATGCACCCGATGCTCACCGACTTCGGCATCGCCCGCCTCGCCGACTCCCCGGGCCTCACCCGCACCCACGAGTTCGTCGGCACGCCCGCCTACGTCGCGCCCGAGTCCGCCGAGGGCCGCCCGCAGACCTCCGCCGTGGACATCTACGGCGCCGGCATCCTGCTGTACGAGCTGGTCACCGGCCGTCCCCCGTTCGCGGGCGCCACCGCGCTGGAGGTCCTGCACCGGCACCTCAGCGAGGAGCCCCGCCGCCCGTCGACCGTGCCGGCCCCGCTGTGGACGGTCATCGAGCGCTGCCTCAGCAAGGACCCCGACCGCCGCCCCGGTGCCGAGAGCCTCGCCCGGGCGCTGCGCGTGGTCGCCGCGGGCATCGGCGTCCACGCGAGCCCCGCCGAGATCGAGGCGGCCGAGGGCGTCGGGGCGCTGCTCGTCCCCGATCCGTCCCCCGCGCCCGTCCCGACCGCGCCGGACGTCCCCGGCTCCGCCGACGCCACGCAGGTCCTGCCGAACACCGGCCGGGGCGCCTCGCAGTACGACCCGGCCGCCGCGACCAGCGTCCTCCCGCAGGCCGGCCCCGGCGGGCCGGGCGGACCGGGCGGCGCGGCCGACCCGACCGCGGTCATGCCCCCCGTACCGCAGTCCGCGCCGCAGCCCGACGGGCCGCACCCCTGGCAGACGCAGCTGCGCGCGGCCCGGGACCGCAACGAGCAGACCCAGGTCCAGTACCTCACCCCCGACGAGGACCCCCTGCGCCGCCGTCCCCAGCGGCAGCCGCAGCCGCCGCAGCCGCAGCCGCACCCGCCGCAGCACCGGCAGCAGCCTCCGCCGCAGCAGTACGCGCCCCAGCCGCCCCGGTCCCAGCCGCCCCGGCAGCAGTACGCCCCGGCGCCGCAGCAGCAGCAGTACGCGCCCCAGCCGCAGGCGCCCCAGCAGCCCCAGCAGCCCCAGCCGCCGCAGCCCGCGCCCCGCGCCCCGCGGCGGCGCAGTGCCAACCCGATGCGCATCCCGGGCCTGGGGTGCCTCAAGGGCTGCCTGTTCACGATCGTGCTCCTCGTCGTGGCCGGCTGGCTCATCTGGGAGCTGACCCCGCTCCAGGACTGGCTCGCCCAGGGCAGGAGCTACTGGCAGGCCATAGGCGACGCGGTCTCCGCGGTCAGCGACTGGATCTCCGAGCTGACCAGCAGCGTGGAGGCGCCCTCCCCGCCGGCGGAGCTGTGACCCCGCCGGGGCGGCCCGCGCCGCCCCGGCACCCGGCCGGCCGCACCGCCCCTCCGCCGTCCCGTGCCCGGGGCGGCGGCTGAACTGGCCCTTACACACATCTCACGCTGCCGCCCACCCCTAACCAGCATATGAAGAGGTCCCCCGTAACCCTCAAACAA
>NZ_CP095474.1:2248615-2259228 GCF_023614315.1 Streptomyces sudanensis | reverse complement strand
AGCCTGAACCCCCCGGCCGGCTCCGCCCGCGCCGCCCGTTCTCCGGGCACCCGGCTCCCGCTCGGCCCCTCGCACCCGGCATGTCGCTTTGTCGACTTCGGAGGGGTGATTTCCGCTCCCGTGTGACGGCCGCCGCCCGCACCCGCGTAACTTGGTCGCGAACGCCAGCCGCTGAGGGAGCAGTCTTGGCACGGAAAATCGGCAGCCGGTACACGGCTCACCAGATCCTGGGGCGGGGCAGCGCCGGCACGGTGTGGCTCGGCGAGGGCCCGGACGGCCCCGTCGCCATCAAGCTGCTGCGCGAGGACCTCGCCTCGGACCAGGAGCTCGTCGGCCGCTTCGTCCAGGAGCGCACCGCCCTGCTCGGGCTCGAGCACCCGCACGTGGTGGCCGTGCGCGACCTGGTCGTCGACGGCAACGACCTGGCCCTGGTGATGGACCTCGTCCGCGGCACCGACCTGCGCAGCCGCCTCGACCGCGAGCGCCGCCTCGCGCCCGCCGCGGCCGTCGCCGTCGTCGCGGACGTCGCCGAGGGCCTCGCCGCCGCGCACGCCGCCGGGGTCGTCCACCGGGACGTCAAGCCGGAGAACATCCTGCTGGACATGGAGGGCCCCCTCGGCCCGGGCGGCGCCCACCCCGCCGTCCTCACCGACTTCGGCGTCGCCAAGCTGATCGACACCCCCGGCCGCACCCGCACCAACCGCATCATCGGCACCCCCGACTACCTCGCCCCCGAGATCGTCGAGGGCCTGCCGCCGCGCGCCGCCGTCGACATCTACGCCCTCGCCACCGTCCTGTACGAGCTGCTGGCCGGCTTCACCCCGTTCGGCGGCGGGCACCCGGGCGCCGTGCTGCGCCGCCACGTCACCGAGACGGTCGTCCCGCTGCCGGGCATCCCCGACGAGCTGTGGCAGCTGATCGTCCAGTGCCTGGCCAAGGCGCCCGCGTCCCGGCTGCGGGCCTCCGAGCTCGCCGCGCGCCTCCACGACCTGGCGCCGCTCGTCGCCCACATGCCCCCGCTGGACGTGGACGAGCCGGGCGCCGAGCCCCCCTCGGAGCCGTACGGGGACGACCCGTACCCGACGCTCCCGGACGCCCCGCGCCGCGCCGCCGTCCCGCTGGTCCCCGGTTCCTCCGCCGACTCCAGCCGGGACACCCACACGTCGATGCGCGTGCCCGGCCCGGACGAGCTGTCCGGCGGCCCCCTCGGCACCGCCCGCGCCCCCCGCGCCTCCGGTCAGCGCCGCCCCGGTTCGGCCCGCAACAAGCCGTCCGCGGCCCGCAGGCGCCGCCTCGCGCTCTCCGTCGCCGGCGCCGCCCTGGCCGCCGCGGCGGGCGTCGGCGGCTGGTTCGCGGTCGGCGGCGACGACGCGGAGGCGCCGCCCGGGGACTCCCGGCAGTCTACAGCTGAGATTGNCCCGAGACCNCCCCGACACCGGCTCCGCCCGGCCCTGAGCACGTGCCCGGCCCCCGGGGGGAAGCGCTCCGGCGCCCTCGGGGGGCCGGGCCGGAGCGGCCAGCCGTTACGCTGGACCCGTGGCAGTCGTCGACGTATCCGAAGAGCTGAAGTCCCTCACCTCGACCATGGGGTCCATCGAGGCGGTCCTCGACCTCGACAAGATGAGGGCAGACATCGCCGTGCTCGAGGAGCAGGCGGCCGCGCCGTCCCTGTGGGACGACCCCGAGGCGGCACAGAAGATCACCAGCAGGTTGTCGCACCTCCAGGCCGAGGTCCGCAAGGCGGAGACCCTGCGCGGCCGGATCGACGACCTCGCGGTGCTGTTCGAGCTCGCCGAGGCCGAGGACGACCCGGACACCCTGGCCGAGGCCGAGGCGGAGCTGGCCGCGGTCCGCAAGGCCCTGGACGAGATGGAGGTCCGCACGCTCCTGTCCGGCGAGTACGACGAGCGCGAGGCCCTCGTCACCATCCGCGCCGAGGCCGGCGGCGTCGACGCCTCCGACTTCGCGGAGCGCCTGCAGCGCATGTACCTCCGCTGGGCCGAGCGGCACGACTACAAGACCGAGATCTACGAGACGTCGTACGCGGAGGAGGCCGGCATCAAGTCGACCACGTTCGTCGTCCACGCCCCGTACGCGTACGGCACGCTCTCCGTCGAGCAGGGCACCCACCGCCTGGTCCGCATCTCGCCCTTCGACAACCAGGGGCGCCGCCAGACGTCCTTCGCGGGCGTCGAGGTGCTGCCGGTGGTCGAGCAGACCGACCACATCGAGATCCCGGAGAACGACCTCCGCATCGACGTGTACCGGTCCTCCGGCCCCGGCGGCCAGTCCGTCAACACGACGGACTCCGCGGTCCGCATCACGCACATCCCGACGGGCGTGGTCGTGTCCTGCCAGAACGAGAAGTCGCAGATCCAGAACAAGGCGTCCGCGATGCGCGTCCTCCAGGCCCGCCTCCTGGAGCGCCAGCGCCAGGAGGAGCGCGCGAAGATGGACGCGCTCAAGGGCGACGGCGGCAGCTCCTGGGGCAACCAGATGCGCTCCTACGTCCTGCACCCCTACCAGATGGTCAAGGACCTGCGCACGGAGCACGAGGTCGGCAACCCGCAGGCCGTCCTCGACGGCGAGATCGACGCCTTCCTGGAGGCGGGCATCCGCTGGCGCAAGCAGCAGGAGAAGTAACCGGCACGCCCCGTACGGTGACGGCGCCGGCCCCGGGGAGGGGCGCGGCGCCGTCGCCGCTTTTCCGGGTGGATTCCCGGGCGGAGACGGGGAGCCGGGTCCCCGGCCGGCCCGCGCGGCGCTGGCATCGCTTTGTCGACAAGGCAATCTGCCTGGTCAGGGCGGGGTTGCCCGGCTGCGTCACAGGTGCATACCCGTATAGCGGGCAAACCGCCGATTACCAACTCTTAAGCCGTACAACGTTCTTGACGCTCCTCCGAAAAGCCGAAAGTCTGGAGCGTGGCATGCGCGGAACCCGGGGCGCGTGTGAGCGGGGGGCCGGCCCGGTGACGTCGCGGCCTTCCTGCCCTGCTCCCGGTGCGCTGCTCCACTGACGAGAACAGCTACTGGGGGTAGCAGCTTTATGACCAAGAAGATGCGGATCAGGGTCGCGCGGGTGGCCGCCGGTGCGGTGATCGCCGCGGGCGCCTCCCTGACCGCGGCCGGGGCCGCCCAGGCGGCGGGCTTCCAGATCGGCTTCAACGACGCGTGCGCCCCGCTCGACCCCACGTGCAACGGTGGCGGGAACGGCAACGGCGGCGGCAACGGTAACGGCAACGGCGGCGGGAATGGCAACGCCGGCGGGAACGGCAACGCCGGCACGTCCGTCAACGGTGGCGTGTCCATCGGCGGCACGTCCACGGACGGTGGTGCCGGTAACGCCGGTCCTTCGACCAATGGTGGTGCCGGTAACGCCGGTCCTTCCACCAACGGTGGTGCGTCGACCGACGGTGGTGCTGGTAACGCCGGTCCTTCGACCAATGGTGGTGCTGGTAACGCCGGTCCTTCGACCGACGGTGGTGCCGGTAACGCCGGTCCTTCGACCGACGGTGGTGCCGGTAACGCCGGTCCTTCGACCGACGGTGGTGCCGGTAACGCCGGTCCTTCGACCAATGGTGGTGCCGGTAACGCCGGTCCTTCGACCAATGGTGGTGCCGGTAACGCCGGTCCTTCGACCAATGGTGGTGCCGGTAACGCCGGTCCCTCCACCAACGGTGGTGCGTCGACCGACGGTGGTGCTGGTAACGCCGGTCCTTCGACCAATGGTGGTGCCGGTAACGCCGGTCCCTCCACCAACGGTGGTGCGTCGACCGACGGTGGTGCTGGTAACGCCGGTCCTTCGACCAATGGTGGTGCCGGTAACGCCGGTCCCTCCACCAGCGGCGGCGCCTCGACCGAGGGCAGCGCGTCCACGAACGGCGGCGCCTCCACCGACGGCGGCACCGGCAACGGCGGCCCCTCCACCAACGGCGCCACCAGCGGCTCCACGGGCGGTGAGGTCCCCGCCTCCACCGGCGGCACCGGCACGACCGGCGGCGGAGCCGACTCCTGCACCGTGACCGCCGACGGCGTCGAGTGCGCCGACACCGCGACTCCCGACACCAACACCCCGGACACCAACAACGTCGGCTCGCAGCCGGTGCAGCAGGGCGAGGCCAAGGAGGAGCTGGCGGAGACCGGCGCCGCCGAGACCTCGTTCCTCCTCCTCGGCGCCGCGACGATGATCGCCGGCGGCATCGGCTTCCGCCTGCTGCCGCGCATGGTCGGCGGTCGCACCGCCGCCTGAGCGGAGGCGCCCCGCGCCCGGGCCACCGGGCGCACGACCTGAGCGGCGCCCGGCGACCGGGCGTACGGAAAAGGGCCTGGACCCCGCGTCACGCGGTGTCCAGGCCCTTCTCGCAGGCGGTGCGTACGAGCCGTGGCGCTGCTCCCGGGCCGCTACGCGGGCTGGTGCGCCACGACCAGCGCCGCCGCCGTCGCCGCCAGGAGCAGGAACAGCGCCAGCAGCGCCGACGGGCTCAGGGCGCCCCAGGGGCTCTGCTGCATGCGCTGGCGGTTCGCCCGGCAGACGGGGCAGCGGCCCTCGCTCACGGGCGCGGCGCAGTTGGCGCACACCAATCGGTCATAGGTCATGCGCTCTCCTCCTCCCGCGCGGCGGGGTCGCCGGACCGCGGTCGTCCATCCGGTTCTCTCCGCACAACGCTCAGGGAAACGCGTCCGTTCCCCTCCCCACTGTGCCAGGTCTCACGAGTTTAGGCGCGCCCCGGGGGATTCCCACCGGTCCGGATGCTTATCACAGCCCTGCAATGCGGGCAAACCGGGCAAGCCCGTCCGGAGTCTGCGCGGGGCTTCCCGGTTCGCGTATGGTCACGCTCACCTACTCCTCCCTGCCGACCGTGGGTGCATCCGTGATCCGATTCGACAACGTCTCCAAGTCCTACCCGAAGCAGAGCCAGCCCGCGCTCAGGGACGTGTCCCTGGAGATCGAGAAGGGCGAGTTCGTCTTCCTGGTGGGGTCCTCCGGCTCCGGGAAGTCGACCTTCCTCCGCCTGCTCCTGCGCGAGGAGCGCGCCAGCACGGGAACGGTGCACGTCCTCGGCAAGGACCTCGCCCGGCTGTCGAACTGGAAGGTGCCCCACATGCGCCGCCAGCTGGGCACGGTGTTCCAGGACTTCCGGCTGCTGCCGAACAAGACGGTCGCGCAGAACGTGGCCTTCGCGCAGGAGGTCATCGGCAAGTCCCGCGGCGAGATCCGCAAGTCCGTGCCGCAGGTCCTGGGCCTGGTCGGCCTGGCGGGCAAGGAGGACCGGATGCCGGGCGAGCTGTCCGGCGGCGAGCAGCAGCGCGTGGCCATCGCGCGCGCGTTCGTCAACCGGCCGATGCTGCTGATCGCCGACGAGCCGACCGGCAACCTCGACCCGCAGACGTCGGTGGGCATCATGAAGCTCCTCGACAAGATCAACCGCACGGGCACCACCGTCGTCATGGCGACGCACGACCAGAACATCGTCGACCAGATGCGCAAGCGCGTCATCGAGCTGGAGAACGGCCGGCTCGTCCGCGACCAGGCCCGCGGCGTCTACGGCTACCAGCACTGACCGACCGGCGGGCAGTGGCAGGCTTCAGGCACGGCAAGGAAAGGCTCTACGCACGCGATGCGCGCCCAGTTCGTACTCTCGGAGATCGGTGTCGGCCTCCGTCGCAATCTCACGATGACCTTCGCCGTCATCATCTCGGTGGCCCTGTCGCTGGCCCTCTTCGGCGGTGCGGTGCTGATGGGCCAGCAGGTCGACGCGATGAAGAACTTCTGGTACGACAAGGTCAACGTCACCATCTACCTCTGCAACAAGAACGACGCGAAGGCGGCGGAGACGTGCTCCAAGGGCGCGGTGACCGCCCAGCAGAAGGAGCAGATCGAGGCGGACCTCAAGAAGCTCGACATCGTGGAGACCGTCCACCACGAGACGGCGGAGGAGGCGTACCGGCACTACCGGGAGGAGTACGGCGACAACCCCATCGCCAGCGTCGTCACGCCGGACCAGATGCAGGAGTCGTTCCGGGTCAAGCTGAAGAACCCGGAGAAGTACGAGGTCGTCGCCACCGCCTTCTCGGGCCGGTCCGGCGTCCACTCGGTGCAGGACCAGCGCGGCCTGCTGGAGACCCTGTTCAACATGATGCGCGGCATGAACGTCGCGGCCCTCGTCGTCATGGGCCTGATGCTGGTGATCGCGCTGATGCTCATCGTCAACACGGTGCGCGTGTCGGCGTTCAGCCGCCGCCGTGAGACCGGGATCATGCGGCTGGTCGGCGCCTCCAGCTTCTACATCCAGATGCCGTTCATCATGGAGGCCGCGTTCGCCGGCCTGCTGGGCGGGCTGGTCGCCTGCGCGCTGCTCCTGGTGGGCCGGTACTTCCTGATCGACGCGGGCCTGTCGCTGGCCGAGCAGATGCCGCTGATCCAGTTCATCGGCTGGGACGCGGTGTTCTCCGTCCTGCCGCTGGTGCTCGTCCTCGGGCTGCTGATGCCGTCGCTGGCGGCCGCCGTCGCGTTGCGCAAGTACCTGAAGGTGTGACAAGTACCCTCCGGCGCCGTACGGGCAACCCCCGTGCGGCGCCTCCTGCTTGTCCTAGAGTGGGCGTCATGTCGCTGCCGGGTCCAGGGTTCTCGCTCCGGCCCCGCCGCATCGGGCGCGGGGCCGTCCTGCCGGTGCTGTTCGCCACCGTCCTCGCGACGGCCGCCGTCACCGACTCCCTGCCGCGCGACGGCTCCGCCCCGTCGAGGGCGGCCCGCGGCGGCCCGCCGACCGCCCCCCAGTCCCGGGCGGGCGCGGTACGGGAGCAGGTGGTCCGCGCCGCGGTCCGGGCCGCCGAGGACGGCAAGCCCGTCGCGAAGGCCGCGGAGGAGGCGGCCAGCCGCAGCGGCGACCGGTGGAGCGCCGTCTACGACAAGGACGAGTACGAGGACCTCCGGCGCGCCCTGGACGGGGCGTACACGGGGGTCGGCCTGTGGGCGCGCCGCACCGCCGACGGGCGCGTCGAGGTGGCCCGGGTGCAGCGCGGCGGGCCCGCGGAGCGGGCGGGGCTGCGGCCCGGCGACCGGCTCCGGACGGTCGACGGCCGCTCCGTGCACGGGCGCGCCGCCGCCGAGGTGGTCGCCCTGCTCCGCGGCGACGGCGCGCGTGCGCGGGCCGGCTCCGCGGTCGTCCTCGGTGTGCAGCGGGGCGCCCGCACGTGGACGCTGACGCTGCGCCGCGCCCGGCTCGCCGCCGAGGCGGTCACCGTGCGGCGGCTCGGCGACGCGGTGCTGATCCGGGTCAGCGCGTTCACCCGGGGCAGCGGCGAACTGGTGCGCAGGGCCGTGGACCGCGCCCCCGACGGCGCCGGCGTGCTGCTGGACCTGCGGGGCAACGGGGGCGGGCTGGTCGCCGAGGCGGTCGCCGCCGCGTCCGCCTTCCTCGACGGGGGGCTCGTCGCCACGTACGACCTGCACGGCGAGGAGAGGGCCCTGTACGCGGAGCCGGGCGGCGACACCGGCAGGCCCGTCGTCGCGCTGATCGACGGCGGCACCATGAGCGCCGCCGAGCTGCTGACCGGGGCGCTCAAGGACCGCGGGCGGGCCGTCACCGTGGGGACCCGCACCTTCGGCAAGGGCTCGGTGCAGATGCCCAGCAGCCTCCCCGACGGGTCGGTCGCCGAGCTGACCGTCGGCCACTACCGCACCCCGGCGGGCGCGCGGGTCGACGGGCGGGGCATCGCCCCGGACGTCCCGGCGCCCACCCGGGCCGAGGAGCGGGCCCGTACGGTATTGAGTGGCCTCGGGGCGGGCGCGTAGTGAGAAAATGGCCGCACTATGGCTAAGGAAAAAGGGCGCAAGCTGATCGCGCAGAACAAGAAGGCGCGGCACGACTACCACATCATGGACACCTACGAGTGCGGTCTGGTCCTGACCGGCACCGAGGTGAAGTCGCTGCGCCAGGGGCGGGCCTCGCTGGTGGACGGCTTCGTGCAGATCGACGGGCACGAGGCGTGGCTGCACAACGTCCACGTGCCGGAGTACAGCCAGGGCACCTGGACCAACCACACCGCCCGGCGCAAGCGGAAGCTGCTGCTGCACCGCGCGGAGATCGACAAGCTGGAGTCGAAGTCGCAGGAGACGGGGCACACGGTCGTGCCGCTCTCCCTGTACTTCAAGGACGGCCGGGCCAAGGTCGAGATCGCGCTCGCCAGGGGCAAGAAGGAGTACGACAAGCGGCAGACGCTGCGGGAGAAGCAGGACCGGCGCGAGGCCGAGCGCACCATGTCGGCGATCCGCCGCCGCCAGCGCGCCTAGCCGGGTGAGGCGGGTCACCTGCCGGGGGAAACACGCTGGCCCCGTCCCGCGTCGATCCCGTACAATGGCACCTGCCCCCCACGGCGGGGGCGCGCCCCTCAGGGGGTTTGAAAAATCAACATGGGGATGATCGGTTTCGACAGCGGCTGTCGAAGCAGGGGAAGCGTGTCGAGGAAGCGGCCATGATCTCGTAAACCACCGGCCGAAAAAAAAAATCGCCAACACCAAGCGCGATTCCTTCGCCCTCGCTGCCTGAGTAGCGACTCGCGAAGTGTCAGCCCGGGGCTGTTCCCGACCCGGATCCTGGCATCAGCTAGGGAACTCAACCTCTAGGCCCGGTCACGGGGCGTAGAGGGAAACCACACAGTGACTGAGCCCGTCGGAGACTTGTCCGCGTGATCTCCGGGGCCGAGAAAAGCGAAGCGGACTGCACACGGAGAAGCCCTGGTTCTGCACCGTTGGACGCGGGTTCGATTCCCGCCATCTCCACTTTCCCATGTGGGCGAGGGCCCGGCAGCCTCACGGCGGCCGGGCCTTCGCCATGTCCGCGTGCCGACCGTGCTCCGGGGCCGGGGCGCGGTGGGCGGCCGGCCGCGGTCTCAGGGCAGGGTGCGGTGGTAGCGCAGGCCCGGGCGGTCC
Source organism: Streptomyces sudanensis (assembly GCF_023614315.1). Classification (NCBI taxonomy): domain Bacteria; kingdom Bacillati; phylum Actinomycetota; class Actinomycetes; order Kitasatosporales; family Streptomycetaceae; genus Streptomyces; species Streptomyces sudanensis. The sequence goes on along the minus strand of NZ_CP095474.1, from coordinate 2,250,296 downwards.
GTCCGGGGCAGGGTCGCTTCGCCCACGTGCGTGAAGGCGTTGCGCTCCAGGACCGTGCGCGAGGCGTGGTTGTCGGCGGTCGTGAACGCCTGCAGCTCCGTCAGCCCGTACACCGCGCCGGCCAGCCGGCACACCTCCGCGACCGCCGCCGTCGCCACGCCCCGGCCGGCCGCCCGCCGCGCGATCCGGTAGCCGAGCTCCGGGGCGCCGGGCCCGTCGCAGACCAGGTTGACGCGTCCGACCAGCGCGCCGTCCCCGTCCAGCACGACGTGGAGGTGGAGGAGCCCCGCCTCCTGCTCGGCGAGCAGCGCGCGGTGCCGGTCGGCGAACTCCGCGAAGTACGCCTCGCCCCGGTCGGACACCGACCGGGCGAAGTACGCGCGGTTCTCCCGCTCGAAGTCCAGCAGGGCGGGCGCGTGGTCAGCCCGCAGTCGCTCCACCGTCAGCATGCCGCGGAGCATACGGCAGGCCCCGCGCCCGGACGCCCGCCGCCGCCAGGCACAGCGCCAGGGCCGCCGCTCCCGCCGGCAGGAGGTAGGCGGCGTCCGGGCCCGCCCGGTCCACGAGCCGGCCGCCGGCCGCCGCGCCCGCGGAGATCCCGCCCAGCAGGGCCGTCACGGCCAGGGACATCCCCTCGTTCGACTGCCCCGCGGGGGTGAGCCGCTGCACCAGCGACATGCCCGTCGTCATCGTCGGCGCCGTCGCCATCCCCGCCACCAGCAGCGCTCCCGCCAGGGCGGGCAGCGACCCCGTGCCGGCCGCGAGCGGCGGCAGCCACATCAGGGCCGCCATCGCCGCCAGGCACGCCAGCAGCCGCCGCCGCACGTCGGGGGAGGGGCGCACCGAGCCGTACGCGAGGCCCGCCAGGAACGAGCCGAACGCCTGGAGCGCCAGGACCGGCCCGGCCTCCGGTCCGTCCACGAACGCCAGCGTCACGATCTCCATCGCACCGAAGACCGCGCCCGTCGCGAGGAACACCGCCAGCAGCGCGGGCATCCCCGGCACGCGGAGCGGGGACCGCACCCGCCGCCCGGCCGTGCGCGGCGCGACCGGGGGCTCCGTCGCCCGCTGCGCGGTGAACACCAGCGTCCCGGCGAGCAGCAGGACCGCGCCGGCCAGGGTGCCCGCCTCCGGGAACAGCGCCGCGCACAGGAACGCCGCCAGCACCGGGCCGGTCATGAAGCACAGCTCGTCCACGGCCTGCTCGAAGGCGTTGGCGGTGTGCAGCGCCTCCGGGTGTCGCGGTAGAGGTGGGCCCAGCGGGCGCGGGACATGCCGCCGGCGTTGGGGGTGGTCGCGGTCGCGGCGTACGCGGCGAACAGCGTCCAGTCCGGCGCGCCGCGGCGGACGCACAGCAGCAGGGCGAGCGACCCGAGGACGGCGAGGACCGTGGCGGGGACGGCGACCCGTGCCTGCCCGTACCGGTCGACCAGCCGCGCGGTGAACGGCGCCACGACCGCCGTCGCGGCGAGACCGGTCGCGCAGACCGCGCCGGCGAGGGCGTACGAACCGCGCGACCCGGCGATCATGACGACCGCGCTGACGGTGAACATGCCCATCGGGACGCGCGCGATCAGGTTCCCGGCGGTGAACGCGCGGGTGCCGGGCGCGGCGAAGAGCCGGACGTACCGGTTGCGGGGGCGCGGCGGCCCGGCGGGCGGCGGCCCCGGNNNCGGNCGCG
>NZ_CP095474.1:2216998-2248610 GCF_023614315.1 Streptomyces sudanensis | reverse complement strand
GGGACNGCGGAGGACGGGNCCGGCTCGGGCGCCGGCCCCGCGGGGTGCGGGGACATGCCCCCACCCTCACCGGTCCGCCCGCCACCGGTCCAACACCTGTTCGGAGCCGATTGACGCACCCGTGTTGTAGGTTCCGGGGGTGCTCCCCGACATCGACCCCCGGCTCCTGCGCGCCTTCGCCGCCGTCGCCGAGGAACTGCACTTCACCCGCGCCGCCGCCCGCCTCCACGTCGCCCAGCAGGCCCTCAGCCGCGACATCCGGAACCTGGAGCGGCGGCTCGGTACCGAGCTGTTCGCCCGCACCACCCGGCAGGTCGCCCTCACCCCCGACGGCGAGCGGCTCCGCCCGCACGCGCAGGCGGTCCTCGCCGCGTACGGCGACCTGGCGGCGGCCTTCTCCGGCACCGGGCCCCGCCCGCTCCTCGTGGACCTCAACTCGCCCGGCATGAGCGGCGGCCGGGTCCTGGACCGGGCCCGCGCGCTGGTGCCCGACTGCGAGCTGATGGCCCGCTTCGAGAGCGGACTGACCGGCGCCGCCGCCGAGATCCTCGCCGGCCGCCTCGACGCCTCCTTCGGCCGGGTCGCCGGCCTCGACCCGGCGGTCCGCGCCCGTCTCGCCTGGCAGGCCGTACGGTACGAGCCGATGGCCGTGATCCTGCCCGAGGACCACCCGCTCGCCGGCCGCGACCGGATCGGACTGGCCGCCCTCGCCGGGCAGGCGCTGTACGCCGGGGCGGGCAACCCCCGCACCCGCGAGTGGACCGACCTGGCCGCGCTGCTCTTCGCCGGGCACGGCGTCCGCGTCGCCCCGCCCGCGCCGCTCGCGGTCGGCGTGGAGGAGTTCCGCCGCGTCATGGCCAGGAGCCGCACCCCGGTCCTCGCCGCGGTCGGCTTCCCGCCCGTGCCGGGCACCGTCCTGCGCCCGCTCGTGGACCCCGTCCCCCTGTCGCCGGTGGCGCTCGTGTGGCGCAGGGGGCTGGAGCACCCCGGTCTGGACGCGCTCCGCACCGCCGCCGCCCGCCTCGCCGCCGAGGAGGACTGGCTCGCCGTGCCGGACGGGGCGTGGCTCCCGGAAGCGGACGCCGCCCTGATGCGCGCCGGGTGAGGGCCGCCCGGCGCCCGCCGGGCGGCGGCGCCCCGGGGCGGCCGGACTGACACGGGGCCGAAAGGTGGCGTACGCTCGACGGCTGCCCAGTGCACGTCAGAAGGGGGCCGTGGTGGCCGCGCAGGAAGCCGACCGGGTGGTCGACACGGTCCGGGACCGTGAGGTCGCGGTGGAGCAGGACCACCTGGACCGGGTCTACCGCCGGCTCGAGGAGAAGATCCACGAGGCGGAGTTCGTCATGCACGACGCCGCCCGGCGCGGCCAGGTCGGCACGCCCGGCGCGCTCGCCGAGCGGGACGCGCAGGTGTTCCGCGCCGGCGTCCACCTCAACCGCCTGAACAGCGAGTTCGAGGACTTCCTCTTCGGCCGCATCGACCTCCTGCGCGGCAAGGACGGCCAGAAGGGCCCCGACGGCGCGTACACCTCCGTCGAACCCACCGACGACGCCGTACGGCCCGACGGCACCGCCGAGATCGCCGAGACGCTCCACATCGGCCGCCTCGGCGTACTCGACACCGACTACAACCCGCTCGTCATCGACTGGCGCGCGCCCGCCGCCGCGCCGTTCTACCGGGCCACGCCCGTCGACCCGGGCCGGGTGGTGCGCCGCCGCGTCATCCGCTCCAAGGGCCGCCGCGTCCTCGGCGTCGAGGACGACCTGATGCGCCCCGAGCTGACCGCCCTGCTCGACGGCGCCGAACTGCCCGTCGTCGGGGACGGCGCCCTCATGGCCGCGCTGGGCCGGGCCCGGGGCCACACGATGCGCGACATCGTGTCGTCCATCCAGGCCGAGCAGGACCTCGTCGTCCGCGCGCCCGCCGCGTCCGTCACGTACGTCGAGGGCGGCCCCGGCACCGGCAAGACCGCCGTCGCCCTGCACCGCGCCGCGTACCTGCTGTACCAGGACCGGCGCCGGTACGCCGGGGGCATCCTCGTCGTCTCGCCGACGCCCCTGCTCGTCGCCTACACCGAGGGCGTCCTGCCGTCGCTGGGCGAGGAGGGCCAGGTCGCCGTCCGCGCCGTCGGCGGCCTGGTCGACGGCGTCGAGGCCACCGCGTACGACGAACCGGCCGTCGCCCGGGTCAAGGGCTCCTCCCGGATGCTGAAGGTGCTGCGCAAGGCCGCCCGGGGCGCCCTGGAGCAGGGCACGGCCCCCGACCGGCTGCGCGTGGTCGCCTTCGGCCGGCGCGTCGAGCTGGAGGCCGAGGAGCTGCGGCGGATCCGCCACGCGGTGCTCGGCGGCACCGCCCCGGTCAACCTGCTCCGCCCGCGGGCCCGGCGCCTGCTCCTGGACGCCCTGTACGCGAAGACGGGCGCCGCCGCCCGCCACACCGACCCGGAACTCGCCGCCGAGCTGCGGTCCTCCTTCGACGAGGACGTCACGTCGGAGGACTCCTTCACCGGGTTCCTCGACGCCTGGTGGCCCGAGCTGACCCCGCGCGGGGTGCTCGCCGCGATGGCCGACGAGAGGCGCCTGGCCCGCTGGTCGCGCCGCGTCCTCAACCCCGGCGAGGTGCGCCGCCTCGCCCGCTCGCTGCGCCGCGACGCGTACTCCGTGCACGACGTGGCCCTCCTCGACGAGCTGCACACGCTGCTCGGCACGCCCGCCCGGCCGCGCCGCAGACGGGAGGCGGACCCGCTGGACCAGCTCACCGGCCTGGAGGAGCTGATGCCCGTGCGGGAGGAGTCGCAGCGCGAGCGGGCCGAGCGGCTCGCCCAGGAGCGCACCGAGTACGCGCACGTCATCGTCGACGAGGCGCAGGACCTCACGCCCATGCAGTGGCGCATGGTCGGCCGCCGCGGCCGGCACGCCACCTGGACGGTCGTCGGGGACCCGGCGCAGTCGTCCTGGTCGGCCCCCGACGAGGCCGCCCAGGCCCGCGACGAGGCGCTGGGCACCCGGCCGCGCCGCCGCTTCACCCTCACGGTGAACTACCGCAACCCCGCCGAGATCGCCGAGCTGGCCGCGAAGGTCCTGGCCCTGGCCATGCCCGGCGCCGAGTCGCCGCGCGCGGTGCGCTCCACGGGCGTCGAGCCCCGCTTCACCGCCGCGGGCGACGGCGACCTCGCCCGGGTCGTGCGGGACGAGGCGCGCCGCCTCCTGGAGCGGGTGGACGGCACCGTGGGCGTCGTCGTCGCCATGGACCGGCGGGAGCAGGCGGCGGGCTGGCTCGCCGGGCTGGGCGACCGCGTGGTGGCGCTGGGCAGCCTGGAGGCGAAGGGCCTGGAGTACGACGCGACGGTGGTGGTCTCGCCCGCCGAGATCGCCGACGAGTCCCCGGCGGGCCTGCGGGTGCTGTACGTGGCGCTGACCCGCGCCACGCAGCAGCTGACGGTCGTCGCCGGGCGGCGCGACGAACCGGACGCCGCGGGGGTGCCGGACCTGCTGCGCGACTGAACCGCGACCGAATCCCGGCGGGTTTGTTAGCCTGGTGGTGGCACCGGCTCGATCCAAGCCCCCGGGCCCAACCTTAGTCGCCGCGAGCGACCACTTGCCGCGAGGCGAGCATGGCGGGCCGGTGTCGCTGAACGTGGCAGCGGGTCCGCGTCGTCCCGGACGACGCGGACCCGCTTTCTCGTGGTCCCGTTCTCGTGGTCCCGCGATCGCCGTTCCCGCGGGGCGGAGCGGGGACGCCCGGGAGCAAAACGACCGTATTATCTGCTACCGGCGAGTAGGTGCGACCATCGGAGGGCCCGCGCGGTCCGTGCCGCGCGGGACGGCAGCGAACCCAGAGCGAACCCAGGGAAAGCAGAGGAACCCGGTCATGGCAACGGCGCCCAGCGTCTCGTACTCGATGACGGTCCGGCTGGAGGTGCCCGCGAGCGGAACGGCGGTCTCCCAGCTCACCACGGCCGTGGAGTCCTCCGGCGGTTCCGTCACCGGCCTCGACGTGACCGCCTCCGGCCACGAGAAGCTGCGGATCGACGTGACCATCGCGGCCACCTCGACCACGCACGCCGACGAGATCGTCGGCAAACTGCGCGACATCGAGGGCGTCGTCCTCGGCAAGGTCTCCGACCGCACCTTCCTGATGCACCTCGGCGGCAAGATCGAGATGGCGTCGAAGCACCCCATCCGCAACCGCGACGACCTGTCCATGGTCTACACGCCCGGGGTCGCCCGCGTGTGCATGGCCATCGCCGAGAACCCCGAGGACGCCCGCCGCCTCACCATCAAGCGCAACTCCGTCGCCGTCGTCACCGACGGCTCCGCCGTACTCGGCCTGGGCAACATCGGCCCGAAGGCCGCCCTGCCGGTCATGGAGGGCAAGGCGGCGCTGTTCAAGCGGTTCGCCGGGATCGACGCCTGGCCGATCTGCCTCGACACGCAGGACTCCGACGCGATCGTGGAGATCGTCAAGGCCATCGCGCCCGGGTTCGCCGGCATCAACCTGGAGGACATCTCCGCGCCCCGCTGCTTCGAGATCGAGGCGCGGCTGCGCGAGGCCCTGGACATCCCGGTCTTCCACGACGACCAGCACGGCACCGCGATCGTCGTCCTCGCCGCCCTCACCAACGCCCTGCGCGTCGTCGGCAAGGACGTCGGGGACGTCCGCGTCGTCATGTCCGGCGCCGGCGCCGCCGGCACGGCCATCCTCAAGCTCCTCATCGCGGCGGGCGTCAAGCACGCGGTCGTCGCCGACATCCACGGCGTCGTCCACGCCGGCCGCGAGGACCTGGTGGACGCCGCGCCGGAGTCCCCGCTGCGCTGGATCGCCGACAACACCAACCCCGAGGGCGTCACCGGCACGCTGAAGGAGGCCGTGCGCGGCGCCGACGTCTTCATCGGCGTCTCCGCCCCGAACCTCCTCGACGGCGACGACGTGGCCGCCATGGCCGACGACGCCATCGTGTTCGCGCTCGCGAACCCGGACCCCGAGGTCGACCCGGCCGTCGCCCGCCGGACCGCCGCCGTGGTGGCCACCGGCCGGTCCGACTTCCCGAACCAGATCAACAACGTGCTGGTGTTCCCCGGCGTGTTCCGCGGCCTGCTGGACGCCCAGTCCCGTACGGTCAACACCGACATGATGCTCGCGGCGGCGACCGCCCTGGCGGACGTCGTCACCGACGGGGAACTGAACCCGAACTACATCATCCCGTCGGTCTTCAACGACAAGGTCGCGGGTGCCGTGGCCGGTGCCGTACGCAACGCCGCGAAGGCCGCGGCGGCGGATGCGAAGCCCCTCTGACGCCCCTCACCGAGGGTGACGGCCCTCACGGTCGCGCGGCACCCGGCGCGTCGCGGACCGTGCGCTTCCGCATCCGCCCGTAGGGTTGCGCTTCGGCTCCGGGACGTCTTCGCGCGGTCGGCGCGCGCGGTCGGGCCGGACCCCGCCGAGGCGGGGCCGCGGTGCTCTCCGCACGATGCCGGAGGGCGCCGGATTGGCTTTCCCGCCGCTGGTGGGGGCAGGATGCGTATTCGGGCGCGAGGGTCTGACGGCAGACCCGGGTCCGAGCACTGTCCTAGGGCCCTGGCAGCATCGGCTTCGATCTCACGCCTCACAGGCAAGAAGAACACGGGAGTAACAACATGAACCGCAGTGAGCTGGTGGCCGCCCTGGCCGACCGCGCCGAGGTGACCCGCAAGGACGCCGACGCCGTGCTGGCCGCGCTCGCCGAGACCGTCGGCGAGGTCGTCGCCAAGGGTGACGAGAAGGTCACCATCCCCGGCTTCCTGACCTTCGAGCGCACCCACCGCGCCGCTCGTACCGCCCGCAACCCGCAGACCGGCGACCCGATCGAGATCCCGGCCGGCTACAGCGTCAAGGTCTCCGCGGGCTCGAAGCTCAAGGAAGCCGCCAAGGGCAAGTAGGCCCCCGCGGGCGTGTGAAGGGGGCGGGCGCCCCGGACGGCGACCGCCCTTCTCCCGCCCGTACACGGTCCCTTCCGGGACCCCGCGCGGTCCGCGCGACGACGACGGCCCCCCGTTCACCCGGGGGGCCGTCGTCGTCGCGAACGCAAGGCGGCGCACCGCCGGAGGGCCGCCGCGGGCCGGGGGAGGGCCGCCGGGCGGGCCGCCCCCGGCTCCGCCGTCAGACGGCCCTGGCGCCCGGCAGCTCGACCTTCGCGCCCAGCTCCACCAGCTTCTGCATGAAGTTCTCGTAGCCCCGGTTGATCAGCTCGATGCCGTGGACGCGCGACGTGCCCTGCGCCGCCAGGGCGGCGATCAGGTACGAGAAACCGCCGCGCAGGTCCGGGATGACCAGGTCGGCGCCCTGGAGCCGGGTCGGGCCCGACACGACCGCGGAGTGCAGGAAGTTCCGCTGGCCGAAACGGCAGTCGGAGCCGCCCAGGCACTCCCGGTACAGCTGGATGTGCGCGCCCATCTGGTTCAGCGCCGACGTGAAGCCCAGCCGCGACTCGTACACCGTCTCGTGGACGATCGACAGGCCCGCGGCCTGCGTCAGCGCCACCACCAGCGGCTGCTGCCAGTCGGTCTGGAAGCCCGGGTGCACGTCCGTCTCCAGGGCTATGGCGTTCAGCGAGCCGCCCGGGTGCCAGAAGCGGATGCCCTCGTCGTCGATCTCGAAGGCGCCGCCCACCTTCCGGTACGTGTTGAGGAAGGTCATCATCGAGCGCTGCTGCGCGCCGCGCACGTAGATGTTGCCCTCGGTCGCCAGCGCCGCCGACGCCCAGGACGCCGCCTCCAGGCGGTCCGGGAGCGCGCGGTGGGCGTAGCCGCCCAGCTCGTCCACGCCGGTGATTCGGATCGTCCGGTCGGTGTCCATCGCGATGATGGCGCCCATCTTCTGCAGGACGCAGATGAGGTCCTCGATCTCGGGCTCGACGGCCGCGTTGGAGAGTTCCGTCACACCCTCCGCCAGCACCGCCGTCAGCAGCACCTGCTCGGTCGCGCCCACCGACGGGTAGGGCAGCCGGATCTTCGTGCCGCGCAGCCTCCGGGGGGCCTCCAGGTACTGGCCGCCCTCGCGCTTCTCGATCCTCGCGCCGAACTGCCGCAGCACCTCGAAGTGGAAGTCGATCGGCCGTCCGCCGATGTCGCAGCCGCCCAGCCCGGGGATGAACGCGTGCCCGAGCCGGTGCAGCAGCGGGCCGCAGAACAGGATCGGGATGCGCGAGGAGCCCGCGTGGGCGTCGATGTCGGCGACGTTCGCCGACTCGACGTACGTCGGGTCCATCACCAGTTCGCCCGGCTCGTCGCCGGGGCGGACGGTCACGCCGTGGAGCTGGAGCAGCCCGCGGACCACCCGCACGTCGCGGATGTCCGGCACGTTGCGCAGCCGGCTGGGTCCGCTGCCGAGCAGGGCGGCGACCATCGCCTTGGGCACGAGGTTCTTCGCGCCGCGGACGCGGATCTCGCCCTCCAGCGGAGTGCCGCCGTGGACAAGCAGTACATCGTCTGTGCCGGTCATGTATCTCGCGTTCCGGATGTGGTCGGGCAGGGGCCAGACAAAAGCGTAAAGGGCTTTCGCCCCCGACCCGTAAGGCGGCAGAGCGGCGGAAGACGTGAGGAACCCGACTCGCCACCCTCCGTGCCGGAGGTGTCGCGCCCGGTCACGGCCTGTTTCCGGCCGGGCGTGCGCCGCCGCGTGCGGCGGACGGGCCGCCGTGCCGCGGGAAGGCGGCCGGATCGCTCCCCGCCGCCCCCCGCGCGGGCCGGGTATGCGGGACCATGTGTGCATGACGGAGGTGTCCTCGCTCGCGGGCCGGCTGCTCGTCGCCACCCCCGCGCTGGCCGACCCGAACTTCGACCGGGCGGTGGTGCTGCTGCTCGACCACGACGACGAGGGCTCCCTCGGCGTGGTCCTCAACCGGCCCACCCCCGTCGGCGTGGGCGACGTCCTGGAGCCCTGGGCGCCCCTCGCGGGCGAGCCCGGCGTGGTCTTCCAGGGCGGGCCCGTGTCGCTCGACGCGGCGCTCGGCGTCGCGGTGATCCCCGGCGACGAGGGGCCCCTCGGCTGGCGCCGGGTGCACGGCGCGATCGGCCTCGTGGACCTGGAGGCCCCGCCGGAGCTGCTCGGCCCCGCCCTCGGCAGCCTGCGGATCTTCGCCGGGTACGCGGGCTGGGGGCCCGGCCAGCTGGAGGAGGAACTGGGCGGCGGCGCCTGGTTCGTCGTCGAGTCCGAACCGGGCGACGTGTCGTCCCCGGACCCCGAGAACCTGTGGCGGGCCGTGCTGAGGCGGCAGCGCAGCGAACTCGCCATGATCGCGACGTACCCGGACGACCCGAGCCTGAACTGAAGCCGCGCCCGGATGAGTACCCTTGGCGGTTATGAGCACTCTCGAGCCCGAGCGCGGGGCAGGTACGGGCACCCTCGTGGAGCCGACGCCGCAGGTGTCGCACGGCGACGGCGACCACGAGCGCTACGCCCACTACGTCCAGAAGGACAAGATCATGGCGAGTGCCCTCGACGGCACTCCCGTGGTCGCCCTGTGCGGCAAGGTCTGGGTCCCCGGCCGCGACCCCAAGAAGTACCCGGTCTGCCCGATGTGCAAGGAGATCTACGACTCCATGGGCGCGGGCGGCGACAAGGACAAGGGCGGCAAGGACAAGAAGTAGGCCTCCGGGCCGCCGTCCTTCCGCGGGAGGCCCCCGGGCGGCCGCCGGGCGCCGCGGGTCCGCCGCGCGGACCGCACACGGGCCCCCGGGCGCGCCGGGGNNCCNCGCNGTGCCCGGCGGCGCCGTGCCGACCGCCGCGTCCGCGGACCGGCGTTCNNGNCGCCCCCGGCCGGCCGGGGGCGCCCCGAACGTGTGACTCCGCCGCGCCGGGTGCCCCGCCGCGTCCCGGCACCCCTCCGGTGGCGGGGCTCCGCGAAGCGGGCCGTCCGCCCGGCTCCGGGGACGCGGACGGCCCCGCCCTCGCGGGCCCTCGCGCCGCCCGTCCCCGAAGATGTGCCAGAGTTTCCACGTCCGGGCCGCGAGCGCGTACGGTACGGCAACACGGCCGGGACGGCCGGGACAGCGGGAAGGGGCAGCTGGGTTGACCACGCACGCACCGAGGGCGGCGCGCTCCGTCGTGCTGCCGGCCTCGCTCGACGAGGCCGTGGCGGCGCTCGCCGCCATGCCCGCCGCCGTGCCCGTCGCCGGCGGCACGGACCTGATGGCCGCGGTCAACAAGGGCCGGCTGCGCCCCGCCGGCCTGGTCGGCCTCGGCCGCATCAACGAACTGCGCGGGTGGCAGTACCAGGACGGCCACGCCCTCCTCGGCGCCGGCCTCACCCACGCCCGCATGGGGCGCCCCGACTTCGCCGCCCTCATCCCCGCCCTGGCCGCTGCGGCCCGCGCCGCGGGACCGCCGCAGATCCGCAACGCGGGCACCCTCGGCGGCAACGTCGTCACCGCCGCGCCGACCGGCGACTCGCTGCCCGTCCTGGCCGCCCTGGAGGCCGACCTCGTCGTCGCCGGCCCGTCCGGCGGCCGGGAGGTCCCCGTCTCGCACCTGCTCGCCGGCCGCGCGATGCTCGAACCGGGCGAGCTGGTCGCCTTCGTCCGGGTGCCGCTGCTGCACGCCCCGCAGGTGTTCCTCAAGGCCACCGGGCGGACCGGCCCGGGCCGCGCCCTCGCCTCCGTCGCCGTCGTCCTGGACCCGGCGCGGCGGGCGGTGCGCTGCGCGGTCGGGGCGATCGCGCCGATGCCGCTGCGCCCGCTGGAGGCCGAGCAGTGGATCGCCTCGCTCGTCGACTGGGACGGCGAGCGGGGGCTGGCGCCGGAGGCCCTCGCGGCGTTCGGCGAGTACGTCGCGGCGGCCTGCGTCCCGGACCAGCCGCCGGCCGCCGAGGGCGAGGCACCGCCCCCGCTGCCGCCCGCCGTACTGCAACTGCGCCGCACGGTGTCCGTGCTGGCCCGACGAGCACTGGGGAGGGCGCTGTCGTGACCGCCGACGAGACCGGCAACGAGGAGCGGGCGCGGGACGGGGGAGGCTGGCAGCCGACGCCGCAGGGGGAGTACGACGGCGACGCCACGGCGTTCGTCCACCTCCCGCCCGACATCGCCCTGGACGGCGCCCCGCTGGAGGCGCCCGGCCACGGCTACGTACCGCCGCACATCGCCGACCCGCACGCCACCGCCCACTGGAACTTCGCGTCCGCCCCGGACACCGAGCACCCTCCCGCCCCCGGGCCCGCCGACCTGACGGGCCACTGGACGATCCCGGTCGCCCAGGGGGACCTGCCCGAGGAGTCGGGCGAGTACCGCATGGGCACCGGGCGGTTCGGCACCGCGCCGGAGTACACCCCGGCGTACGGCGAGCCGGAGCAGGGGTACCGGCCGCCGCAGGGCTACGAGTCGGAGTACGGCACGCCCGCGCACGGCACGCCCGTCCACGGCACGCCTGCGCATGGCACGCCTGCGCACGGCACGCCCGTCCACGGGCCGGAGCACGCCCCGGAGGCGGCTCCGTCCGGGCGGGCGCCGGCTCCCGGCCCCGTCCATCCGTACGCGTACGAGTACGGGACGGCCGCGCCGGCTCCCGCCGACGCCCCGGCCGCCGAGGGAGGGGCGCCCGCACCGGGCCCCCTGTGGACGGCCGGCGGCGCCCCCGCGACGCTGCCGGGCGGCGCCCCGGCCCCCTGGGCGGTCGCCCCGCAGCCGCAGGCCGAGCCGCGGTTCCAGGCCGAGCCGCAGCCGCAGGTCGCCCCGCAGTCGCAGCCCGCGCCGGCGGTCTCCCACGAGCCCTCCGCCGTGTCCGACGAGCAGGCCGGCGGCCCCGCCGGGGCGGATCCGGCCGAGGCCGACGGAGGCCACGGAGCCGACGGCGGCCCCATGACCGGCGACCCGGCGGCCGGCGCGGACGGCGGCGCCCCCGCCCCCGGACCGTNNNCCNCCNCACANNNNCNCNCNACTTGCGTGGTTATGCGACAGGGTCGTCGTTGTCCAAGACCCCCGGACCGTCCTCCGCCCCCGGGCCGTCCCCCGCGTCCGGCACGGCCGCCGCATCCGGCATGGTTCCCGGACCGGACTCCGCCGCCGGCGCGGTCGCCGAACCGGCTCCGGCCGGGAACGCCGACGGCACCCCGGCCGCCGGGTCCGTGGAGGCGCCCGCTGTCGCCGGCCCCGCGGCGTACGGCCGGGCCGCACCCGGCGAGCCGGCATCCGACCCGGCGCCGGCGCCCGAGACCTCCGACCGGGCGGAGCCGGTGCACGCTCAGGCGGAGCCGGTGCACGACCGGGCGGCCCCCGACCGCGCCGCGCCCGGCGGGCAGGTGGCCGGCCGGGCGGGACACGACGAACCGGCCCCGGGCCACGTCGTGCCCGAGGACCGGCCCGCCCCGGGCGACGCGGCTCCCGGTGATGCCGCCCCCGACGAGACGGCCTCCGGTGATGCCGCCCCCGACGAGACGACCTCCGGTGATGCCGCCCCCGGCGAGACGACCCCCGGTGATGCCGCCCCCGGCNAAGGGACAGCGGCGAGGCGNNCNCCGCCCCGCCCGCCCCCGGCGAGGCGGCGAGCGAGGAGCACCCGCACGTCTCGTACGTCCTGCGGGTCAACGGCGCCGACCGCCCCGTCACCGGCGCGTGGATCGGCGAGTCCCTGCTGTACGTGCTGCGCGAGCGCCTCGGCCTGGCCGGCGCGAAGGACGGCTGCTCGCAGGGCGAGTGCGGGGCGTGCAACGTCCAGGTCGACGGCCGCCTCGTCGCCTCCTGCCTGGTCCCCGCCGCGACCGCCGAGGGGAGCGAGGTCCGCACCGTCGAGGGCCTGGCCGTCGACGGCGAGCCCTCCGACGTGCAGCGCGCCCTCACCCGCTGCGGCGCCGTCCAGTGCGGCTTCTGCATCCCCGGCATGGCGATGACCGTGCACGACCTGCTGGAGGGCAACCACGCGCCCAGCGACGTGGAGGCCCGCCAGGCGCTGTCCGGCAACCTGTGCCGCTGCACCGGCTACCAGGGCGCCCTCAGGGCCGTACGGGAGGTCGTCGCGGAACGCGCCGCCGGAAGGCCGGGAGCGGCCGGCGACCCGGCCGACCAGCGCGGCCCCGAGGTCCGCATCCCGCACCAGGTCCCCCATCCGCACGACGGAGGCACGGCGTGAGCAACGACGCGGCCACCGCCATCCCGGCGGTCGAGGTCCCCCGGCAGGAACAGGAGCAGGAGCCGCCCGTCCGCGGGCTCGGCGCGTCGCTGCCGTCGGCCGACGCCCCCGCCAAGGCGGCGGGCACCTTCCCGTACGCCGCCGACCTGTGGGCCGAGGGCCTCCTGTGGGCGGCGATCCTCCGCTCCCCGCACCCGCACGCGCGCATCCGGTCCGTCGACACCTCCGCCGCGGCGGCGATGCCCGGCGTGCGGGCCGTGGTGACCCACGCGGACGTACCGGGCGACGCGGCGTACGGCAGGACGATCGCCGACCGCCCCGTCTTCGCCGCCGACGTGGTCCGCCACCACGGCGAGGCCATCGCGGCCGTGGCCGCGGACCACCCGGACACGGCCCGGCTGGCGGCGGCGGCGATCATCGTCGACTACGAGGTGCTGGAACCGGTCACCGACCCGGAGCAGGCGTTCTCCGCCCCGCCGCTGCACCCGGACGGCAACCTGATCCGCCACATCCCCCTGCGCTTCGGAGACCCGGACGTCACCGGCGAGGTGATCGTCGAGGGCCTGTACCGCATCGGCCGCCAGGACCCGGCGCCCATCGGCGCGGAGGCCGGTCTCGCGGTGCCGCGCCCGGACGGCGGCGTCGAGATCTACACGGCGTCCACCGACCCCCACACCGACCGCGACCTGGCCGCCGCGTGCTTCGGCCTGCCGCCGGAGCGGGTGAGGATCGTCGTGACGGGCGTGCCCGGCGCGATGGGCGACCGGGAGGACCCCGGTTTCCAGATCCCGCTCGGCCTGCTGGCCCTGCGGACGGGCGCGCCGGTGAAGCTCGCCGCGACCCGCGAGGAGTCGTTCCTCGGGCACGCCCACCGCCACCCGACGCTCCTGCGCTACCGCCACCACGCGGACGCCGAGGGCCGCCTGGTGAAGGTGGAGGCGCAGATCCTCCTCGACGGCGGGGCGTACGCCGACGCCTCCTCGGACTCCCTGGCCGCGGCCGTCTCCTTCGCCTGCGGCCCGTACGTCGTCCCGCACGCCTTCGTCGAGGGCTGGGTCGTCCGTACGAACAACCCGCCCGCCGGGCACGTCCGCGGCGAGGGCGCGATGCAGGTGTGCGCGGCGTACGAGGGCCAGATGGACAAGCTGGCGGCGAGACTGGGCCTGGACCCGGCCGAGCTGCGCATGCGCAACGTCCTGGCGACCGGCGACCTGCTGCCGACGGGCCAGACGGTGACGTGCCCGGCACCGGTCGCCGAACTCCTGGCGGCGGTACGGGAGCACCCGCTGCCACCGCTCCCGGCGGACGCCCCGGAGGACGACTGGCTGCTGCCGGGCGGGCCGGAGGGCGCGGGCGAGCCGAGCGCGGTCCGGCGGGGCGTCGGCTACGCGCTGGGCATGGTGCACATGCTGGGCGCCGAGGGCACGGACGAGGTGTCGACGGCGACGGTGAAGGTGCAGGACGGCGTGGCGACGGTGCTGTGCGCCGCCGTGGAGACCGGCCAGGGCTTCACGACGCTGGCCCGCCAGATCGTCCAGGAGGTCCTGGGCGTGGAGGACGTGCGGGTGGCGCCGGTGGACACGGACCAGCCGCCGGCGGGCCCGGCGGCGCACGGCCGCCACACGTGGGTGTCGGGCGGCGCGGTGGAGCGCGCGGCGAAGATGGTCCGCACGCAGCTCCTCCAGCCGCTGGCGCACAAGTTCGGCATGTCGACGGAGCTGCTCCAGATCGCCGACGGCCGGATCACCTCGTACGACGGGGTCCTGTCCACCACGGTCGCCGAGACGCTGGAGGGCAAGGAGCTGTGGGCGACGGCCCAGTGCCGCCCCCACCCGACGGAGCCGCTGGACGAGGCCGGGCAGGGCGACGCGTTCGTGGGCCTGGCGTTCTGCGCGATCCGCGCGGTGGTGGACGTGGACGTGGAGCTGGGCTCCGTACGGGTCGTCGAGCTGGCCGTCGCGCAGGACGTGGGCCGCGTCCTGAACCCGGCGCAGCTCGCCACCCGCATCGAGGCCGGCGTCACCCAGGGCCTGGGCGCGGCCCTCACCGAGAACCTCCGCACCCCGCGCGGCCTGGTCCGCCACCCGGACCTGACGGGCTACACCCTGCCGACGGCGCTGGACGCCCCGGACATCCGCATCGTCAAACTGGTCGAGGAGCGGGACGTGGTCGCCCCGTTCGGCGCGAAGGCGGCGAGCGCGGTCCCGGTGGTCACCTCCCCGGCCGCCATCGCCTCGGCCGTCCGCGCCGCCACCGGCCGCCCCGTCAACCGCCTCCCCATCCGCCCCCAGTCCGCGGTGGTCCNCCCCTCGTGAGCGACCGCGCCGCCCCCGCCCGGCGCCCACGGGCCCGAGGGGGCGGCGCCGCGCGAGCCGGTACTCCCCTGACGGCGAGGCCCCGGCCGGTCGGGCCGGCCGGTGCGTCTCCTGGAGGACGCCATGACCGCCACCCTTCCCGACTGGCTCCACCCGCCGCGTGACAGCGGGTGGGAGGCCGACGACCTCGACCACATCCCGAACCTCCCCCGCCGCACGGAACTGATCGACGGAGCGCTGGTCCTCGCGCTGTGTCCCCAGCGCTCCTGGCACGACCGGGTCGTGCGCCGCCTCACTGCGGTCCTCGAACAGCAGGCGCCCCCCGGCCGTACCGTCGAGGCCCGGATGACCGTGCGGCTGAGCACGAAGAGCCGCCTTGAGCCGGACGTGGTCGCCGCCGACGTCGCGTACGACCCCGACCGCACCCGTTTCCTGCCCCATGAGGGGGACCTGGTCGTCGAGGTCGTCTCCGAGGAGTCCCGGGAACGCGACCGGGAGACCAAGCCCTTCACGTACGCCCGCGCCGGTATCCGGCACTTCTGGCGGATCGAGGAGGAGCACGGCCTCCCCGTCGTCCACTCCTACGAGCTGGACGACACCACGCGGGCGTACGTCGCCACCGGCATCCACCGCGAACGGGTCAAGGCACCGGTGCCCTTCGACCTGGACGTCGACCTGACCCGGCTGGTCCGCTGAACGACGCCGCCCACGTGCGGCGACGCCGCCGAAGGCCCCGGGCGCCCGCGACACGGAGCCGACCGGGGAGCGGGACGCGGCTGGTTCCTTCGCCGCGAGGGCGGCGGTTGCCCGGTCCCGCCGGGGGCCGTACGACCCTTCGGGAGGGCGTCGCCGTGCCCTCCTCGGACCTGCCCCGCGTCGCGAGACCGCCCCGGGGCGCGTACGGATCCGGTCGGTGCCCGCGTGGTTCCGGCCATCGGCGCCGCGGCACCGCGCCGGGAGTCGCAGATCCCGGCGGGCGGCGGCTCCGGGACCCCCTAGGGTTGGAATCCGCGACCGACCAAGGGGGGACGATGTCGTTCGAGGAAGAGTGGAACGACCTCAAGCAGGCGGCACTCGAACGCCGAACCGCCATGCGGCTCAACCAGCTCGCGCCCGCAGGCGGAGGCGGCGGCGCACCGGACCTGAAGTCCGCTCCGGCGAAGAAGCGGAAGTTCGCCGAGACGATCGAGAAGGACCTGGTGAAGCCCACGCGTGAGGCGGGCGACACGGTGGACGCGACCATGACCGCCGCCGCTCGTGCCTTCGAGGGTTGGGACACGGCCGCCGGCCTGAAGAAGTCCCATGAGAAGTGGGAGGACCAGGTCACCCGCCTCGTGGGGCGGCTCTCCACCAACGCGACGCAGTTGCGGGGTGCGGCCAAGGACCTGCTCAACACCGACCTCGACGTGGGCCAGGGGCTGCAGACGCCGAAGTCGAAGCTCACCGGCCTGTAAGGGGAGACGTGCCGACCTATCAGCAGATCCTGGAGACGGACCTGTCCGTCCTCACCAGCGCGGCGGACAGCTGGAAGCGGACCGCCACCGACCTGAAGAAGCTGGCGGACTCCTACGAACAAGGCGTCAAGAGCCTGTCGGTGGGTGGTGACTGGCGTGGGCAGAGCGCCGACGCGTCCCTCCAGCCGCTCGGAGTGACCCGGCAGGAGTACGCGGCGGCGTACCGGGAAGCCCGCGCGATGGAGTCGGTCCTACGCGACGCCCACAGCACGCTCGTACGGCTGAAGGCCCAGGTCAAATCGGCCGTCGCCGACGCCGTCGACGCGGGCATGAAAGTCTCCGAGGGAGGCGTCGCGAGCTTCGACTACAGCAAGGTCGATGCCGCAACGGCGAACAGTGTCCGACACCAGCCCGACCTCCGCGAGGTCGAGCAGTCGTACACGAGGAACATCACCAGTGCCGTGAAGGCGGTCAACGACTACGACGAGGACGTGAAGAGGGCCCTGCTCAGCGCCTCCGGTGCGGACGGCACCGCGCCCTCCGGGTTCAACCTGCGCCCCGTCGGTGACGTGGAGGCCGTCGAGGCCCTCCTCCTGACCCAGAAGGTGCGCTCCGGAAAGGCGTCGTCGGAGGAGTTGGAGCAGTATCGGAACCTCCTCCGTGCGAACGCCCATGACAAGCGTTTCAGCGAGGCGTTCCTGTACGGGCTGGGCGGGAAGGACACTCTGCAACTGGCCGACCAGATGATGCTGGCGGCGCGGGAATCCGGCGTCTCGGCGGGGGACAAGAAGCTCTACGAGTCGATCAGCGCAAGTCTCGCTTCGACGCTCGGCACGGGGACCAAGGACCCGAGTTCCGACATGTACAAGGCCTTCCTCGTCGAGTTGCGGAATGCCGGCGACAAGCCGATGGACAAGGATGGAAGCGCCCGCGGCTACCAGACCCTCGTGACTCTGATGTCCGAAGGCGGAGGCTATGGAAAGCAGTTCCTCAACGACGTGGGTGAGGGAATTCTCGACGCCGAGGGCAACGGGCTCGAACTGTGGCACGACGCGGACGGCGCCGGGCGCGCGGACTTCGCGGCCGACCCGCTCGCCGGCCTTCTCACCGTCATGAGCAAGAACCCGGAAGCGGCCGAGTACTTCCTCGACCCGAAGGCTCCGGGAAACGAGAACGACCACCTCAAGCACCTCCTCACCGAGCGCGACTGGGGCGGGTCGTCGTCGGCCGGTCTCGGTGCGGCGCTTCAGGCCGCGGCGACCGGGCACCCGCCCGGCCATGACGCAGGCCCGCCGGGAACGCACACGGAGGGGCAGGCCCGGGTGATGCACCACGCCGTCAAGATGCTCGACGCGGATATGAAGGGCCATGAACTTCCGGAGGAGCTGAACGACCTTCGGACCCCCATGGCCAGGGCCCTCGCGGACTACGTGGCCGACACCCATGTGATCTTCGAGGGGCAGAACCTCGGCGGTGTCAGGGGCGAGGAATCGGTCGTTCGCTCCGACCAGGGCGGCTACCAGATCGCCGTCGGCCAGGCCAGCCTGGTCCGCGTGACGCGTGGCCTCGCGGACGATCCGTACGCTTTCTCGCTGCTCCACACCGCCGAACGCGTCTACTCGGCTTCCCTGCTCGATCAGCTCCCCAGTTTCGCCGGAAATGTGCCCGGCGAGAGCGCTGCCTGGAACGCGGAGACCAAGGACATCGGCCATGCCCTCGGCGTGCTCAGCGGCATCGGTGAGGACGTCATCGCCGACCGACACGATGAAAAGGACGACTGGGCGGAGAAGACCACGACGTACACCGTCAACGGTGTGAACGCGTTCGTCGGAGAGATCCCGATCGTGGGTTCCGCAGCCAGCTCGCTGGTCGACACCATCGGCTTTGACTGGCAGAAGAAGCAAGAGGAGGACAACGAGGAAGACGCCACGGACGACCGTAGTGAGAATTACGGAGCGGAAAAGGACGGTCTCAACAAGATGCTGCACAACTGGGGTAATCGTGAGTCCATCAAGGATTCGGATGCCTACAAGACGGCACAGGACGGAGCCAACGTCGCCTTCGATCAAGGGCTCAACAATGCCGCACAACACCTTCGTCCGCCGAGGGGCTGATCAGCGTATGCGTCGTATCCGTCTCGCCGGGCTTCTGGTGCTTGCCGTACTGGTGACGTCGTGTGATGCCGAGCCCGCGCCCGCGCCGACCGCTGCCTCAAAGCGTCTCTGTGACATCGCTGAGGGGACGGCCGAGGCGAGGTTGTTGCAGACCGTGCTGCGGTCGGAACGGTTCGATCGGGCATATTCGACGTCGGGGAGGCGCCTTCAGCAACGACTCGAACAGGAGCTCCGGCAGATGAAGCCGGGGTCCTCCGTAAGCGGGAACGAGTTGTGTCATTACGTTCCCGAGCCCCCGCAAGAGTCTAGGCGTTTGACCATCGACCTCGCCTGGACATCGCCTGGCCTAGCGGATCGGAGTGGCGTCCCACCGGAGGACTACACGCACTACACGGTCAACGGTGTCCACGCCGAGACGACGGACATCATCGCCAAGTTCCGTGTGGTTTGCAGACTGCCCGGTGACTTGGCGGAACCGTCCCGGCGGGCCCAACTACGGTTCACGCTGGGGAACACTGTGAACATGGGGAGTGAGGACCCCGAAACGCAGAAGCGGCATGTGGCCTTCCTCTACCTCATGGCCCAGCGAGCCACTGAAGCCCTCGGGTGCGAGAACAAGCCCCTCCAGGGAACTCCCGTGGTGAAGCCCGGCAAGGGGTGAGCGGGCGACGATGGGTACGGCTTGGGGCGTGTCGCTTTCCGTGGAGTGAGATGCGGCGGGACGAATGACGTCGAGGCATCAGGCGTGTGCGGGGACGGGGCCTTCCTCTGCGGTACGTATCTGAGGAGGTCCCGTTTGCGCTGGTTACACGGCAGGTGCAGATGCAGGCGTGTGGAGGAGGAGAGCGGCGGCTCGTACGGAGCCGAGGGCATCGGGTTCGCGCACTTCCACGAAGAGTGCGAAGGAGCGGTCGCCTGGCTTTCACTCCCATGTTCCGCCGGATTTCCGCCCGTTCGCCACGTCCTGACCGGCTGGGACACGGCCGTCGGCCTGCAGAAGTCCCACGAGAAGTGGGAGGACCGGGTCAAACGCCTCACCGGACGCCTGACGGCGCACAAGGAGCAGTTACACAGCACCGCCACGATCCTGGGGAGCACCGACGTCGGCATCCACCACACCATCCAGCGACCGCAGTCGAAGCTTTCGGGGCTGTAGGGGGAGACGTGCCCACATACCAAGAGATCCTGGAGACGGACTTCTCCGTCCTCACCAGGGCCGCCGGTGCACGGAAGAGCGCCGCGGCGAAGTTCAGAACGCTTGAGGACATCTTCGCCTGCGAGGTGCAGACCGTTTCCACCAGTGGCGACTGGAGGTGGGGAGGGCGCCAACGCCTCCATCCGGCCGTTCGCCGTGACGCGGCAGGAGTACGACGCGGCGCAGAGGGAGACTTGATGCGCAGGCGCACCTGCAGCCGCCGGGGTAAGCGAAATGTGTGTGCGGTGACGCTTTCGCTGCTGTCACTCCTTGTGGCGTCCTGTGCGTCCGACGTATCACCTGCTCCGGCCCGTCACATCTGTGAGGTGAAGGACTCCTCGCAGGAAGGCGAGGTGCTGCAGCGGATGATTGGCGCGGACGGCTTTGACAGCCAGTGGTTCAAGACGACGACGGATTTTTCGGAGCGGCTCAGGAAGGACCTGCAACAAAAGGGCTCCAAGAGGTCGACCCTTCCTGTGGATGTCTGCTTCTTCTCTTCTCGGTCGGGAACTGATGTCAAGAGTGTGCACGTCAGCTTCTTCTGGTCGGCATCCGGCGGACCGGCCAAAGGTCGTCCTCATACTGACGAGTGGACCGAATACCGGGTGGGTGGTGTCCTGGCCGAGTCCACAGGGATCATCGCCGAACTCGCCACGGAGTGCCGGATTTCCGGAAGCTTGGCAGCTGACTCCCGGCAGGTGCTGCTGCGGGGGCGGTTGGCCAGTCCGGTGAGCGATGGGAAGCGTCCGGAAGCCGGGACGAAGGAGCGGCAGGTTGCGTTCCTCTATGCCATGGCCCAGCGGGCCACCGAAGCCCTCGGGTGCGAGAACAAGCCCCTCCAGGGAGCTCCCGTGGTGAAGCCCGGCAAGGGGTGAGTGGGCGACGATGGGTACGGCTTGGGGCGTGTCGCTTTCCGTGGAGTGAGATGCGGCGGGACGAATGACGTCGAGGCATCAGGCGTGTGCGGGGACGGGGCCTTCCTCTGCGGTACGTATCTGAGGAGGCCCCGTCCGCGTCAGGTTTTACGGCAAATGCAGCTGCAGGTGGGTGATAGGGAGGAATAGTGGATCGTACAGGGCCGAGGGCATCGGGTTCGCGCTCGGCTCCCGGCTCCCGGCTCCCGGCTCCCGGCTCCCGGGGGAGATTCTCCTCTCCCAGGAATACGGTGTGGGTTCCAACACCGTGCGCCGGGCCCTGGGCATCCTGCGCGAGCGGAAGCTGGTCGTGACCGTCCGGGCGAGGGGGTCGTTCGTGGTCGAGGAGCTGCCGGACGCCTCCGACGGCTGACGGGCGTGTGCATCCGGCGTACGGCGGGATGAGTTTCGGGACTCCGGTCGGTCTACTCGTGTGAGGGCACACGGACGGAAGGAGCCCGTCATGCAGCAGAAGATCACGCCGTACCTCTGGTTCGACAGCGAGGCGGAGGAGGCGGCCAACCACTACACCTCGATCTTCGAGGATTCGCGGATCGTGAAGGTCGCCCGCTACCCCGAGGGGACCCCGATGCCGGCGGGCAGCGTGATGACCGTCGAGTTCGAGCTCGCGGGGCAGCGCTACATCGCGATGAACGGCGGGCCCGAGTTCACGTTCAACGAGGCCGTCTCCCTCTCCGTGGCGTGCGAGGACCAGGAGGAGGTCGACTACTTCTGGTCCCGGCTCGGCGAGGGCGGCCAGGAGGGACCCTGCGGGTGGCTCAAGGACAGGTACGGCCTGTCGTGGCAGATCACCCCGCGCGTCCTGGAGGAGATGATGACCGATCCCGACCGGGAGAAGGCCAGGCGTGCCGCCGAGGCCATGATGAGCATGAAGAAGCTCGACATCGGGGCGCTCCAGCGGGCGTTCGAGGGCGCGGGCGCCTGAGCGTGCCCGTACCGCATCGCCCCGCCACGGCCCGGCCCGGTGTGTCGGCCGTGGCGGGGCGGGGGGCGTCCCCCCGGGGGCGTACGGCCAAAGGCTGAGGCCGGCCCCGTCGATTTACAGGAGTCAACCCGGTCCATGCCTCTTACCCTGGAGGTCATGAGCGCCCTGGACCCGCCCGACACCGCCCGCACCGCCGCCACCGCCGACTCGTCCGCCGCCCCGGAGAAGGGCGGCGGCGGTGTGATGGGCCGGGAGCACCGGGCGCTGAGCATCGGCATCGTGTCCGTCGTGCTGCTGATCGCGTTCGAGGCGACCGCCGTCGGGACGGCGATGCCCGTCGCGGCGCGGGAGCTGGACGGCGTGCCGCTGTACGCGTTCGCGTTCTCCGCGTACTTCACGACCAGTCTCTTCGGCATGGTGCTGGCCGGGCAGTGGGCCGATCGGCGGGGGCCGCTGGGTCCGCTCGCAACCGGGATCGGCGCCTTCGGGGCGGGCCTGGTGGTGTCCGGTACGGCCGCAGCGATGTGGCCGTTCGTCCTCGGACGGGCCGTGCAGGGCCTCGGCGGCGGACTGGTGATCGTCGCGCTGTACGTGGTGGTGAGCCGGGCGTACGAGGAGAGGCTGCGGCCGGCGATCATGGCGGCGTTCTCCGCGAGCTGGATCATCCCGTCCGTCGTGGGGCCGCTCGCCGCCGGGACGGTGACCGAGCGGCTGGGCTGGCGGTGGGTGTTCCTCGGCATACCGGTGCTCGTCGTGCCGCCGCTCGTCCTCGCCCTGCCGGCGATCCGCCGCATGGCCTCCGGACCCGCCGATCCGGAGGCGGAGGCCCCGGCTCCGGGAGTGCGGCGGCTGCGGCTGGCGCTCGGGATCTCGGTGGGCGCCGGACTCCTCCAGTACGCGGGGCAGGACCTGCGCTGGTTGTCGGTGCTGCCCGCCGCGGCGGGCGTGGCGCTGCTGGTGCCGGCGGTGCGCGGACTGATGCCGCGCGGCACCTACCGGGCGGCGCGCGGGCTGCCGTCGGTGGTGCTGCTGCGCGGGGTCGCGGCGGGCGCGTTCATCTCCGCGGAGTCGTTCGTGCCGCTGATGCTGGTCACCCAGCGGGGGCTGAGCCCGACGCTCGCCGGACTGTCGCTGGCCGTGGGCGGGGCGGCGTGGGCGCTGGGGTCGTTCCTCCAGTCGCGGCCGCGGGCGGAGCCGTACCAGGAGCGGCTGATGGTGCTGGGGATGCTGCTGGTCGCGGCGGCGATCGCGGCCGTGCCGTCCGTGCTGGTCCCGGTGGTGCCGGTGTGGATCGTGGGGGTGGCCTGGGGCTTCGGCTGCTTCGGCATGGGCATGGTGATCTCCGCGACGAGCGTGCTGCTGCTGAAGCTGTCCGCGCCGGGGGAGGCCGGTACGAACTCGGCGGCGCTCCAGATCTCCGACGGCCTGGCGAACGTCATGCTCCTCGCGGCGGGCGGCGCGGCCTTCACCGCGCTGGGCGGCGGCGCGGTGGGCGGCCACGCCCTGCCCGGCGCGGAGCCGGCCGCCTCGCACCCGGCGGCCTTCGCGGCGGTGTTCCTCCCGATGGCGGTGGTGGCGCTGGTGGGGGCGTGGGTGGCGTCCCGGGTGCGGCCCGCGCGGACCGGCTGACCCCGAGGTCTGCCACCGGAACGACGCCGGGGTCCGGTACCGGAGCGGCCCCGAGGTCCGGTACCGGAGCGACCTCACGGGGCGGCACCCTCGCGGTACGGCCGTGAACCGGTGTCTTCGCGACGGTCCCTTCCTCGCCGTCGACGGAGTGGACTTCCGGCCCGACGCCGACGCCGACGTCGACGCGGCCGAACGGCCGGTCGCCGATGTCGCCACGGGCCGGGAGGACGAGGTGAAGAGCATCGCCGGGCGGCTCCGCGAACCGGCCGTGCGACGCCCGCCGGGCGGCTCCGCCGACCCGCCGTGTGACGCCGCTCGCACTCCGCGGGGCCCGGCGCCGTCCCGGGCGGGGGCGGGNGGGGCACCGGTAGGGTGGCCCGGTTGTCGTACGTCGGCCGTGCGCACCCCATGCGTCCGAGAGCACCGAATCGGAGACCGTGACTACTACCGCCTCCCATCACCTCTCTCCCGCCTTCCCCGGCCGCGCCCCCTGGGGCACGGCCGGCAAGCTGCGCGCCTGGCAGCAGGCCGCGATGGACAGGTACGTCCAGGAGCAGCCCCGGGACTTCCTCGCCGTCGCCACCCCCGGCGCCGGAAAGACGACCTTCGCGCTGACCCTCGCGTCCTGGCTGCTGCACCACCACGTCGTGCAGCAGGTGACGGTGGTCGCCCCGACCGAGCACCTGAAGAAGCAGTGGGCGGCCGCCGCCGCGCGCATAGGCATCAGGCTGGACCCCGAGTACAGCGCGGGCCCGCTCAGCAAGGAGTACCACGGCGTCGCCGTCACCTACGCCGGTGTCGGCGTGCGCCCGATGCTGCAC
This sequence comes from Streptomyces sudanensis, assembly GCF_023614315.1. Lineage (NCBI taxonomy): Bacteria > Bacillati > Actinomycetota > Actinomycetes > Kitasatosporales > Streptomycetaceae > Streptomyces > Streptomyces sudanensis. Next base: position 2,225,126 of record NZ_CP095474.1, on the reverse strand, counting down.
CGCAACCGCGTCGAGCAGCGCAAGACCCTCGTCATCCTGGACGAGATCCACCACGCCGGCGACTCCAAGTCCTGGGGCGAGGCGTGCCTGGAGGCGTTCGAGCCGGCGACGCGGCGCCTCGCGCTGACCGGTACGCCGTTCCGTTCCGACACCAACCCGATCCCCTTCGTCACCTACGAGGAGGGGAACGACGGCATCAGGCGGTCGGCGGCCGACTACACGTACGGCTACGGCAACGCCCTCGCCGACGGCGTCGTCCGCCCCGTCATCTTCCTCAGCTACAGCGGCAACATGCGCTGGCGCACCAAGGCGGGCGACGAGGTGGCCGCCCGGCTCGGCGAGCCGATGACCAGGGACGCCGTCTCGCAGGCGTGGCGCACCGCCCTCGACCCGAGGGGGGAGTGGATGCCGAACGTGCTGCGCGCCGCCGACCGGCGGCTCACCGAGGTCCGCAAGGCCGTTCCCGACGCCGGCGCCCTCGTCATCGCCTCCGACCAGGAGTCCGCACGCGCGTACGCCAAGCTCATCCGGGAGATCACCGGGCAGGGGGCGACGCTGGTCCTCTCCGACGACGCGGGCGCCTCCAAGCGGATCGACGAGTTCAGCGAGAGCGACGACCGGTGGATGGTCGCCGTCCGCATGGTGTCCGAGGGCGTCGACGTGCCGCGGCTCGCGGTCGGCGTGTACGCCACGACGATCTCCACACCGCTGTTCTTCGCCCAGGCCGTGGGGCGTTTCGTCCGGTCCCGGCGGCGCGGTGAGACCGCCTCCGTGTTCCTCCCCACGATCCCGATGCTCCTGGGCTTCGCCAACGAGATGGAGGTCGAACGCGACCACGTCCTCGACCGGCCGAAGAAGCAGGGCGAGGAGGACCCGTACGCCGAGTCCGAGAAGGAGCTCGACGAGGCGAACAAGCAGCAGGACGAGGACACCGGCGAGCAGGACATGCTGCCCTTCGAGGCGCTGGAGTCCGACGCCGTCTTCGACCGGGTGATGTACAACGGCGCCGAGTTCGGCATGCAGGCCCACCCGGGCAGCCAGGAGGAGCAGGACTACCTCGGCATCCCCGGCCTGCTGGAGCCCGACCAGGTGCGGCTCCTCCTGCAGAAGCGGCAGGCCCGGCAGATCGCCCACAGCAGGCAGAAGCCCGCGGAGGAGGCCGACCTCCTCGAACTGCCCGCCGAGCGGCGGCCGGTGGTCTCCCACAAGGAGCTGATGGAGCTGCGCAAGCAGCTCAACACGATGGTCGGCGCGTACGTCCACCAGAGCGGCAAGCCGCACGGCGTCATCCACACCGAGCTGCGCCGGGTGTGCGGCGGCCCGCCGAGCGCCGAGGCGACGGCCGGGCAGATCCGGGAGCGGATCAAGAAGGTCCAGGAGTGGGCGACGCGGATGCGCTGAGCCCCGCCCGCGGCGCGCGTCCCGGGCGGCCCCGTCCCGGGGACCCGTCCGGGGCCCGTCCCGCGGGCGGCGGGGGGACGCCGCCGCGGGGCGGAGCGCATTCCGGGATCAAGTCCCCATCCGTGCCCGGATCCTGAACGAGGTCTTCCGCTGAGCGGATCGGGTCGTTACTGTCCGGGCACATGCAAACGCGCCGTGGCAGCGCCGCCGCGGAGCGCCGTCGGTGTGCCATGGCCTGCCGGCGGCGGCCCTCTCGGTGCGACGCCCACGGGACGGGCGTCACCTCCGTGTCGGGAGTGCCCGCCGCCGCTCACTTCGAAGGAGGGGCGTCGTGACCGCGGAGACCTCCCAGACGCTCGACCGGGGACTGCGCGTCCTCAAGCTGCTCGCCGACACCGACCACGGGCTGACCGTCACCGAGCTGTCCCACCGGCTCGGCGTCAACCGCACCGTGGTCTACCGGTTGCTCGCCACGCTGGAGCAGCACACGCTCGTGCGCCGCGACCTCGGCGGCCGGGCCCGGGTCGGGCTCGGCGTGCTGCGGCTGGGCCGCCAGGTCCATCCGCTCGTGCGCGAGGCGGCGCTGCCCGCGCTGCGCTCGCTCGCCGAGGATATCGGGGCGACCGCGCACCTCACCCTCGTCGACGGCGCCGAGGCGCTGGCCGTCGCCGTCGTCGAGCCGACCTGGACGGACTACCACGTGGCGTACCGGACGGGGTTCCGCCACCCGCTCGACCGGGGCGCCGCCGGGCGCGCGATCCTCCAGGCCCGGCAGGCCGACGGCCCCGCGGAGCCCGGTTACGTCCTCACACACGGCGAGTTGCAGACGGGTGCGAGCGGCGCGGCGGCCCCGCTGCTGGAGGTGACGGGCATCGAGGGCAGCGTCGGGGTCGTGATGCTGACGGACGCCGTGCCGGAACGGGTCGGCCCCCGCGTGGTCGAGGCGGCCCGCGAGGTGGCGGACGCCCTGCGCTGACCCGCGCGAACCCCGGTCCCGCCTCCTGCCCGCGCGGTACCGGCCCCGCCTCCTGCCCGCGCGGTATCGGCCCCGCCTCCTGCCGTGTATGTGGCACCGGGCCCGCCGGTCCTGCGCCCGCGCGGCATTGGCCCCCGTTGTCCTGCCGGGGGCGTCGAACGGCTTCCCGGCCGCGTCCGCCCCGCCCGGCCCTCGCGGGACCGCCCGCGTCGTCCCGGCCCGCCGGGCCCGCTCCGCCCGGTGCGGGCGGTGCGGGCNNGGCCGAGGGGCGGGAAGCCCCGGCGGGGACGGCCGCGGCCGGCCGGCGTACCGCGCCCGGTGGGCGCGCCGGGGCCCGGCGGGAGATCACCGGCGGGCGCCGGGCGCCCCGGTGCGCGTCCCCGGGCCGGCCGCGGTCACCGTCCGGAGCGGAAGTGCGGAATGACCTTCTCCCCCCACTGCCGGATGGTCTCCATGCACACGTGGTGCGGCACGGTCCCCATCTGCACCAGGCAGATCACCTCGTCCGCCCCCGCGTCGGCCAGTTCCTCGACGCGCTTCACCGCCGCGTCGGCGGTGCCGTAGGGGTGGTCGGTGTTGTAGGCCGCCACGTACTCGGACCTGAACGGGACCCCGTGGGCGTGCAGTTCGTCGAGGACCTCCTGCCTGGTCCTTTCGAGGGCGGCCCGCCCGTCCGCCGCCGGGTCCTGCTCGGGCGGCCGGCCCCCTCCGTACCAGTGGCGCGACGACTCCACGAAGAACTGCTGCCCGCGCAGGCCGATGGTGCGCGCCTGTTCGGCGTCGTCGAGCACGATGGTGGGGCAGACGACCGCGAAGTGGTCGTTGACGGTGGAGGACAGGAGGTCCTCGGGGGTGCGCGCGGCGCACGCGGCGTCGTACGCGGCACGTCTGAGGCGGGTCATCTCGGGGCCGCCGAAACCGAGGACGAGCGCCCCGATCCCCAGTTTCGCCGCCGTCCGCATGGCCTCCTCCCTGCTGCACGCCAGGAAGAGGGGCGGGTGCGGCCGCTGGACGGGCCTCGGCAGTACGGCACCGGGTCCGATGTCGAGGGATCCGTGCCATTCGAACCGGTGGTCGCTCCGCCAGATCCCGGTGAGGATGTCGAGGGCCTCGCGCACCTGGGCGCGCGCGTTCTCGCGGTCGACTCCGTACAGGGACATCTCCTGGTCGCTGGCGCCGTTCCCGGCACCCACGTCCAGGCGCCCGCCGGACAGGACGTCGAGCATGGCGGTGCGCTCGGCGACGCGGACCGGGTGCTGGTAGGCGAACGGCATGGTGACGACGCCGTGCCCGATGCGGATGCGCTCGGTACGGGCGGCCACCCAGGTCAGGAAGATCTCGGAGGCGCTCATGTGCGAGTACCCCTCCAGCCCGTGGTGCTCCACGGCCCAGATGCGGTCGAACCCCATCCGCTCGGCGAACACGGCCTGCTCGACGGAGTCCTTCAGCATCTGCTGCTCTCGTTCCGGTGTGGGGTCGGAGAGTTGGCCCACGAAGAAAAGGGAAAAGAGCAATTCGTCCTCCTGGCTCGCGTTTTCGTCGAACGGCATCGCTGCTCGGGGGCCCGGACGGTCGGTCCGGGCCCCCGAGGGTCACTCAGTGGTCTGCGCCGGTCAGAAGCCGGTGCAGCCGGTGCTGGCGCTGGTGCTGGTGCACAGGCCGGAAGCGGCGAGGCGGTCGTGCGTCGGCGTCTCGCTCTCCAGGAGCTGCAGGGCCAGAACCTCTTCCATCATTTCGTTGGCAGCCATTTTCGCCGTCCTTTCATCGGTTGGAATCTCCTTTCCCGGACGGGAAAGGAAGCGTGGTGAGGCAGCGGGCCCTCGGGCTCGCGGCTGCCTATTTCGTCAGGCCGTCCAGGGTGAAGAAGGCGTCCTGCGTGTCGTCCAGCAGCCGGGTCAGCGCGAGGAGGACGCCGGCGGAGCCGCTCCACAGCTCCGTGCTGAAGCGCATGAGGTACTCGCCGTGGAAGTGGGCGCCGGTGCCACCGGAGACGGCGTGGCAGAAGAGGGCCTGCGCGGTCTTCAGCGCGGCCGCGCGGCTCGTCGCCGAGCCGGTGAGGGAGGCGTGTTCGCACAGCGCGAAGACCAGCCCCGACTGGCCCTCGTAGAGGCCCGCGTAGTAGGTGCTCGCGATGGTCGTGGCGCGCATCGCCTCGTCGACCGACCTCGCCAGGTCCTCGTCGGCGACCGGGAGGTAGCGCGCGGCCACGGAGGCGAACCCCGCGGACCCCCGGTAGAGGTAGGGGTAGAGCCGCTGGTCCTCCGCGGAGACGCGGAAGCCGATGCCGCCGCCCGGGTAGGGGTCGGCCTGGGCCGCCTCCTCGCGCAGCAGCGCGAGCCCGTTCCGCTTCGCCTCCTCGTCGCCCAGGAGCGTGTACAGGTAGTGGTCGAGCAGCGCTATGCCCACCCGCCCGTGCAGGAGGCCGGTCGCGCCCTCGGTCTCCAGCGAGCCGCTGATGTCCGGGCCGGACGGGATCGACGCGCGGATCCGCCGGGCCGCGTCGAGGTGCGCCTCGTCCCTGTCGTGCCCGTACAGGGCCAGGTGCGTCAGGGCGACTCCCGCCGCTCCCTCGCCCAGGGTGGCCACGCGGGTGAGGATGGGGTGCCGTTCCGCCTCCGCGAGCAGCGCGTTGGCCTCCTCGACCATTCCGTGGTCGGCGAGCACCCAGGCGATGCCCGCACTGCCGGAGTGCAGGCCCGGGGCCGCGGTCGCGCCCCCTTCGAGGCCCTCCCGCCGGAACCGCGACAGCACCTCGTCCGGGACGTCGCGGCCGGCCAGCCGCAGGGCGTGCAGGACGCCCGCGGTCCCGTAGACGACCGCGTGCGGGTGGGCGTAGTACGCGCGCGGCACGGTGGGGAACACGACGCGGCCCTCCGGGGTCGCCGCGGCGAGGATCGCGTCGGCGGTCGCGTCCCTGAGCCGTCCCAGGCTGTCCAGGGGGTCGCTTCGCACCTCGTCGGGCGACGGCAGCTTCGTCGGGGCCCCGACGGGGATGAACTCGGTGGCCTTCCGCCGGAGCACGTCCGGGACGGGCATCCCCGAGTCGCGGTGCATGAGGTCGCCCAGGTGGTCGAGCGCCGCGGGCTCCCGCTGGATGACGTGGGTCTTCATGCCGAAGGTCAGCAGCCGGGCCAGGGCCGCGAGCCCGTACCTGTCGCAGTACGTGGGATCCTTCCGCATCACTTCGTCGAGTTCCCCGGCCGGCAGGGTGGGGAAATACCCCGGGGTGCCGAACAGGCTGAGCGGGTTGCCGATTTCCTCCGCGGTCTCGAAATCGATGAGGCGCGCGGTGTCGTCGTCGTCCACGAGCACGTTGCGGGGACTGACGTCGAGGAACACGAAACCGGCTTCGTGCAGCCGCTCCAGGGATTCCGAGACCTGCTCGACGATGCGAGCGCAGCGGTCCCAGTACGCCTGGTAGTACTCGCGGTCCGGGGAGACCGTGAACATCGGATGGTAATTCGTGACCCATTCGAGCAGGGAGACGCCGCGAACCAGTTCGGTGACCAGGTACGTGTGCTCCCAGCGCCGGAAGAACTTCACCGGCCTGGGCGCCACTCCCGGGACGCGGGTGTCCAGGGCCCGCAGGATCCTGTTCTCGTGCGCCAGGTGGTCCGGCGACGACGTTCCGTCGGGATAGAGGCCGGAATGCGCCCTGGCCTCCTTCACGAAGACCTTCTCGCCCGTCTCCTGGACAGTCGCGAGGTAGGCGCCGCCCCCGTTCGAGTGCCTGAGCAGCCTGTCGAACACGATGCCCTCGAAGGACACGCTCCGGGGCTTGGGCGCGGAGGTGGCCGTGTGGTGCCTGAGCGGCCTGGTCTGCGCGGCGAACGGGTCCTCGATGCCTTCGGGCAGGGTGAACGACAGGCCGCGCACGTCGGGGACGAGCTTGCCGGAACCGTCCGGGACCATGAGCTGCTCGGAACCGTCGGGCTGGATCACCGGGATCGTCTCGAACGCCCCGTACCGGTAGGAGACCACCCGCGAGTCCCGCCAGCGCCGGTCACCCAGGATGTAGGGCCCGGTTTCGCCGGGGAGGGCGGCGTGGAGTTCTTCCATGAGCCTTCTGGAAGCCTCCTCGTCCGGAGGATAGGCGGCTATGAACTTCCCGTTCTGCGACCTCGGGGCGTGCTTGTGGTGCAGCATGAGGAAATAGGCGCGCGTACCGAGGTGCTTGAAGGCGATGTTCTGCCGCACGCAGACGGCCGCCGCTATGTCCAGGACTTCCTGCGCCCGCGACAGGTCGGCGGACACGTGCACTTTCCATCCGTGGGTCGCGATGGTGGTCTTCGGCGGCTTGTAGACGGACCAGAAGAACATCTGCTTGCGATCCCAGGAAAGCGGGACGCACCGAGCCTCGTACGACTGACCCAGGTCTTTCGCCTCATAGAGGGGGCGATAGAAGTCCGGGTCTGCCTGCACATAAGAGATGTGGTCCATCCATCACCTTCAGGTGAATTACGGGATTGGGTGATCTTGCTTTCCTGATCATCATGGCGAGTTCCCGCGCATTCAAAACAGGTGAAGAATCCGACTGGCCAATTTTTGGCCGGTTCCCGGTCCACATTCATCGCATACCCGGAGAAAAGGGAGCGGTGGGCGCTCGGGGGTGGCCGCTTCGGAGCGGCGGGAGCGCGGGGATGGCCGCTTCTGGAGCGGAATCCGCGTCGGGAGCGCTCCCACCCGGATTGCCCGTACTCGGCCGCTCACACCTGCCCGCCCGCTTTTCCGCGCCGCCCCGCCCTCCGCGGGCCCGCCGCACGACGGAGCGGGCCCGCCCCGGTGTGCGGCGGGCCGATAGATTGGGTCCGTGCTCTCCCGTCTCTCGCGGCCCCGTGCCCTGCTCCTGTGCGCCCTGCCCGTGCTCGCGCTGCTCGCGGCGGCCGCGTTCGCGCCGCTGCCGTTCACGATCGCGCTGCCCGGATCGACGGCGGACGTGCTCGGGGCGCACAAGGGACGGCCCGTGATCACCATCTCCGGGGCTCCCGTGCGGAAGACCAGCGGGCAGCTGCGGATGACCACGATCCTGGCCACCGCGCCGCGCGCCGACATCGGCCTCGGGGAGGTCGTACGCGCCTGGTTCCGCAGCGACCGGGCCGTACTGCCGCGCGACTCCGTCTACCCGTCGGGCAAGTCGGACCGGGAGATCGAGAAGCACAACCTCGGCCAGATGCGGAAGTCCCAGAACAGCGCCGTCACCGCCGCGCTCGGGCACCTCGGCCGGAGCGGTGAGGACGTCGAGGTGGAGCTGCACCTCGCCGATGTCGGCGGCCCCAGCGCCGGGCTGCTGTTCTCCCTCGGCATCGTCGACAAGCTGGCCGGCGACGGCGAGGGCGGCGACCTCACCGGCGGCGAGGTCGTCGCCGGCACGGGGACGATCGACCCCGACGGGAGGGTCGGCGCGGTCGGCGGCGTGTCGCTCAAGACGCAGGCCGCCGCACGGGACGGGGCGACGGTGTTCCTCGTGCCGAAGGCCGAGTGCGACGACGCCCTGGCGACCCGGCCGGACGGGATGCGGCTGATCCCGGTGACGACGCTGAAGGACGCCGTCACGTCCCTGAAGGCCCTCGACGACGGCGCCCGCGTCCCCTCCTGCTGACCCGGCCCGCGTCTGCCTTCCCTCTTGCCGGCCCGGCCCGCGTCCGCGTCCCTTTCTGCCGGCCCGGTCCGCGCCACTTCCGGACCGCAACCCCTGCCGCCGACCCGACCCCGCCGACCNCACCCANCNCTCACNNNTCGANNTCCCCTTAA
>NZ_CP095474.1:2215100-2216930 GCF_023614315.1 Streptomyces sudanensis | reverse complement strand
GGACACCGCCCCNCGCGCCGCCCCCTCGTGCCGCCCGGCCGGGTCAGCCGCGCCGGGGCGGCGGGGGAGCGGTGTCCGCCGCGGCCTGCTCGACCAGCGGGATGATCCGCAGCGGCACCGGGTTCTCCATCACGATCGCCGTCGAGGCGCGGACGATCCCGTCGAAGCCCACCACCCGGTCGATCACCCGCTGGAGGTCCGCGTTCGAACGGGCCACCAGACGGCACAGCATGTCGCCGTGGCCCGTCGTCGTGTGCAGCTCCAGCACCTCCGGCACGCCCGCCAGGTGCTCCCGGACGTCCGCGCCCTGCCCCTGCTTGATCTCCAGCGTCGCGAACGCCGTCACCGGGTACCCCACCGCCGCCGGGTCCACCTCCGGCCCGAAGCCCCTGATCACGCCGTTCGCCTGCAACCGGTCCAGGCGCGCCTGGACCGTGCCGCGCGCCACCCCCAGCCGCCGCGACGCCTCCAGCACCCCGATCCTGGGCTCCCGCGCGAGCAGGGCGATGAGCCTGCCGTCCAGATGATCGATCACCTCGTCCGCCTTTCAATGGTCATCCTGTACACAACGTCCGATCGATCCGCTGTCCGGCTGGGCAGATTGACCAGAGGAAACGCAAAGTATTGCGCAGCTTGTGGAACGGGGGGAACCTGCGGATATGACTGAGACTCTGCATGACACCCCCGGCACCGCCCGGCAGGCCGACCCCTTCCCGGTGAAGGGGATGGACGCGGTCGTCTTCGCCGTCGGCAACGCCAAGCAGGCCGCGCACTACTACTCCACGGCCTTCGGCATGAAGCTCGTCGCCTACTCCGGCCCGGAGAACGGCAGCCGCGAGACGGCCAGCTACGTACTGACGAACGGCGCCGCCCGCTTCGTGCTGACCTCCGTCATCAAGGCGTCCACCGACCGGGGCCGCTTCCTGGCCGAGCACGTCGCCGAGCACGGCGACGGCGTCGTCGACCTCGCCATCGAGGTCCCGGACGCCCGCAAGGCGTACGCGTACGCGGTCGAGCACGGCGCCACCGGCATCGAGGAGCCGTACGAGGTCGAGGACGAGCACGGCACCGTCGTCCTCGCCGCCATCGCCACGTACGGCAAGACCCGCCACACGCTGGTCGACCGCTCCCGCTACACGGGCCCGTACCTGCCCGGCTACGTGGAGGCGTCCCCGATCGTCGAGCCGCCGGCCAAGCGGACCTTCCAGGCCATCGACCACTGCGTCGGCAACGTCGAGCTCGGCAAGATGAACGAGTGGGTGGCCTTCTACAACAAGGTCATGGGCTTCACCAACATGAAGGAGTTCGTGGGCGACGACATCGCCACCGAGTACTCCGCGCTCATGTCGAAGGTCGTCGCGGACGGCACCCTCAAGGTGAAGTTCCCGATCAACGAGCCGGCGATCGCGAAGAAGAAGTCGCAGATCGACGAGTACCTGGAGTTCTACGGCGGCGCCGGCGTCCAGCACATCGCGCTCGCCACGAACGACATCGTCGCCACCGTGCGCACCATGCGCGCGGCCGGCGTGCAGTTCCTCGACACCCCGGACTCGTACTACGACACGCTCGGCGAGTGGGCCGGCGAGACGCGGGTGCCGGTCGAGACGCTGCGCGAGCTGAAGATCCTCGTCGACCGCGACGAGGACGGCTACCTCCTGCAGATCTTCACCAAGCCCGTCCAGGACCGTCCGACGGTCTTCTTCGAGCTGATCGAGCGCCACGGCTCGATGGGCTTCGGCAAGGGCAACTTCAAGGCCCTGTTCGAGGCGATCGAGCGCGAGCAGGCCAAGCGCGGCAACCTGTAACACCGCCGCCCGGCGCCCTCCGGGG
>NZ_CP095474.1:2211591-2215048 GCF_023614315.1 Streptomyces sudanensis | reverse complement strand
GACCCGCGACTCCGTCCGCCCGGGANNNCCGGGGCCGCCCGGGAAGGCCGCNCNCCCNNNNGCGCCGCCCGTCGTGCGCACGGGCACTCGCGCGGGCGCGGGTGCCCACGGCCGGCGCACGCCCGGTTCCCACCGGCCGTTCCGGGTGCCACGCTGGGACGGTGGACGACCTGCTGCGCCGACTGCGCGCCGGCCTCCCCGCCGAGGCCCTGATCACCGACCCGGACGTGACGCCCTCCTACGCCGGCGACATGGCGGGCTTCTGCCCCGCCGGGACCCCCGCCGTCGTCGTGCTGCCCCGCACGGTGGAGGAGGTGCGGCACGTGATGCGCACGGCCACCGCGCTGCGCGTCCCCGTCGTCCCGCAGGGCGCCCGCACCGGCCTGTCGGGGGCGGCCAACGCCGTCGACGGCTGCATCGTGCTGTCCCTGGTCAAAATGGACCGCATCCTCGGCATCAGCCCGGTTGACCGGACCGCCGTCGTCGAACCGGGCGTCGTCAACGCCGCGCTGTCCCGCGCCGCCGCCGAGTACGGCCTGCACTACCCGCCCGACCCGTCGAGCTGGGAGACGTGCACCATCGGCGGCAACATCGGGACCGCCTCCGGCGGCCTGTGCTGCGTCAAGTACGGGGTCACCGCCGAGTACGTCCTCGGCCTGGACGTCGTCCTCGCCGACGGGCGGCTGCTGTCCACCGGCCGCCGCACCGCCAAGGGCGTCGCCGGATACGACCTGACCCGGTTGTTCGTCGGCTCCGAGGGCACCCTCGGCGTCGTCGTGCGCGCCGTGCTCGCCCTCAGGCCCAAGCCGCCCGCCCGGCTCGTCCTGGCCGCGGAGTTCGCGTCCACCGCCGACGCGTGCGCCGCCGTCTGCGCCGTCATGGAGCGGGGCCACACCCCGTCCCTGCTCGAACTGATGGACCGCACCACCGTCCGGGCGGTCAACCGGCTCGGCCGCATGGGCCTGCCCGACACCACCGCCGCGCTGCTGCTGGCCGCGTTCGACACCCCGGACCCCGCCGCCGACCTGGCCGCCGTGGGGAAGCTGTGCGAGGAGGCCGGCGCCACCGCGGTGGTCCCCGCCGACGACGCCGCCGAGTCCGAACTGCTCCTCCAGGCGCGCAGGATGTCCCTGCCCGCCCTGGAGGCGGTCTCCAGCGCCCTGCTGATCGACGACGTGTGCGTGCCCCGCTCCCGGCTCGCCGAGATGCTCGACGGCACGGCCGCCATCGCCGACGCGCACGGCCTGACCATCGGCGTCTGCGCCCACGCGGGTGACGGCAACACCCACCCCGTCGTGTGCTTCGACCACACCGATCCGAACGAGTCCCGGCGCGCCCGCGCGTCGTTCGACGCCATCATGGCCCTCGGCCTGGAACTGGGCGGCACCATCACCGGCGAACACGGCGTCGGGGTCCTCAAGAAGGAGTGGCTCGCCCGCGAACTCGGCCCCGTGGGACTCGAACTGCAACGCGGCATCAAACAGCTCTTCGACCCGCTGGGCCTCCTCAACCCCGGCAAGCTTTTCTGACGCATCGTCACGCCCCTTGCCTGCGGCCCCCGGTGCGGCCGCGCGTACGGCCCGCGGCGCCGACGTGCGCGGCCGCNCCGGNNNCCGCNGNCNNNNGGCGNNNCNGCGGCCCNCGCGGTCTCCTCCCGCCGGTCCGCGCCCCCTCCCGCCGGTCCGCTCGCGAGGAGGGGGCCGGCCTCCCCCTCTCGTCGGGGCCGCCCGATGGGCATGGATCACCGAGGGTGACGAAAGGGTGACCGAATGGGGGGCCTCTGTGCCGGAGCGGCCCGGGGGCGTCCGGCCGTCTGGTAGATGTGGTGCCCTGAAGTGAGGCCCTCGAGGAGATACGGGACCACGGTGATGAGCGCCCCAACCCCGGCCACCGGCGACGGCAGCCCCGAAGCCGGCTACTACCCGGACCCCTCCATCCCCGGCTACATCCGGTACTGGAGCGGTGCCGCCTGGGTGCCCGGTACGAGTCGCCCGGCGCCCGCGGAGGGCGAGGCGGCGCCGGTGCCGCCGGTCCCCGCCGCGCCCTCCAGGGTCCCGGCCGTCGAGGAGACCGGGCCGGTCTTCCTGGACGAGGACCCCGACATGGCGTCCGAGTCCGGTCCCGGCACCCCCGCGCACGGGGCGGGAACCGGACCGGCGTCCGCGTGGCGGTCCGACGCCGCCCCCGGGCAGGGCCCCGGCGACGGCCGGGGCGTCCCGTGGGGTGCGGCCGGCCGGCCGGACCCCCGGGTGCCGGCCACCGCCGACCCGCCCGGCGGCGTGCCGCCGGGCGCGGGGAGGGCGGAATCCGGGCCGGGGAGCGGTCCCGGGGACGCGATGGCCGTGCGGGCGTCCGGGCCGGGGGCGCCCCGCACGCCGGACGCCCCGGTCCCGTACGGCCCGCACTCCCAGCCCCAGGGTCCGCAGTCGCAGGGCCACCAGCCCCACGGCCCGCAGTCGCAGCCGCAGGCGTACGTCCCGACCCCGGCCGTCCGGCCGCAGCCGGCCCCCGCGCACCGGGTCCCGCCGCAGGCCGCCGCCCCCGCGGCGCCCGCCGCCGCCGTCGACGGCGGCGACCTCTCCTGGGCGCAGCAGGTCCACCGGCTGGCCCGGCCCCAGCCCGGTACCGCACAGCCCCAGCCCGGTACCGCACAGCCCCAGCCCGGTACCGCACAGCCCCAGCCCGGTCACGTACAGCCCCAGCCCGGCCCCGCCCTGCCGGGGGACGACGCCGCCGGGCAGCCGGTCGTCCCGTGGAAGCCGCCGGTCAGCGACCCGTTCCTGCGCGCCGCCCAGGAGCGCGCCGCCGCGCGGCCGGCCGGGCTCGGCCGGAGGCTCGCCGCGCGCCTCGTCGACGGCCTGGTGCTCGGCGCGCTCGCCGGGGCGGCGGGCGCGCCGTTCGTGCTGAACGCCGTCGACCACATCCGCGGCAAGATCGAGCAGGCGGAACGGTCCGGCGAGACGGTCCGGGTGTGGCTGGTGGACGGCACCACCTCCGTCCAGTTCGGGATCGCGCTCGGCATCCTGTTGGTGCTCGGCGTGCTCTACGAGGTGCTGCCGACCGCCAGGTGGGGCCGTACGCTCGGCAAGAAGCTGTGCGGGACCGAGGTGCGGGGCATCGAGTCGCACGAGCCGCCGTCGTTCGGGGCGGCGCTGCGCCGCTGGCTGGTGTACGCGGTGCTCGGCCTGACCGGGATCGGCGTGCTCAACGTGGCGTGGTGCCTGTTCGACCGGCCGTGGCGGCAGTGCTGGCACGACAAGGCGGCCGGCACGTTCGTGGCGGGGCGCTGACGCCGTCCCCCGAACGGCACACGACCGGATGCGGGTACCGGCGGGGCGGGATGCACTGCCCCCATGAGCAACGAACCGCCGACGTCCGGTCCGCCCCCCGAAGGCGATCCGTTCCGCAAGCACCCGCAGGAGCCGCCGCCCCCGCCGGACGGGGGCGGTGCGCCCCC
>NZ_CP095474.1:2199678-2211585 GCF_023614315.1 Streptomyces sudanensis | reverse complement strand
CGNNACNNCCCCNGCNGCCGCCCGGTGGTGAGGGACCGTACGGNNGCGGCCCCTACGGGGGCGGCCCGTACGGCTACGGGGGTGCCGATCCGCTCGGCGGGATGCCGCCGCTCGCCGACACCGCCAAGCGCGTCCTCGCGCGTCTCGTCGACTGGCTCGTCATCGCCGTACCGCTGGCGCTCCTCGGCATCCCCTTCGGCGTCTACTCCCGGGTGAGCGACGAGTCCGCGGGCTTCGACGACGTGTGGACGTCGGGCAACACCGGCGGCCAGTGGACGTTCCAGCTCCTCTCGATCGTGGCGTACGTGGCCTACGACACCTTCATGACGGCGAAGCGGAACGGCCAGACGCTCGGCAAGCGGCTGACGGGCCTGCGGGTCGCCATGCTCGACGACGGCAGCGTCCCCCCGGTCGGTGCCGCGCTGACGCGGGCGCTCGTGCTGTGGCTGCCCGCGCTGATCTGCTGCGCCTGCCTGTGGCCGCTGCTGCTGCTGGTGCTGATCCTGGTGGACAAGCCGTACCGGCAGGGCCTTCACGACAAGGCGGCGAAGACGGTCGTGGTGTCGACGGAGCGGTGACGGCCACCAGGCCGGTCCGTCCTCCCGGGGGCCGCCCCCTCCGGGGTGCCCCGGGCGGGTGCCGGGGCGGTGGCGCCCGGCGGCCCACGCTCGCCCTCCCGGGCCTGCCCTGCCCCGCACGGGGGAGACCCGGGCGGCCGGACCCGGGCGGCCGGACCCGGCACGAGGGAATCCGGCACAGGGGAATCCGGCACAAGGGAATCCGGCACAAGGGAACCAATAAAAGGGGATATGACACGCAAACGACTGGTGTGCCGGCAGTCTTGACGGGGGNNNGGGGNCCGGGTCGGCGGCCGATCGCGGGGGTGCCGGGGCGGTGCCGCGTCGCGCGGCGGCGAAAGCCCTGTCCGGCATGTGGATCGGCTGTCCGCATACGGTATGCGGGACCCGGAAGTCAAGACTGTCTTTTTTTGCGTAAGTCCGGTCGAATGTCGTCACTTGTGGCGCGACACCGCACGCGAATGATTATTCAACCCCCCGTTCGTGTCGGCGGTGCGCAGGGGAGGAAACAAACAAGTGACCAGCAGACGACGGGCGTTCCGCACGTCCGCGGTGTTCGTGGCCCTGGCCGCGACCGCCGCCACCGCCGGAGCCCTCACCACGGCGGCCCACGCCGACAACCGCCCCGAGACGGGCATCGAGCGCCACGACCCGGCGCCGGGCGCGGACCACGGCCACGCCCACGAGAAGGCCGCGGGCGTCGACCACGACCTCGAGGGTCCGTTCAGCGAGCAGCAGGAGAAGCAGCGCGAGGCGGCGCTGGAGCAGGTCCTCTCCGGCGAGTCCAAGGTGGAGCGCCGCGGCGCCTCCAAGGTCGTCAAGCTCGACGACAAGAAGTACGTCGAGCTCGGCCGGGAGAAGACCGACAAGATCTTCACCATCCTCGTCGAGTTCGGCGACAAGGTCGACAACGAGACCCTCGTCGACCGCAAGGACGACGACACCGACGAGCTGAAGCCCAAGTTCGGCGGCGCGCCCGGCCCGCTGCACAACCGCATAGCCGAGCCGGACCGGACGAAGGACAACTCCACCGCCTGGCAGGCCGACTACGACCGGGACCACTACCAGGACCTGTACTTCGGCACCGGCAAGGACGAGAACGGCGAGGAGAAGCACTCGCTGAAGACCTACTACGAGCGCACCTCGTCCGGCCGCTACTCGGTCGACGGCACGGTCTCGGACTGGGTCAAGGTCGAGTACAACGAGGCCCGCTACGGCTCCAACTACTGCGGCCAGAGCAACTGCTCCAACGTCTGGGACGCCGTCCGCGACGGTGTGACCGCGTGGTCCGCCGACCAGAAGGCCAAGGGCAAGTCCGACGCCGAGATCAAGGCGATGCTGGCCGAGTACGACCAGTGGGACCGCTACGACTTCGACGGCGACGGCAACTTCAACGAGGCCGACGGCTACATCGACCACTTCCAGATCGTCCACGCGGGCGAGGACGAGTCGGCGGGCGGCGGCGCGGAGGGCGCCGACGCCCTGTGGGCCCACCGCTGGTACGCGTACGGCACCGACGCCGGCAGGACCGGCCCGGCGAACAACAAGGCCGGCGGTACGCAGATCGGCAACACCGGCATCTGGGTCGGCGACTACACGATGCAGCCGGAGAACGGCGGCCTCGGCGTCTTCGCCCACGAGTACGGCCACGACCTCGGCCTGCCCGACCTGTACGACACCTCCGGCCGCGCGGGCGCCGAGAACTCCACCGGCTTCTGGTCGCTGATGTCGGTCGGTTCCTGGCTGGGCACCGGCAAGGACGCCATCGGCGACATGCCGGGCGACATGACGGCCTGGGACAAGCTGCAGCTGGGCTGGCTCGACTACGAGAAGGCCAAGGCCGCCACGAAGTCCGAGCACAAGCTGGGCGTCGCGGCGTACAACACCAAGGACCCGCAGGCGCTCATTGTCGAGCTGCCGAAGAAGAGGGTCACCACCCCGATCGTCAAGCCGGCCCAGGGCGCCACCCAGTGGTGGAGCAACATGGGTGACGACCTCAAGAACACCCTCACCCGCTCCGTCGACCTGACGGGCAAGTCCACGGCCAAGCTGTCGCTCGACGGCTGGTGGGACATCGAGGCCGAGTACGACTACCTGTACGCCGAGGTCTCCACGGACGGCGGCGCGCAGTGGACCGCCCTCGACGGCACCGCGGACGGCACGCCGATCGCCAAGGACGCGGGCGGCGCCACGGGCCTGACCGACGTCTCCGGGTCGTTCAAGAAGCTCGAGTACCCGCTCGACGCGTACGCCGGCAAGAAGATCGACATCCGCTTCCGCTACCAGACGGACGGCGGCGTGGCCCAGAAGGGCTTCGCGGCGGACAACATCGTCGTGACGGCCGACGGCGCCCCGCTCTTCGCGGACGACGCCGAGACCGAGGCCGCCGGCTGGACGGCCAAGGGCTTCTCCCGCATCGGCGAGGCGATCACCGACGAGTACCCGCAGTACTACATCGCGGAGAACCGCCAGTACGTCTCCTACGACAAGACCCTGAAGGTCGGCCCGTACAACTTCGGCTTCTCGGGCGACAAGGCCAGCTGGGTGGAGCACTACGCCTACCAGACCGGTCTGCTGCTCTGGAAGTGGGACACCTCCCAGAAGGACAACAACACGGCCGTCCACCCCGGTGAGGGCCTCGTCCTTCCCATCGACGCCCACGCCAAGCCGCTGACCTGGGCCGACGGCACGCTGATGCGCAACCGCATCCAGTCCCACGACGCCCCGTTCAGCCGCTTCGGCACCGACCGGCTCACGCTGCACAAGGCGGACGTCCCGCAGCGGATCGGCGGCCTGCCGGGCAACCCGGTCTTCGACGACCGCAAGGGCGTGTACTGGTTCGAGAGCAACCCGCGCGCCGGTGTGAAGGTGTCCGACACCAACACCCGGATCGCGATCACCGAGCAGCCGCGCCACGGCCGCACGATCACCGTCCAGGTGGGCCCCTCCACCAAGTGACCTAGGAAACCGCAGGTCGCAGCATGATCGGCCGTCGCCCTTCGCGGGCGGCGGCCGATCGCTTTCGGACGGGCCGGCGCGTCCTCCGGGCCGCGCCTCCCGGCGGGGAAGGGGCGGGGGCGCCCGGCGCGGACCGGGTCAGACGACCGGCTCGCCGCTCAGTTCGACCCCGGCCGCGCGCAGCTCATCCAGGGCCCCGCGGGTGGTCTCCCCGGAGACGCCCGCCGTGAGATCGAGCAGCACGCGCGTGCGGAAGCCCTCCGCGGCCGCGTCCA
Source organism: Streptomyces sudanensis (assembly GCF_023614315.1). Taxonomy (NCBI): domain Bacteria; kingdom Bacillati; phylum Actinomycetota; class Actinomycetes; order Kitasatosporales; family Streptomycetaceae; genus Streptomyces; species Streptomyces sudanensis. The sequence goes on along the minus strand of NZ_CP095474.1, from coordinate 2,207,774 downwards.
GGGCGGTGGCCCGCACGCAGTGGTCGGTCGCGATGCCCACGACGTCGACCTCCGTCACCCCGCGGTCCCGCAGCCAGTCCGCGAGGGCGACGCCGTTCTCGTCGCTGCCCTCGAAACCGCTGTACGCGGCGGCGTACGCGCCCTTGTCGAACACGGCCTCGACGGCGCCGGAGGCGACGGCCGGCGCGAAGTTCGGGTGGAACCCGACGCCCTCGGTGCCCGCCACGCAGTGCGGCGGCCAGGAGCGGACGAAGTCGGGGTCGCCGGAGAAGTGGCCGCCCGGGTCGACGTGGTGGTCGCGGGTCGCGACGACGTGCCGGTAGCCGACCCCCGCGGTCTCGCCGATCAGGTCCGTGATGGCGGCGGCGACGTCCGCGCCCCCCGCCACCGCGAGGCTGCCGCCCTCGCAGAAGTCGTTCTGAACGTCGACGACGATCAATGCGCGGTGCATGGGGACTTTCCTTACGTGGGGAGCGGTGACGGTCGGGGAAGGGGACGTCCCGAGCCTAGGGGCCTCCCCTTCGCGACGGGGGGACCGGGGGCCGGGTACCCCGCCGGCCCGGNNGGACGCCCGCGCCCGGGCCGGGCGCGGGGCCNNGGGGCGGGAGGACCGGGGCGGTGCCTCAGCGCCCCGCGGCCGGACCGGGGCCGACGAACTCGGTGGGCAGCACCGGTTCGCCGGGCGACAGCTGGACCGCCGACATGGGAAGCCCCGCGCGGGCGGCGACGTGCCGCTCCCGCGCCGCCTCCAGCGGCTCCCGGCCGACGACCCGCCCGCCCTCGACCAGCAGCCGCTGCAACTGCCGCCCGGCCAGCTCCTCCGGTATCGGGCCGGTGCCGACGACCTCCGCCTCGGCGACCCCCTCGGCGTCCAGCCGCCGGGCCGCCCACTTGCGGCCGCCCACCGACGCCTTGCCGCCCACGGACCGCTTGGCGACGGGCCGCAGGGGGGCGGCCGGATCGGCCGAGTCGGCGCGGGCGACCAGCTTGTAGACCATCGAACCGGTCGGGTGCCCGCTGCCGGTCACCAGCCGGGTGCCCACGCCGTACGCGTCCACGGGCGCGGCGGCCAGCGAGGCGATGGCGTACTCGTCCAGGTCCGAGGTGACGACGATCCGCGTGTCGCGGGCGCCCAGCTCGTCCAGCTGCTGCCGCACCCGGTGGGCCACCAGCAGCAGGTCGCCGGAGTCGATGCGCACGGCGCCGAGCCCGGGCCCGGCCACCTCCACGGCGGTCCGTACGGCCTCGCGCACGTCGTACGTGTCGACCAGCAGCGTCGTGCCGCGCCCCAGCGCCTCCACCTGCACCCGGAACGCGTCCCGCTCGGTGTCGTGCAGCAGCGTGAAGGCGTGCGCGGACGTGCCGACGGTCGGGATGCCGTACCGGAAGCCGGCGGCCAGGTCGGAGGTGGAGTCGAAGCCGCCCACGTACGCGGCGCGCGACGCGGCGACGGCGGCCAGCTCGTGGGTGCGCCGGGCGCCCATCTCGATCAGCCCGCGCCCGCCGGCCGCCGTCGACATCCGGGACGCGGCGGCGGCGATGGCGGAGTCGTGGTTGAGGATGGACAGGACCACCGTCTCCAGCAGCACGCACTCGGCGAAGGAGCCCTCGACCCGCAGGATCGGGGAGCCGGGGAAGTACACCTCGCCCTCGGGGTAGCCCCAGACGTCGCCGCCGAAGCGGTACTCCGCCAGCCAGGCGAGGGTCGGCTCGTCGACGACGGCCCGCTCCCGCAGGAAGGCGAGCACGCGGTCGTCGAAGCGGAAGTTCTCCACGGCGTCCAGGACGCGGCCGGTGCCGGCCACCACCCCGTACCGGCGGCCCTCGGGGAGGCGCCGGGTGAAGACCTCGAAGACCGATCGCCGGTCGGCGGTACCGCCCCGCAGGGCCGCCTGGAGCATGGTCAGCTCGTACTGGTCGGTGAAGAGCGCGGTGGACGGCACTGCCACCGGAAGCCCTAGGTCCGCAGCGTTCATGTCAGGATCGTACCCCGAATACTCGTCAGAATGACGATTTCTCGTCCGGGGGTCCCCGGGGCCCCTTGCGGGGCGGCCGGCGGGCCCCGGGGCGGAGTCGGGGTACCCGTTTGTGCGAGGGCGCACGGGCGGTGGCAGCATTGGGGGAGTGAGTGTCGCACCCGTAGAGATCGAACGCACGGCCCCGGCGGAAGAGGGCCGCGCCGTCACCGAACCCGACGTGCCGTGGGTGACGATCGTCCACAACGACCCGGTCAACCTCATGAGCTACGTGACGTACGTCTTCCAGACCTACTTCGGCTACTCCAAGGACAAGGCGCACAAACTGATGCTCGACGTCCACCACAAGGGCCGCGCCGTGGTCTCCAGCGGCACCCGTGAGGAGATGGAGCGCGACGTGCAGGCGATGCACGGGTACGGGCTGTGGGCGACCCTCTCCCAGGACCGCGGCTGATGAGCGGCCACTTCGAGGCGCTGCCCGACGGCGGCGCGGCCGTCCCGCTGGACGAGGTCGAGGTGTCCATCCTGCGTTCGCTCGCGGTCCAGATGCTGGAACTGATCGGCCCCGGCGACGAGCCGGCCCGGGGCGAGGACCCGCTCGCCGAGCTCTTCCGGGAGGGCCCCAGCGAGAAGCCGTCCGACCCGGCCCTGGCCCGCCTCTTCCCCGACGCCTACGGGGACGGCGACGAGCAGGCGCGCGCGGCCTCCGCCGAGTTCCGCCGGTTCACCGAGAACGACCTGCGCACCCGCAAGCGCGAGGACGCCCTCGCCGTCGTCCGCGCCCTCGACGGCCTGGTCTCCGCCGGCGGCGGCCGGCTGGAGCTCTCCCCCGAGGAGGGCCGCCGCTGGCTCGGCGCGCTCAACGACCTCCGCCTCACCATCGCGGCGCGGCTGGAGGTGACCGACGACGTCGAGAACACCGCCCTGTACCGGCTGCCGGACTCCGATCCGCGCAAGCCGATGGTGATGGCCTACCTGTGGCTGGGCGTCCTCCAGGAGACCCTCGTCGAGGCCCTGATGCCGTAGCGCGGAGCCCCGCCCGCGTCGTCCCCCGCCCCCGCACTCCGGGGTCCGCCCGTACACCCGTACGCCCGTACACCCGTACGCCCGTACGGACGTGGCGCGCGGGCGGCGGCACGCGCGCCCGGGGGCCTCCGGGCGAGGCCCCGGGGCCGCTCGTGTTCCGCCACCCGCGGGGCGCGCCCTCCCCGCGCGGGACCCGGGACCCCGTTCCCGCCCGTAGGGGCGCTGCCCGGAGCCGTACGGTCCCGGGCCGTACCGCCCGGCCGACCGGGTGACGCCGCGTCGGGGCGCGGATCCGCCCGCGGGGGTGCTGCGCGGCCCTGCACGGGGGCGTCGTCCGGCCCGTACGGCGGTGCTGCGCAGGGCCCGTACGGGGGGTGTGCTGCGCGGCCCGTACGGCGGTGCCGCCCAAGCCCGTAAGGGGGCGTCGTCCGGCCCGTAGGGGAGCCTCATTCGGCCCGTAGGGGGCGTTATTCGGTCCGTAGGGGAACGTCATTCGGCCCGCACGGGGTGCCGTCCGGAGTCCTCCTGCCCGGTTCGTGCGGGATGCTGCCGGACTCCTGCCGTCCGGCGGGCGGGTGACGCCGCGTCGGGGTGCGGCCCGGTCCGTACGGGGCGGCGCCCGGCGGCCGGGGGCGGAACTCCGGGGTGCCCCGCCGGGCGAGACGCGTCCGCGAACGCGCCGCGGACGCCGGGGAGGACGGACGCCCTTCACCGAACCGGGTACGCCATTCGGAGTAGTTGTCCGGTTGACAGCCCCTTCGATTCGAATAACGATCCGATTACCGCGCTGCGGCTTTTCTCCCGACCGTAGGAACCTGCCCGATGTGTTCCGTGACCTGGGTCACAGTAGGCGGTTTTCCGCCGTGGTACACCATCACGACCACCTGCCGGACGACACTCACGTTCGCGTAGGGGCGCTGCGCCGGTCGATCGCCGGCACACAACTCCAGCAGTATCCGGGGGAATGGAAACCGGCTCGGCGCCGAGCGTGGAGCGGGCCGGTAGCGGAGCGGAAGGGCGCACCACGATGACCTCTACGCAGGTCGGCAAGAACACCGGCGACGGCGTCCCGGGCGGGACGCCCGAGGAGGGATACGAGCGCGGCCTCGGCAGCCGCCAGGTCCAGATGATCGCCATCGGCGGCGCCATCGGCGTCGGCCTCTTCCTGGGCGCGGGCGCGAACATAGCCAAGGCCGGACCCAGCCTCATCCTGATGTACGCCCTCGCCGGCGTGATCGTCTTCTTCATCATGCGGGCGCTCGGCGAGCTGCTCCTGTACCGCCCGGTGTCGGGTTCCTTCGCGGAGTACGCCCGCGAGTTCCTCGGCCCGTTCTTCGGGTTCGCGACCGGCTGGACCTACTGGCTCCTGTGGGTCGTCACCGGCATGGCCGAGCTGACCGCGGCGGCCATCTACGTGAACTTCTGGTTCCCGGAGATCCCGCAGTGGGTGAGCGCGCTGGTCTTCCTGGTGGTGCTGTACGCCGCCAACCTGATCTCGGTGAAGATCTTCGGCGAGATCGAGTTCTGGTTCTCGATGATCAAGGTCACCGCGATCATCGGCATGATCGTGATCGGCCTGGGCGTCGTCACGTTCGGCTTCAGCCAGGCCGGTGACACCGCCGCCGTCTCCAACCTCTGGGCCTTCGACGGCATCTTCCCCAAGGGCATCGGCTCCAGCCTCATGACCCTGCAGGGCGTCATGTTCGCCTACATCGCCGTCGAGCTGGTCGGCGTCACCGCGGGCGAGTCCGAGAACCCGGAGAAGACCCTCCCCAAGGCCATCAACACCCTGCCCTGGCGGATCATCATCTTCTACGTCGGCGCCCTCAGCGTCATCCTGATGGTCGTCAAGTGGACCGAGTTCCAGCCCGGCGTGAGCCCCTTCGTGGCCGCCTTCGCCAAGATCGGCATCCCCGCGGGCGCCGCGATCGTCAACTTCGTGGTCCTCACCGCCGCCCTGTCGTCCTGCAACTCCGGCATGTACTCCACCGGCCGCATGCTGCGCGACCTGGCCGCCAACTCCGAGGCGCCGAAGGTGCTGGGCCGGCTCAGCTCCTCCAAGACCCCGGCCATCGGCATCACCGTCTCCGTCGCCCTGATGGGCATCGGCGTGGTCCTCAACTACGTCGTCCCGGAGAAGGCCTTCGCGTACGTCACCTCCGTGGCCACCGCGGCCGGCATCTGGACCTGGCTCATGATCCTCATCAGCCACATCCGCTACCGTCACGCCGTCGTGGCCGGCCGGCTGCCCGCCTCGTCCTTCCCGGCGCCCGGCGGCACGATCTGCAGCTGGATCGCCGTCGCCTTCCTGCTCGTGGTCACCGTCATGATCGCGGTCCACCCGGACAGCCGCGTCTCGCTGTACGTCGGCGCGGTCTGGGCCGTCTGCCTGGCCGTCGGCTGGGCCGTGCTGAAGTCCCGCGCCCCGCAGGTCGCCGCGCGCACCGCGCCCGGCAAGCCGCTGGACCCGGCCGGCTCCCCGCGCGACTGACCGGACCGCACGCCCCTTCGACGGGGCCGCCTCCCTCCGAGGGGCGCCCGGATTCCTCCCGGGCGCCCCTTCGGCGTACGCGGGGTCCCCGGGCCCCCGGCCGGCATCCCGGGCTCCAGGCCCCGGCACCCCGTGTCCCGGCGCCCCGGGCTTCGGGTTCCTGCATCACGGGCCCCGGCCCCCCGCGTCCCGGCGCCCCAGGCTTCGGGCTCCTGCACCAGGGCCCCGGCGGCCCGGGCCCCGGCAAGACTGTCCGAGATGTGGACGGGTCCGTACCACCCCTCGGTACAGACGACCCGTCCGCTTATCCTGATGCGCATGCTGACCATCACACGGGCCCTGTACGACCAGATCGTCGCGCACGCCCGCGCGGACCACCCGGACGAGGCCTGCGGCGTGGTCGCGGGACCGGCCGGCTCCGGGCGCCCCGAGCGCTTCATCCCGATGCTCAACGCCGCCCGCTCGCCGACGTTCTACGAATTCGACTCGGGTGACCTGCTGAAACTCTATCGGGAGATGGACGACCGCGACGAGGAGCCGGTCGTCGTCTACCACTCGCACACGGCCACCGAGGCCTATCCCTCCCGCACCGACGTCTCGTACGCCAACGAGCCGCACGCGCACTACGTCCTGGTCTCCACGGCGGACGCCGACGACGCCGGGCCCTTCCAGTTCCGGTCCTTCCGCATCGTGGACGGCGAGATCACCGAAGAAGAGGTCCGGGTCGTCGAGGCCTACTGAGAGCCGCAGGACCGCGCCGACCTGCGACTCAGAGGGAGGAGTCCGCATGCCGAGCGGACTTCGTCCGGGATGCGGGATCACCCTCCGATCGGACGGCCGGGAATCGATACGATGACCGCATGGTTCTCCTCGACGTGAGCGAAAAGACGCCAGGCCCCGCCCTGCTCGTCGCGCGGCTGCACGTCGACCTGTGCCGCCTCGCCAGCGCCATGTGTCCCCGCGCCGCCGCCTGAGCGACGGCCCCCGCGCACGGCCGCACGGCCCGCCCTCCGCACGCACGCGCCCCGCGACCGGCCCCCCGGGTGCCCGGGAAGAGACGCGCCGTGCCCGCACCCCGGCAGTTCCCACCCCTCACAGGAGTCCACCCATGGCCATCGAGGTCCGCATCCCGACCATCCTCCGCACCTACACCGGCGGCGCCAAGGCCGTCGAGGGCGACGGCGAGACCCTCGCCGAGCTCTTCACCGACCTCGAGACCCGCCACGCGGGCATCCGGAACCGCATCGTGGAGGACGGAGAGCTCCGCCGCTTCGTGAACGTGTACCTGAACGACGAGGACGTGCGCTTCCTCGACGGCATCTCCACCAGGCTCTCGGACGGCGACAGCGTCACGATCCTCCCGGCGGTCGCCGGCGGAATGCGCTGATGCGCTACGACAGCCCCCTGGCCGCGGTCGGGAACACCCCGCTCGTCCGGCTGCCGCACCTGTCCCCCTCGGAGGACGTGCGGATCTGGGCGAAGCTGGAGGACCGCAACCCGACCGGCTCCGTCAAGGACCGCCCCGCCCTCCACATGATCGAGCGGGCGGAGAAGGACGGCCGCCTCAGGCCCGGCTGCACCATCCTGGAGCCCACCAGCGGCAACACGGGCATCTCGCTCGCGATGGCGGCCCGCCTCAAGGGCTACCGCATCGTCTGCGTGATGCCCGAGAACACCTCCCGGGAGCGGCGCGACCTGCTCGCCATGTGGGGCGCCGAGATCGTCTCCTCGCCCGCGGCCGGCGGCTCCAACACCGCCGTACGGGTCGCCGGGGAGCTGGCCGCGCAGAACCCCGACTGGGTGATGCTCTACCAGTACGGGAACCCGGACAACGCCGCCGCGCACTACGAGACGACCGGCCCGGAGATCCTCGCCGACCTCCCGTCGATCACCCACTTCGTCGCCGGGCTCGGCACCACGGGCACCCTCATGGGCGTCGGCCGCTACCTGCGCGAGCACCGGCCCGGCGTGCGGATCGTCGCCGCGGAGCCCCGCTACGACGACCTGGTGTACGGACTGCGCAACCTCGACGAGGGCTTCGTCCCCGAGCTGTACGACGCCTCCGTCCTCACCACCCGCTTCTCCGTCGGCTCGGCCGACGCGGTGGCCCGCACCCGGGAGCTCCTCCAGCGGGAGGGCATCTTCGCGGGCGTGTCGACGGGGGCGGCCCTGCACGCGGCGATCGGTGTCGGCCGGAAGGCCGTGAAGGCGGGCGAGGCCGCGGACATCGTCTTCATCGTCGCCGACGGCGGCTGGAAGTACCTCTCCACGGGCGTCTACACGGCGCCGACGACGGAAGCGGCGATCGAGGCCCTCCAGGGCCAGCTCTGGGCCTGACCGCCGCCCGCCCCGGCGGGAAGCCCGGCCCGCGGGAAACCCGGTGCGCCCCCCGCGGGAAGCCCGGTCCGTCCCCGCGGGGNGCCCGGCCGCCGGCGCGCAGGGCTTCCCGCCGGGNNNGCGCGCCCGGNCGCGCAGCCCCGGGGCCGCGGCACCCGGCCGCGCGGCGGCCGCCCACCCCACGGGCCCCGCGACCGCCGCTCCGGGCGCTGACCCCGTCCGGCCGTACCGTCTCTCCCCCGCCCCCGCGACCCGCCGCCCTGGGC
>NZ_CP095474.1:2192573-2199597 GCF_023614315.1 Streptomyces sudanensis | reverse complement strand
CCACCACACGGGCCCCGTCACAGCCGTCCCCGCGCGGACGCCCCGCCACAACCGCCCCACCACAGTCGCCCCGTCTCCGCGACCCCCTCCCCGCGGGTCCATCCGAACCGGTGACAGGGCGGGTGAGTTCCCCCACAACGGGCCGCCGCGGAGGAGCACCCCGCCGCCCCGAGCCGTACGCTCGTCGGACCGCACGACCTCCCCGCCAGCGCTTCCCCGCTCCCGTCCACGGAGGTTCACGCTCCATGAAGCTCACCGTCGTCGGCTGTTCCGGGTCGTTCCCGTCCGCGGAATCGGCCTGTTCGAGCTACCTCGTAGAGGCCGACGGCTTCCGGCTGCTCCTCGACATGGGCAACGGCGCCCTGGGCGAGCTGCAGCGCCACTGCGGTCTCTACGACCTCGACGCCGTCTTCCTGTCCCACCTCCACGCCGACCACTGCATCGACATGTGCGCCTACTTCGTGGCGCGGTTCTACCGGCACGACGGCACGTGCGACGCCCTCCCGGTGTACGCGCCCGACGGCGCCGAGCAGCGGCTGGCCGCGGCCTACGCCGACATGCCGTCCGCCACGGCGATGAGCGAGGTGTTCGACTTCCGCACGCTCGAACCCGGCTCGTTCGACCTCGGCCCGTTCCGGGTGCGGACGGAGCGGGTGTGCCACCCGGTGGAGGCGTTCGGCATCCGGATCGAACACGGCGGCAGGTCCCTCGCCTACTCCGGCGACACGGGCGTGTGCGACGCGCTCGACGAGCTGGCGGCCGACACGGACCTGTTCCTGTGCGAGGCGTCCTTCACCCACGGCAAGGAGGACGTCCCCGAGCTGCACCTGAACGGCCGGGAGGCGGGCGTCCACGCGGCCAGGGCCCGCGCGAGGCGGCTCGTCCTGACGCACATCCCGCCGTGGACGGACGGCGAGCGCAACCTGGCCGACGCGCGCGAGGTCTACGACGGCCCCGCGGAGCTGGCCCGGTCGGGCGCGGTGTACGAGCTGTAGCCGGCAGCGCGTATACGGCCGGCGGCGCGCGTACGGCCGGCGGCACCGCACGGCGGGCGCGCCCGGGCGGCGACGTCCGCGGCGGCCCCGGCGGGCGCACGACGGCTCCGGCGGCGTACGCGCGGAACGCGCTCCCGGGCCGCCCGCAACCCTCCCCGCCCGGAACCCGCCTCGCCCGGAACNNNCGAACACCGAGATAGTAACCGAAGAATATCATCNNNTAANGGAACCCTCCCCGCCTCGCCGGCGCCGGGGCGGTGCGGCCGGCGCGGCTCACGCCCCGGCCGTGTCCCCGGCCTCCTCCTCGGGTTCCCGACCCGGCGTCGGCAGGTCGAACCGGGTGATCGCGAAGCGGAACACCGCGTAGTACACCGCGCCGAACGCCAGCCCGATCGGGACGATCGTCCACGGCCTGGTGGCGAGCCCCCAGTTCAGGAAGTAGTCGATGGCGCCCGCGGAGAAACCGAAGCCGTGGCGCACGCCCAGCGACCAGGTCAGCCCCATCGACACGGCGGTCAGCAGCGCGTGGACCGCGTACAGCGCCGGCGCGACGAACAGGAACGCGAACTCGATCGGCTCGGTGATGCCGGTGACGAACGAGGTCAGCGCGAGCGACGCCATCAGGCCGCCGACGGCCTTGCGGCGCCCGGGGCGGGCGCAGTGGGTGATCGCCAGCGCCGCGGCTGGCAGGGCGAACATCATGATCGGGAAGAAGCCCGCCATGAACTGCCCGGCGGTGGAATCGCCGTGGAAGAAGCGCGGCAGGTCGCCGTGCCAGACGGCCCCCGAGGGATCGGTGAAGGAACCGATCTCCTGCCAGGCGACCGTGTTGACGAACTGGTGCATGCCGACCGGCAGCAGGGCGCGGTTGATCGCGCCGAAGAGACCCGCGCCGAGGGCCCCCAGACCGGTCAGCCACTCGCCGAAGGCGGTGACGACCTCCCCGACGGGCTCCCACACCAGACCGAAGAAGACGCCGGCGACGGTACCGACGAAGGCCATCAGGATCGGCACGAGGCGGCGGCCGTTGAAGAAGCCGAGCCAGTCGGGCAGCTTCGTACGGTGGAAGCGCTGCCAGGTGACGGCCGCCGCCAGGCCCATGACGATGCCGCCGAGGACCTTGGGGTCGTTGTACGTGGCGGCGGTGTCGGCGCCGGCCCGGACCTCCGCCTCGGTGAGGGGGAAGGCCGTCAGGACGTTCTGGTAGACGAGGAAGCCGACGAGCGCGGCGAGCGCGGTCGAGCCGTCGGCCTTCCTCGCGAAGCCGATGGCGATGCCGACGCAGAACAGCAGCGGCAGGTTGGCGAAGACGGCGTCGCCGGCGGTGGCGCACACCTTCGCCACCCTGTCCCAGCCCAGGCCGTCCCCGCCGAACACGTCGTCCTGGCCCAGGCGCAGCAGGATGCCCGCCGCGGGGAGCACGGCGATCGGCAGTTGCAGACTGCGACCGATCCTCTGCAGCCCCCGGAACAGGCCCGAACCCCGCTTCCTCGCGGGCGGCGCCGCAGCGGTGGCCGTACTCATCGACTTCCTCCGTCGGGCAGGGCGCCGTCCGGGGAGAACGGAACGACCGCCCGGCCCCCGCGCTCACCGCTCATCCTCTTCCTCCCGGGGGCGAATCCGACGGGGACCAGGGGCGGCGGGTCCGCCCGGAGTCCGGCCCCGGGCGGAGCGCCGGTGATCGCCATGATCGGGGACGGGACGGCGGCTTGCCCGCGAGAATGGGCCGATCGTGGATTAACGTGACGAAAACGGACGTGCGGGGCGTCGGGCCGCACCCCGGGACCACCAGGGAGAGACACATGGCCAACAAGGCTGAGAAGATCGTCGCCGGGCTCGGCGGAATCGACAACATCGAGGAGATCGAGGGCTGCATCACCCGCCTGCGCACCGAGGTGAGCGACCCGGACCTGGTCGACGAAGCCGCGCTGAAAGCCGCGGGAGCCCACGGCGTCGTCCGGATGGGCACCGCCGTCCAGGTCGTCATCGGCACCGACGCGGACCCCATCGCCGCCGAGATCGAGGACATGATGTGACCCGCCCCCGCGGGCGGCACCCCCGCAGGCGCCCCCCGGGAACTNNTCCCCGGCGGACCGCTCCCCGGTGGACCGCTCCCCGCCGGTCGATGTCCTCCGCCCACCGCGGGACCGCCCCCGGCGGCGACACCCCGGGGCCGCCTCCGCCGGTGACGCGCGGTTCCCCGACCGCGCCGCCGTACCCTGGCCCCGCCCCCGTACGGGCTGCCCGTTCCTGCCTTGACCCTGCCCCCGTACGGACTGCCCGCCCCTGTCCTGGCCCCGCGCCCGTACGGCCCGCGCCCGCCTTCGCCCCGCCCCCGTACGGCCCGCGCCCGCCTTCGCCCCGCGGCTCCCACGGGGCGCCGCCCCCGTTCACGCCACGGCCCGCCGCAGACCACCCGCCTCCGATGTNNNNAAGAGACNGNNCNCCGGCCCGCGCGACCGCCCCGCCCCCGGCGGCGACCGGCCGGCGACCGGTCGGCCCCCGCACGGCCTAGGCTCTCCCCATGACCCGTATCGACGGCCGCACGCCCGAACAGCTCCGCCCGGTCACCATCCAGCGCGGCTGGAGCAAGCACGCCGAGGGCTCCGTCCTCATCTCCTGCGGCGACACCAGAGTCTTCTGCACCGCCTCCGTCACCGAGGGCGTCCCCCGCTGGCGCAAGGGCAGCGGCGAAGGCTGGGTCACCGCCGAGTACTCCATGCTCCCCCGCTCCACCAACACCCGCGGCGACCGCGAATCCGTACGCGGCAGGATCGGGGGCCGCACCCACGAGATCTCCCGCCTCATCGGCCGCTCCCTGCGCGCCGTCATCGACTACAAGGCACTCGGCGAGAACACCGTCGTCCTCGACTGCGACGTCCTCCAGGCCGACGGCGGCACCCGCACCACCGCCATCACCGGCGCATACGTCGCCCTCGCCGACGCCGTCGCCTGGGCACAGCGCCAGAAGCTCGTCAAGGCCGGCCGCAAACCGCTCACCGGCACCGTCGCCGCCGTCTCCGTCGGCATCGTCGACGGCACCCCGCTCCTCGACCTGTGCTACGAGGAGGACGTGCGTGCCGAGACCGACATGAACGTCGTCTGCACCGGCGACGGACGCTTCGTCGAAGTCCAGGGCACCGCCGAGGCCGAGCCCTTCGACCGCAAGGAGCTCAACGCGCTCCTCGACCTCGCCACCGGCGGCTGCGCCGACCTCGCCGCCCTCCAGCGCGAAGCCCTCGAAACGACCCTCTGAGCAGCCACGCCGCCACCGGGCGACATGCCACCCGATACGGGCGTACGGAATGTACCGTACGCCCGTAACCAGCCAGGGAGGCCACCGCCCATGCGCCGTCACCGCACCAGCACCCTCGTCTCCGGCACCGCGCTCGCCGCCGCCCTGACGCTCACCGGCTGCGGCACCGTCGACAAGGCACTCGACTGCGTCCGCACCGCCAGGGCCATCGCCGCCGGTGTCGAACGCCTCGGCCGGGCCGTCTCCGGCGCGGGCGACACCAAGCGGATCGAGGAGGCCCTCGACGCCATCGACAGGGAACTGGCCACCCTCAAGGGCCAGACCGGCGACGCCGCCCTGTCCAAGGCGGTCGCCGACCTGTCCAAGGGCGTCGACCAGGTCCGCACCTCCGTCAGGAACGGCGACGTCACCCCCGACATCAAGCCCGTCACCGGCGCGGCGACCGAAATCGGCAGGATCTGCACCCCGTAGCCCACCCCCACAGCCCACCCCGCAGCCGCCCCGCAGCCCACCGCGCACCCCACCACCGGCCGGCCGCGATACTGGGCGCCATGACCCGCCTGATCCTCGCCACCCGCAACACCGGGAAGATCACCGAACTCCGCGCCATCCTCGCCGACGCCGGACTCACCCACGACCTCGTCGGCGCCGACGCCTACCCCGACGTCCCCGACGTCCGGGAAACCGGCGTCACCTTCGCCCAGAACGCACTGCTCAAGGCCCGCACCCTCGCCCGCGCCACCGGCCACCCCGCCGTCGCCGACGACTCCGGCCTCTGCGTCGACGTCCTCGGCGGCGCCCCCGGCATCTTCTCCGCCCGCTGGGCCGGCCGCCACGGCGACGACCGCGCCAACCTCGAACTGCTCCTCGCCCAGCTCTCCGACATCGACGACCCCCACCGCACCGCCCACTTCCGCTGCGCCGCCGCCCTCGCCCTGCCCGACGGCACCGAACGCGTCGTGGAGGGCCGCCTGGAGGGCACCCTGCGCCACGCGCCCGCCGGGAGCGGCGGCTTCGGCTACGACCCGATCCTCCAGCCGGAAGGGGAGAGCCGCACGTGCGCCGAGCTGAGCGCGGAGGAGAAGAACGCCATCAGCCACCGCGGCAAGGCCTTCCGGGCCCTGGTGCCCGCCGTCCGGGACCTGCTGGGCTGAGCGACGAAAAAACCCCGCACCTTCGAACGCGAGGTGCGGGGCCTTCCCTGTGCGCCCGGTCGGATTCGAACCGACAAACACGACCACCTAAAGATCGCCGCTCAGCCCTTGGCGTACGGGCGCCCGGCCGCGCCCTACTTTACTGGCCCGGACATACGGCGGGGAGGCGACATCGGCCACGTTCTCAACGGCGGGTCCCCCGGCACCAGGTACCGGTGATCGCATGGCAGTTGGGGCACAGCAGCCGCAGGTTGCCGCGCCGGTCGTCGCTCCAGTCGCCGTTGACGTGGTCGACCTCCAGCGTCATCGGCTTCCCCAGCCACTCGGGCCCCACCCCGCACCCGGCGCACTCCTCGGGTACACCGATGTCACGCAGCGCGCGCCGCAGCAGATGGCTCCTGGTCCGCCGCGTGCCGGCATGCTTGACCAGGATGTCCTCGGGGCGTCTGGCCGGAATCGCACCCGGCTTGCCCCGCCCGTGCGCCTGCCCGAGGAAGTGGCCGGTCGAGACGCCCGCCGCGGCCGTCCACCTGCGGAACCCCGCGCGCTGCGCGGCGTTGTCCGGCCGACCCAGTCGGCGCAGCGCCTCCGCCACGGAGACGGAGGCCGCGACCGCCTCGCGCAGTTCGCCGGGTGTCGGGCGGGATGGTGCCGTCCCGGAGGCGAAGTGCGAGACGTCGATGCCGAACCGGGCGAAGCGCCTGGTCAGATACCTGCGGAGCTTGCCGTACGGCTGCGTGCCGAAGAAGGCGATGACCTCGTCCAGGTCGGAGCACTGCTCAGCGGCCTGCGCCAGTCGCTCTCGCGTGTACCGCACGTCGCCGCTCATCGGGTGCCCCCCTGCGTACGCCGCTTGCCGCGGCCGCGGTAACCATCGGTGGTGGTGTGGCAGTTGGGGCAGAGGAAGCGCAGGTTCTCGATCCGGTTGTCCCGCCAGTCGCCGTCGATGTGATCGACCTCCAGAGGCAGTGGGCTGCCTCGCCAGACCGGTCCCGTACCGCACAGCGCGCACCGCCGCGACACCCCCAGCGCCGTCATCGCCCAGGTGAGCCGGTCACCCGGGACGCGCCTGGCCCGGTCGGCGGGCTGCCGGACGAGCACCCCCTCCGGCGTCCGGGGGCGCCACGGCCCGCCACGGCGGGACGGTCCCCGGAAGTGCGAGGTGTCGATGCCGTACGCCCTGATGCGGCGGCTGATGTGCGTGTGGTGCCCGCCGACGACCCCGAGGCCGAGGTGGCGCAGCACCTCGCACATGTTCGTGGAGGCGGCGACGGCCGTCTCGAGGATCTCCTTGGTCCACTTCGCGCCCTCCCGTTCGAAGTGCGACGTGTCCACCCCGAGTCGCCTCATCCGCTCCCGCAGATAGCGCCGCGAGGGGCTTCGGGGATCGACCTCCAGCCTCACCAGGGCCTCCGACAGCGATCGCGCCTGGCGAGCGGCCTCCTCCAGCCGCTCCTTCGTGTACGGACTGACCCCCATGTGCGTCTCCTCCCCGCTCGGTCGTCTGTTCGCGGCCTCGTACGGGGCAACGAAGCATCCGCCGGGCGGTCACGCCCCGGAAGCGGAACGGCCCGTGCCGCCGGGGAGGGCGGTGCGGGCCGTTCGGGTGGGGCANGNNC
>NZ_CP095474.1:2188547-2192563 GCF_023614315.1 Streptomyces sudanensis | reverse complement strand
GGGGACCGGGGCGGGGTCAGATGCCCAGGTCCTTGATGATCTTCGCGACGTGGCCGGTGGCCTTCACGTTGTAGAGGGCGCGCTCGACCCTGCCCTCCTCGTCGACGATCACCGTCGAGCGGATGACGCCCGTCACCGTCTTGCCGTAGAGCTTCTTCTCGCCGTACGCGCCGTACGCCTCCAGCACCTTCTTCTCCGGGTCGCCGACCAAGGTGACCTTCAGGTCCTCCTTCTCGCGGAACTTCGCGAGCTTCTCCGGCCTGTCCGGCGACACGCCGATCACGTCGTAGCCGGCGTCCGCGAGGAGGTCCAGGTTGTCGGTGAAGTCGCACGCCTGCTTGGTGCAGCCGGGCGTGAGCGCCGCCGGGTAGAAGTAGACGACGACCTTGCGGCCCCGGTGGTCCGCGAGCGAGACGTCGTTGCCGTCCGCGTCGGGCAGGGTGAAGGCGGGGGCGGTGTCGCCGGGTTGCAGTCGCTCGCTCATGGGTGGGGCTCTCCTCGACGGGGTGCGGGCGGGTACCGGGTCGAGCCTAACCGGGGGTCCGGGACGGCTCCGGGCCGGTCGAGCTGACAGACTGTGCACGACCAAGCGACCGGAGATCACGACCACCAACGGAGGCAGCTCGGTGTCGGACGCCAGGACCCCCGCGCAGATCGAGGCGGACATCGTCCGCCGGCGCGAGCAGCTCGCCGTCACGCTCGACGAGATCGGCGTACGGATGCACCCGAAGACGATCGTCGGCGACGCGAAGGCGAAGGTCGCGTCGACGGTCGACGAGACGGTCGGCCGGGCCTTCGTCGCCGTCAACCGGATGCTGACCGACGTCAGGGCGCGTTTCGTGGACGAGACGGGGGCGCCGCGCCCGGAGCGGGTGGTGCCGGCGGCGCTCCTCGCGGTGGGTGTGGTCGGGCTGGTCGTCGCGGTGTCCCGCCGGCGCGGGCGCTGAGGGGCCCCTGGGACCGGGAGCGGTGCCGGGGCGGGTAGGTTCGTGGGGTGAGCGAGAACACCCACGACAAGTTGCCCATCCGGATGCTGCACGACCGGGTGCTGGTCCGGTCCGACGTTCCCGAGGGCGAGCGGCGCTCGGGAGGCGGCATCCTCATCCCTGCGACCGCCGCGGTGGGCCGCAGGCTGGCCTGGGCCGAGGTGGTCGCGGTCGGCCAGAACGTCCGCACCGTGGAGCCCGGCGACCGGGTCCTGTACGACCCCGAGGACCGGGCGGAGGTGGAGGTGCGCGGTGTGGCGTACGTGCTGATGCGCGAGCGCGACCTGCACGCGGTGGCCGCCGACCGCTTCGAGGGCTCCGAGGACTCCACGGGGCTCTACCTCTGATCGCCGCCGCGGGCGGCACCACCCGACGAGACGCGCCGTACCGGGTCACCAGGCAAAGACGACGCACGCCGGAGATTCCTCTTCCCGATTCCCGAAGGGTGCGTGCCGCCATGGCCTGGTTCCTGCTCGTCGTCGCCGGTCTGCTGGAGGTGGGCTGGTCGGTCGGCATGAAGTACACGGAGGGGTTCACCCGTCCGTGGCCGACCGTCCTGACCTGCCTCGGCATCGTCGCCAGCATGGTCCTGCTGGCCCAGGCCACCCGGACGCTGCCGATCGGCACGGCGTACGGGGTGTGGGTGGGCATCGGCGCGGCCGGTGCGGCGGTGGTCGGGATGGTCGTCCTCGGCGAGCCCGCGACCGCCGCCCGGATCTTCTTCGTCTGCCTGCTGCTGGTCGCGGTGGTGGGGCTGAAGGCCACGTCGGGCCACTGAGCCCGCCGGTGCGCGGGGGAGCCCCGCCGGCGTGTGGTGGCGGCCCGCCGGTGCGGGGCGGCGGGCCGCCGTCATCCGCCGGTGGGGGTCCCGTCCGGGNCGGTCGCGTGTCCGGCGGGGGTCCCGTCCGGGGTGGCGGGGTGTCCGGTGGCCGCGTGTCCGGGGAGCGGTGGCACCGCCGGGGCCGGTCGCGGCGCCCGGTCGTCGGTCACCTGGCCGGCGGCGTCCTCGGCGCCCGCCTCCTCCGTGAGGTCCTCCGGGTGCCGGTCCTCCTCGATCTGCGCGCCCTCCGGGAGCTCCAGGTCGAAGTCGCGGGGCGGGGTGCCCTCCAGGGCCGTGCCCGTGTAGTGGGCCCACACCTCGGCCGGGGCGCCGCCGCCGTTGATCCGGGGCATGCCCATCGCGCCGTACAGGGGTCTTTGCGCGCCGGTCCTCGGGTCCTGTCCCATCAGGGCGACCACGGTCGCCAGGTCGGGGGTGTAGCCCGCGAACCAGGCGGCCTTGTCGTCCTCCGCGGTGCCGGTCTTCCCGGCGGCCGGGCGGCCCGCCGCCCGTGCGGCGGTGCCCGTGCCGCTCTCGACGACGCCGCGCAGGACGGCGGTCGTCGTGTCGGCGGCCTCGCGGCTCACGGCCTGGCGGGTGTCGGACCCGGCGGCCGGCAGCGGCAGGAGGCGGTCGCCCGCGGGGTCGATCCGCTCGACCTTCTCGACCAGTGTGTACACGCCCCGCCTGCCGTGGTTGGCGAGGGTGGCGTACGCCTCCGCCATGTCCAGGACGCTCGCCGTGGCGGGGCCGAGGGCGATGGAGGGGGAGGCGGTGAGGTCGGGGGTGTCGGCGGGCAGGCCGAGCGAGATCGCCGTCCGCTTCACCCTCTTCGGTCCGACGTCCACGGCGAGCTGCGCGTAGACGGCGTTCACGGAGCGGTCGGTGGCGGTGTGGAGGGGGATGCCGCCGTACGACACGTCGTCCTCGTTGGCGGGGGCGTACGCCTTGCCGGTCCAGCCCTCCACGGGGCGCTTGTTGGTGCCGTCGTAGACGGTGTTGGGGGTGATCGGCTCGCCGTGCTGGGTGGTGGCGCCGTACGCGACGGCGGAGGCGAGGACGAACGGTTTGAAGGTGGAGCCGACCTGGTAGTCGCGGCGGGTGGCGTTGTTGACGTACTGGCGGGTGTAGTCGACGCCGCCGTACAGGGCGACGACCTTGCCGGTGGCGGGTTCGATGGAGGCGCCGCCGACGCGGACGTACGCGTCGGCGGGGTTCGCGTCCGGGTCGAGCCGGTCGAGCACCTGCTGGCGCACCGCCTCCTCGAAGGCGTCCATCCGGTCCTTCCGCAGGGTGGTGGTGATGCGGTAGCCGCCGGCCGCGAGGGCCTTCTCGGAGAGGACGCCGTGGCGGGTGAGGAAGGTGTTGACGGCCTGGACGGCGTAGCCGCGCTGGCCGGCCAGTCCGGCGGTGGGGTGGTGGGGGAGCACGTGGGGGAACTGGAGGCCGGCGCGCTGGGCGGCCGTCAGCCAGCGCTCCTGGACCATGGCGTCCAGCACGTAGTTCCACCGGGCCACGGCGCGGGGGCGGTTGGAGGGGCGGGCGCCCACGTCGTAGGCGCTCGGCGCGTTGAGGAGCGACGCCAGGTACGCGCTCTCGGCGGTGTCGAGCTCCTGGACGTCCTTGCCGTAGTACGCCTGGGCGGCGGCCTGCGCGCCGTAGGAGTTGCGGCCGTAGTAGCTGGTGTTGAGGTACCCCTCCAGGATCTCGTCCTTGGAGCGGGCGCGGTCCAGTTTGATCGCGATGAAGAACTCCTTGACCTTGCGGGCCACGGTGCGTTCCTGGCCCAGGTAGTAGTTCTTCACGTACTGCTGGGTGATCGTCGAGCCTCCCTGGGTGCCCTTGCCGGTGAGGGTGTTCCAGGAGGCGCGGACCAGTGCCTGGGGGTCGACGCCCGGCTCGGTGTGGAAGTCGCGGTCCTCGGCGGCGAGGACGGCCTGCCGCAGGGGNNCGGGGGNCGCGGGCGAGGGGGACGCTCTCCCGGTTGACCCGGCCGCCCTGGGCGAGCGGGCTGCCGTCCGCGTACAGGTAGACGTTGGCCTGGGCGGTCGCGGCGGCGTTGGGCGGGGGGATCTCGATGAGGTGGTACCCGGCGAGGAAGCCGCCGCCGAGGACGAGGGCGGTGAGCAGGAGGCCGCCGAGGACGGCCCGCCGGGTGGGGACGGCCCGGCGCCACCCGGNGNGCCGGGCTCGGGCCCGGGTTCCGGCAC
>NZ_CP095474.1:2177404-2188486 GCF_023614315.1 Streptomyces sudanensis | reverse complement strand
CGGTCACGGGGCTCCCAGCCCCGGGTGGGGGGCTGCGGCGGGGCGTCGCTCACTGGGTCTCCGGCGCGAGTGCGGTCATGGGCGTGATCACTGTCCGAATTGTGATGTTTTATCACTCCTTCCTCTAGCGCACGCGCCGGACACCACCCCCGTGTGTCCCGGTCCGGGCCACCGCCCTCCGGCGCGAAAAGTGGTCGCGCACGCGGCGCGCGGCTGGCTACGCTCGTCCGCTTCGGGGGTCCGCCGCGTAACGCCGGGTGGCGGTGGGTGACGCCGGGTGACGGCGGGCGGCGGCGGGCCGGGTCGGAAGGGGCGGTGGCATGCGGTTGTACTGGGCCGTCCTGGCCGGCAGCTTCCGCCGCCACGCCACCTACCGGGTGGCCACCGCCGCGGGCGTGTTCACCAACACGGCCTTCGGCTTCGTCCTGGCCTTCACCTACATGGCCCTGTGGAACGAGCGCCCCCGCCTCGGCGGCTACGACATGTCCGAGGCCCTGGCGTACGTCTGGCTCGGCCAGGCCCTGCTCGCCGTCTGCTCGCTGATGGGCGGCGGCTTCGAGGACGAGCTGATCGACCGCATCAAGACCGGCGACATCGCCGTCGACCTCTACCGGCCCGCCGACCTCCAGCTGTGGTGGTTCTCGGCCAACCTGGGACGCGCCGCCTTCCAACTGCTCGGCCGCGGCGTCGTCCCGATGGCGGCGGGCGCGCTCGTCTTCGACCTGGCGCTGCCCGGCCGTCCCCTCACCTGGCTCGCCTTCCTGGGGTCGGTGCTGCTCGGCGTCGTGGTGAGCTTCGCGCTCTGGTACCTGGTCGCGCTCTCCGTGTTCTGGCTGCTCGACGGGGCGGGAGTGGTGCAGGCGGCGTGGCTGTCGGGGGTGTTCTTCTCCGGGATGCTGCTGCCGCTGTCCGTCTTCCCCGGCGCGCTCGGCGAGGTCGCCCGGGCCCTGCCGTGGGCGTCGATGCTCCAGGTCCCGGCCGACGTGTTCCTGGAGAAGCGGACCGGCCGGTCCCTGTGGGAGGCGTACGCCTTCCAGGCGGGCTGGGCCCTGGTGCTGCTGGCCGCGGGCCGCGCCCTCCAGGCGGTCGCGACGCGGCGGGTGGTGGTGCAGGGTGGCTGAGACCCGTCCCCCCGGCCGCCCCGGAGCCGCGGGGCCCGGCGCTANATCTNGGTGCTGGTGTTGCCGGAGCNCCNGCGGCGCCGGTCCGCGCGCCCGCGGACCCGGGCCCCGCCGGGCGGGCGGCGGCGGTCGCGGACGGGCTGCGCGCGTACGGGCTGATCGCCGCCATGTGGATCCGCTCCACGATGGCGTACCGCTTCTCCTTCGCGGTGACGCTGCTGTCCAACCTGGTGGTGAACTTCTTCGACTTCGTCGTGATCCTGCTGATGTTCGGCCATGTGCGGGGCCTCGGCGGGTTCGCCTTCGGCGAGGTGGCGTTCCTCTACGGGACGACCAGCACCGCCTTCGGACTGGCCGACCTGGTGATGGGCCAGGTCGCGAGGGCCGGGCGGCGCGTGCGGGACGGCACGTTCGACACGTTCCTGGTGCGCCCGGCGCCCGTCCTGGCGCAGGTGGCCGCCGACCGGTTCGCGCTGCGGCGGCTCGGCCGGGTGTCGCAGGGGCTGCTGGTGCTGGTGTGGTCGCTGGTGGTGCTGGAGGGCGTCGAGTGGACGCCGCTGAAGGCGGTGATGGTGCCGGTGATGGTCGTGACGGGCGCCCTGATCTTCGCGTCGCTGATGACGGCCGGCGCGGCGTTCCAGTTCTGGGCGCAGGACGCCGCGGAGGTCGCCAACGCCTTCACGTACGGCGGGAACACCCTCCTGCAGTACCCGCCGTCCGTCTTCGCCGGCGAACTGGTGCGGGGCGTCGTGTACGTCGTGCCGCTGGCGTTCGTCAACTGGGTGCCCGCGCTGTACGTGCTGGGCCGCCCGGCACCGGCCGGGCTGCCGCCGTGGGCGGCCTTCGCCTCCCCGCTGGTCGCCGCCGTGTGCGTGGCGCTGGCGGGGCTGGCGTGGCGCGCGGGAATCCGTTCGTACCGGAGCACGGGGAGCTGACACGTGACCACCGCGGAACCGGACTTCATCGACCTCGACGGCGTCGAGAAGGTCTTCGACGTACGCCGCCGGGTGGGCCCGCTGCGCCGGGAGAGGCGCCGGGTGCGGGCGGTGGACGGGCTGACCTTCCGCGTGGCGCGCGGCGAGATGGTCGGCTACATCGGCCCGAACGGCGCCGGCAAGTCCACCACCGTCAAGATGCTCACCGGCATCCTCACCCCGAGCGGCGGCCGGCTGCGCGTCGCCGGCATCGACCCCGCCCGGGAGCGGACCCGCCTGGCCCGCCGCATCGGCGTCGTCTTCGGGCAGCGGACGACGCTCTGGTGGGACCTGCCGCTGCGCGACTCGTACCGGCTGGTGCACCGCCTGTACCGCATCCCCGACGCCCGCTTCCGCGAGAACCTCGACCGGTGCGTCGAACTCCTCGACCTGGCGGACCTGCTGGAGGTGCCCGTCCGCCAGCTCTCCCTGGGCCAGCGGATGCGCGGCGACATCGCGGCGGCGCTGCTCCACGACCCGGACGTGCTGTACCTCGACGAGCCGACGATCGGCCTCGACGTCGTGTCGAAGACGAAGGTCCGCGGGTTCCTCCGGGACCTCAACGCCGAGCGGGGCACGACGGTCCTGCTCACCACCCACGACCTCACCGACATCGAGCAGCTCTGCCGCCGCGTGATGGTCATCGACCACGGGCGGCTGATGTACGACGGCACGCTCGCCGGGCTGCGCGAGGCGGGCGCGGCGACCCGGACGCTCGTGGTCGACCTGGAGCGGGAGGCGCCGCCGATCGAGGTGGCCGGCGCCCGCGTGGTGCGGGTCGAGGGGACCCGGCAGTGGCTGGCGTTCCCCGCGTCCGCGTCGGCGGCGCCGCTGGTCGCGGCGGTCGCCGCGGCGCACCCGCTGGTCGACCTGTCCGTACGCGAACCGGACATCGAGGCGGTCATCGCGAGGATGTACGCCGAACGCCGCCCGGCGGAGGAGGCGCCCCGGCCGACCGGCGACGGCGGCTGAGGCTGAGGGCCGGCTGCGGGCGGGNCGGGCCGAGGGCGGGCTGAGGACTGAGGGCGGGCTCCGGCCTCCGCGCCCCGGCCCCTCGTACGGCTCCCGGCCCCGGTACGGCGTACGCCCTCCGGGGCCGGTACGGCGCCTGGCTTCCGGCGTCCGGTGGGCGCGTTCCGGCCGTGGGGCCGGAGGACCGAAGGAGTGAGAAAGCCCGCAGACGCCGGGAAAAGCAGCCGCTCAGGAACCAACGGCCCGCTCCGGGAGTACCAGGAACAGGACAGGCGGCGGTGCCGGCTCGCGGAACCGGAGGGGCGCGGGCGCCGTCGCGGGGAGCGCGTGAAGGCGTGGGGTGCCGGGCACGCTCCCCGCGGCGGCGCCCGCTCGCGGCGCCCCGGAGGCGAGACGGGCCCCTCAGGGCCGACGAGGGCGGAGCGAATGACCGGAACGGGCACGAAGACGACGCGGACGGCGGGCGCCGGCGGCTTCTCGTACACGGCGGAGGACGAGGAGAAGCGCCGCGGGGTGCGCCGCATGAAGGCGACCGCGACGGCGCTGCTGTTGCTGGTGGCGGTGGTCTACGCGCTCGCGACCTGGGCGGAGGCGTCCGGCGTGACCGGCTGGCCCGCCTACGTGGCGGCGGCGGCCGAGGCGGGCATGGTGGGCGCGCTCGCCGACTGGTTCGCGGTCACGGCGCTGTTCCGCCGCCCGATGGGCCTGCCCATCCCGCACACGGCGATCATCCCGACGAAGAAGGACCAGCTCGGCGAGTCGCTGGGCACGTTCGTCGGGGAGAACTTCCTCTCCGCGGACGTCGTACGGGCCCGGCTGCACGCCCTGGACATCGCGGGCCGCCTCGGCGCCTGGCTGTCCGAGCCCGCGCACGCCGACCGGGTCACGGCGGAGCTGTCCACGGCGCTGCGCGGCGCCCTGACCGTCCTGCGGGACGCCGACGTCCAGGCCGTCGTCGGCGAGGCGATCACCCGCCGGGCGGAGGCGGCGGAGATCGCGCCCGGCATCGGCAAGACCCTCGGCCGGGTCGTCGCCGACGGGGCGCACCACCGGGCGGTCGACCTGATCTGCACCCGTGCCCACGACTGGCTGGTCGCGCACGGCGACTCGGTGATGGACGCCGTGCAGGGCGGCGCCCCGGGGTGGACGCCGAGGTTCGTCGACCGGAAGGTCGGGGAGCGGGTCTACAAGGAGCTGCTGCGGTTCGTCACCGAGATGCGCGACATGCCGGGCCACCCGGCGCGCAGCGCGATCGACCGGTTCCTCGGAGACTTCGCGACGGACCTCCAGGCGGACACGGAGACCCGGACACGCGTGGAGCGCCTGAAGTCGGACCTGGTGGCGCGGCCGGAGGTGCAGGACGTCATCGCGTCGGCGTGGGGCGCCGTCCGGGCGATGATCGTGTCGGCGGCGGAGGACGAGCGGAGCGAGCTGCGGCTGCGGGCGCGGACCTCGCTGCTGTCCCTGGGCGCCCGGCTGACGACGGACGCGCAGCTCCAGCGGAAGGTCGAGGGCTGGCTGGAGGACGCGGCGGCGTACGTGGTGACGACGTACCGGGGGGAGATCACCTCGCTGATCACCGACACGGTGGCGAGCTGGGACGCCGACCACACGTCCCGCAAGATCGAGGCCCACATCGGCCGCGACCTGCAGTTCATCCGGATCAACGGCACGGTGGTGGGCGCGCTGGCGGGCCTGCTGATCCACACGGTCTCGCACGCCCTGGGGGGATGACCGGCCGGCCCGGCTCGTCCGTCGGTCCGGCTCGTCCGCCGGTCTGTCCCGTGTGCCGGTCCCTCCCGTGCGTCGGCCCGGCCGCTTCCCGTGGGAGGGCGCCCGCGGGTGCGGGCGCCCGGACCGGCGGGGGACGCCCCCGCGGGCGAAGCTCCTATAGATCGTCAAGCGGTCTGAAGGAGCGGTTTCGGTGTGGTCTGTGAGCTGATGAGGTGCTTGTAGACCTCGCGCGCTATGAAGCGTTTGAGGCACCGGAGGATGTCCTTCTTGGACATGCCTTCGGCGGTTCGTCGGATCACGTAGTCCTTGGTACGGGTGTCGTAGCGCATGCGGACGAGCGCGATCGTGTGGAGTGCGTTGTTGGCCTGGCGGTCACCGCCGCGGTTGAGGCGGTGCCGGTGGGTGCGACCTGAACTGGCCGGGATCGGCGCCGCCGCGCACAGGTGCGCGAAGGACGCCTCCGACCTGAGCCGGTTCGGGTTGTCGCCCGCCGTGATCAAGAGCTGGGCGGCGGTTTCGGTGCCGACGCCAGGCAACGCAACCAGGTCGGGGACGGTCTGCGCGACCAGCGGTTTCAGCTCGGCATCGGCATCGGTGATCTCCTCGGTGAGGTACTGGTAGCGGCGGGCGAGGCGTCGCAGTGCGGTGCGAATCGCGCAGGCCGGATCCGCGTGGTCGCTGCCCGGGCGCGAGCGGGCCAGCTGCCGGATCAGCTCGCCGGTCGGCAGAGCGCGCAACTTCTCACGGACCTCGCCGGGTGCGGTGACGATGAGCGTGCGGATCTGATTGATCGTCTGGGTACGGGACTTGATGGCCGAACGGCGGACCACGCGCAGGGAGCGGATCGCCTCTACGACGCCGTCGCGCGTCTTCGGCGTACCACCGGCCCGGCCGGAGAGCACGGCGGTGGCTGCGGCGT
This sequence comes from Streptomyces sudanensis, assembly GCF_023614315.1. Taxonomy (NCBI): domain Bacteria; kingdom Bacillati; phylum Actinomycetota; class Actinomycetes; order Kitasatosporales; family Streptomycetaceae; genus Streptomyces; species Streptomyces sudanensis. Next base: position 2,182,766 of record NZ_CP095474.1, on the reverse strand, counting down.
AGGCATCGACGGGGTCGGACTTTCCGTTGGCACGCCTGGCCCGCCGGTCGGGCCGGTCCACGTCGATGACGGTGACCTGGTTCGCCCGCAGGTACCGCGCCAGTTCGGCGCCGTAGGCACCTGTGCCCTCGACGCCGACGGCCATGAGGTCACCGTGCGAACGCAGCCAGTCCAGCAGGCGGCGGTAGCCGGCGGGGCTGGTGGGGAACGCCTCGGTGGCGAGGTGGCGACCGATGGAGTCGATCACGGCGGCCTGGTGGAAGTCGGTGTGGGTGTCCACGCCGCCGACCACCGCTATCTCGTCTGCCATGCTGACTGCTGCTGTCCTTCCGTGCGACGCGCGAGGGATGACACGCGCCGGTCGGGCGACAGGACAAGACTGTGATGGGACCTTTGGCCGGGCTCCTATGAAGTCACAGACGCCCGACCGGCCGCGTGCATGGCGGCACCGCCCGGACGGCCGACGATTCAACCGCAGGACAGCCGGAGCGTCAGTCAGTCGGAGGGTCAGACCCCCGAGCGGTGCCATCTTCATCCTCACAGTCAGTCGGCGCGCCGGGTGACCGCCCAGGACGCCAGGGCCATGCCGCCGGCGACGGAGAACACCGCCGGCCAGGCGCCGATCTTCTTCGCCAGCGGGTGCGACCCGGCGAACGCCGCGACGTAGGCGGCGCTCAGCCCGGCCGCCGCGGCGTTGCCGCCGCGCCGCCGCCACTCCCGCGCGGCCACCGCCCCCGCGGCGGCCAGCGCCACCCCGCCGAGCGGCCGCTTCTTCGTCCACCGGGCGACCCCGTACCCACCGACGAGCCCGCTCGCGGCGACGAGCGACACCGGAACCCTGGCCATACGACAACCCTCCTGCCACATCGACGACCCCCCGAGGCTAACCCGCCCGCCGCCGTGCCCCGCCCCCGCCGCCGTCCGGACGCGACGCCTCCGGGCCGCGACGCCGCCGGGACGTGGCACCGCCCGGGCCGCGGTGGCCTCCGGACAGGGGGAGGTGGACCGGTCAGCTCTCGCAGCCGACACCGTCGCCGTCGCGGTCGAGGTGGCGGCCGTAACCGGGGTCGCCGCTGCGGACCGGGGCGGCACCGGCCGCGCGGGCCGCGGAACAGTTGTCGTAGAAGACGTCGCCACCGGACGTGCCGCCGTCCGACCCGCCGTATCCGCCGCCGTCCGACCCTGCGTACCCGCCGTCGTCGGCCTGGCGGGTGACCGTCACCGTCGCCGTGACGGTCGCGGTGGCCGTCGCGGTCGTGGTCACGGTGGCCGTTCTGGTGGCCGTGACCGTGACCGCCGGGGCCGGCTCGGCGGAGGGCGACGCGGTGACGGTGGCCGTGGCGGTCACCGTGGCGGTCGGGGACGCCCCGGCCTTCGGCGTGCCGCCCGCTTCGCCCGCCGCGCCGCAGCCGGCGCCTATCAGCAGCAGGAGCAGTCCGCCGCCCCACACGCGCTTCATACGGCGCAGTGGTCGCTGCGCCGACGGGGCAGGAGAGGCCGAGGAGGCCGGGGACTGCCGGTACGGGTTGTTCATGGACACAGATCTCCCTCACGCACACAGGAACGGGGTGTGGGGGGGATGACCGAACCGCCCTGACGGTTGTTCAGGGTGAAACTAACGCATGCGGACGGTGAAGGAGGGGTGAACGGTCGTATTCGTGTCCGCCCGCCCACTCGGCCCGGCCTCCGGCTTGACCGGCCCGCCCTCCAGCTTGACCAGTCCGGTCTCCGGCCCACCCGGTCCCACGTCCGGCCGCGCCCCGCCCGCCGTCCGCTGCCCCGCCCCGCCGTCGCCCCACCTGTGGCCGACCCTGCGACCGGGTCTGTGGCCGACCCTGCGACCGGGCCTCGCCGTGGCGGTCGGCGTACGGGCGGGGCCGGGGCCGGCGTCCGGGGAGAGGGCCGCGCCCTACAACCGGTCCTCGCCGTGGCAGTCGGCGTACGGGGTGCCCGAGCCGCACCAGCAGGGAGCCGTGCGCGGTGGGGGCCAGGGGAGGGCGCGACCCCGTGCGGCGAGGACCGTGGCGTACTGGGGCAGGAGCGCCGCCTGGGACGGGGAGGCGCCCTCGGAGGCGGCGAACGCCTCGTACGAGGGGACCGTGCCCCGCACCACGCCCAGGTTCGGGGTGCCCGCGGCGGCCAGTTCGCGCAGCGACGCCTCCAGGTCCGTCAGGTGCGCCTCGTGCGTCGGGTACTCGGCCTCCAGCTCCGGGTAGGCCGCCAGCAGCTCGGCCAGCTCCTCGCGCGGCCACAGCAGCACCGCGACCGGGAACGGGCGGGACAACGCGGTGCGGTACGCGCCGAGTTCGCTGCGCAGGCGGGTGATCTCCGCCCGGAGCTCCGCAGGGTCGGACGAACCCAGCGCCCAGGTCCGCTTCGGGTCGTGCAGCTCGTCCAGCGGGACCGTGCCCGTGTGCAGCCGGTCCGCCAGGACGTCCCAGTCGTCGTGCTCCCGCCCCAGCAGCCGCCGCACCCGGTGGCGGGAGGCGAGCAGCGACTGCGACGCGTACGGCACCTCCTGCTCGTGCGGCAGCGGCACCAGCGTCCGCGCCGCCGTCGTGAGCGTCTCCTCCGACGCCTCCAGCTCGTCGTGGGCCTCCAGCGCCGCCCCGGCGACCTCCCACGCCGCCGCGTCCGTCGGCGTCGTCGCCCGCAGCCCGTCGATGATGGCCCGGGCCTCCGCCTCGTGGCCGTACTCCCACAGGTTCGCCGCCTTCAGCGCCCGTACCAGGTGGGGGGCCTCCGGCGCGGGGGGCGTGGACAGCAGCGTGTCGTACAGCGTCGTCGCGCGGGCGCGGTCACCGGCCAGCTCCAGGTGCGCGGCCGCCCGCAGGAGCAGCGGTTCGCGGTCCTCCGGGTACTGCTCCGCGGCGCGCAGCAGGCGCTCGGCTTCGTTGGTGTGGTCAGCAGGCGTGTCGAGGCGCATGGCAACCACCGTACTGCCGCGCGCCCCGGCTCCGGCGGGGGTGTGGGCGGACCGTCCGGCACGCGGGGGCACCGGACGCCGGCCGGGTGAACTCCTGTACGGTGACGGGGAGAACGGCCGTCCACGGGGGCGGTCGTGTCGCCGGGAGGGGGGCTCGCGTGTACGGGATGTTCCTGCGCCTGCTGCTGCCGCTCCTCCTCGCCGCCGCCCTCCTGGCGGACGGCCCCTCCCTCCCCGCCGTGGCGCTCGCCGCCGCCGCGCTCGTCGCCTGCGCCCTCGTCAGCGCCCGCGCCGTCCCGTCCGTGCCGCCCACGCGGGTGCGCACCGCCCTGCGCGACCGGGACCGGCGCACCGCGTTCCTGCCGCAGCGCGACCCCGACGCCCCGGGCCGCCGCCGCCCCCGGGCGCCCGGCCGTCGCCTTCCGGCGGCGGTCGCGGCCACGGCCCGCTGACCACCGGGTCCACCGGCACCACCTCGTCCACCGGGCTTCGCCGCGTTCCCGCGCGCCCGCGTGCGCCGAGGCACCGAGGCGCCGAACCCGCCGGTCCGTCGAGTCCACGGGCGGGGTTCCCCGCGCGTGGCCCCGGTCCGCCCGCTCCGCCGCCACGCCGTGTGTCCCTCACCCCGGCCTGGCTGTCGGTACGACGGCACGACGACTCAGAGGTCTTCCTTGTCCGTCTTCGTGGATTTCTTCCTGTGGTTCTCCGGGCTCGTCCCGGCTCCCGCCGCCATCGTCCTGCTCACCCTTCTCGTCCGTACCGCCCTCCTGCCGCTCGCCGTCGCCGCCGCGCGCGGCCAGCGGGCCCGCGTCCGGCTCGCGCCGCAGGTCGCGGCGCTGCGGAAGAAGTACGCCCGCGATCCGGACCGCCTCCAGCGGGCCGTGCTCGACCTCCACGCGCGCGAGCGGGTGTCGCCGCTCGCCGGGTGCCTGCCGGGCCTCCTGCAGGTGCCGGTCTTCTTCCTGCTGTACCACCTGTTCTCCCGCGACGAGCTGTCGGGCCACGCGCTGCTCGGGGCGTCGCTGGGCGGCCGGTGGGCCGACGCCCTCGCCCGGGGCGGCCTCCTCGGGCCGGCCGGGCTGGTGTACCTGGGGCTGTTCGCCCTGGTCGCCGCCGTCGCCACGTACACCTACCGCACCACCCGGACGCAGATGGGCGCCCTGGGGGCGGAGTCCGCGGCGCCCGGCATGGGGGCGCTGTCCAAGGTGATGCCGCTGATGTCGTTCGCCACCCTCGTGACGGTCGCCGTCGTCCCGCTGGCGGCGGCCCTGTACGTGGTGACCAGCACCACCTGGAGCGCGGCCGAGCGGGCCGTGCTGCACCGCCCGGAGCGCGAACCGGCCGGGGGCGGTACCGGGGGNGCGGCCGGGGGCGGCGCCGGGCGACGGCCCGGTACGTGACGGCGGTTCCGCGCGGGCGCCGGACGGTGGCCGCGCGGACGCACCGGACCCGTGAGGGCCCGCCCGGCCGGGAGCGGGGCGCCGGCCCGGTGCGTGACGGCGGTTCCGCGCGGGCGGCCCGGCCGGGGCACTGGGCCGATCGGGCGCATCGCGCCGTACGGGCGGGGACGAGCGCCGCACCGGTGGAAGACCTCCGGAGACGACCGCCCGGCGAGCAGCGGAGGCAGTCCCCATGCGTGTGCCTACCTCCCTGGGCGCCCTGGCGGCGCTGGCCGCCCTCGCGCTCCCGCCGTCCCCGGCCTGGGCTTCCTTCGCGATCCCGCCGTCCCCGGCCGCGGCCGCCTTCGCGCTCCCGCCGTCCCCGGTCACGGCCCCGCTCCCGCCGTCCCCGGTCACGGCCCCGCTCCCGCCCNCCCCGGNNGTGNCCCNCGCTCCCGGCTTCCGCGGGGCACACCGGCCCCGTCGCACACGCCAACCCCACCGCGTCCGCCGGGCCGCGCGCCGACACGACGGCCGACAACCGCGAGCCGAGCTGCGGCGACCGACGGGCCGCGGTCTTCCCGCTGCGCGCCCGCATCACCGGCGGCCCGGCGGCGTACGAGCCGGGCGCCGCGCCCCGCACCTGGTACGTCGAGCTGGTGAACTCCACCCGGCAGCCGTGCCGCAACATCTACCCGGTGATCGTCCTCACCGACACGGCGGGCGATCTCTCCCCGGCCTCGGTCCGCATGGCGTTCTCCACCGCAGCGGGCGGACTCCCGCGCACGGTACGGGCCGAGCACACCGACCACCGCGAGATCGTCGGCGTCCTCGACGACGACGCCGACCGCGCCTTCGCCGGCTTCACGGTCCCGCCGTCCGGCACGGTCCGCGTTCCGGTCCACCTCGCCTTCACGGCCGACGCCCGCCCGGACGAGGTGACGGCCACCGCGGCGGTGGTGCAGCGCAGGGGCGACGACGGCGACTGGGTCGGCACGTCCCCGCCGTACCGCTTCGCCCTCACCGAAGCGGTACCTGTNTGTTATACACATCTGAC
>NZ_CP095474.1:2152213-2177365 GCF_023614315.1 Streptomyces sudanensis | reverse complement strand
GGCCGGCACGGGCCGCCCCACCGCGTCCCACCTCCTCCCCGTGGCCGCGACGGCCGCCGCCTGCCTCCTCCTCGGCGCGCTCTCCCTCCACCTCACCCNCCCCCGTCAGCGACCCCGGCCGGGCCCGCCCCGGCGCTGAAACCCCGCCGCCCACGAAGCGGCCAGTCGGCGGGGCGGTCAGTCGGCGGAACGGTCAGTCGGCGGGGCGGAACAGCCGGTCGCCCCTGACGGCGAGGGCCAGGACGCCGAGGTGGACGGCGGCGAGCGCCAGCAGCGCCGCCACGCCCGGTGTGCCCGCCCCCGGCGACGGTTCCCTCGTCCACAGGTAGAGGGAGTACTGCGCCTCGTCCGGAAGCCGCAGCCACGCGGCCACCCAGGTCTGCGGGTGCAGTGGGGCGAGGTCCTCGATGCCCACGATCGGGGCGAGCACGATCACCGGCCCGAGCGTGCCCGCCATCGTCCCGACGGTCCTGCGGGTGAGGGAGGCCGCCGCGAAGGCGACCGCGACGAAGAGGGTCTGGACCAGCAGGGACCTGGCCACGGCCTGCGCGGCCGCCCCCCAGCCGGGGCCGCCGCTCGTGGCGAAGCCCGTCACCCCGGCGGCCGTCCGGCCCGCGGCGAACAGCACGACGGCCAGGACGACCGTGAACGCGGTCGTCAGCAGCAGGGCGACCGCCGCCTTCACCGCGAGCAGCCGGACCCGTCCCGGCCGGGCCGTCAACAGCGACGGCCACATGCCGGACTCGCACTCGACCGCGTACAGCGCGCCCGCCAGCGCACCGGCGACCACCAGGCCGACGAAGGTCCCGGAGTGCTGGGCCGCCGCCCACAGGGCGCCCGCCGGCTCGTCGACGTACGTGGCGGGGGCGCCGTCCTCGAAGTGCCGGTGGGCGTGCCGGAAGCCGTACAGGCCCGTCACCACCGCGAGCAGCGCCGCGCCGACGGCCGAGAGGAGGACGACCGGGGACAGGACGGCCTTGCGCAGCTCGGCGTACCAGCAGGTGAACCAGCCGGTCATGTGACCTCGTTCCCGCGCCCGGCGGCGCGCATGATCCACCGGATCCCCAAAACAGTGACCAGCAGAGTGGGCAGAGCCCGCAGCAGCAGGGGGACGGTGTCGCCGGGCTCCGGACCCCACCAGACGTTCCACAGCACGTCGCCGGGGTGGAAGGCCATCACGTCGGCGGCGACGCCGCCGGGCAGCCAGCCCCACAGCCAGGTGACTCCCGAGCCGAGCATGAGGAGGACGAGCAGGGCCCCGGACCGCGCGATCCCGCCCGCCCGGCCGCGCGCCAGTGCGGCCAGCGCGACGGCGGCGAGGCTCCACACGGCCGTGACGGCCAGGGCACCGCCCCAGAGGCGCAGCCCGTGGGGGAGATCCTCGCCCGGTGGGAGGTGGAACGCGTGAAGCGGATAGTCCGTACGGCCCTTGGTCAGGCCGAACACGGCGACGGCCGCTCCGGCGCAGCACAGGGCTGCGACGGTGGTGAGCCACAGCGCGGTGGCCTTGGCCAGGATGTGCGTCCGGATGCGCGGGTCGGCCAGCAGGAGGTTCCCGGCGGTCCGGTCGTCGTACTCGCCGCCCATCGACTGCGCGGCGAGGAGCACCAGGACCACCAGCCCGGGGAAGGAGGCGAACGCCTGCGCGGCCCAGCCCAGGGCACCGGGCACGGTCTGCGCCCGGGCGGCCTCGGCGGCCATCTCCCGCGAGTGGGCCGCCCATTCCTCGGCATTCTGCCGCTCCATCTCCCCGATCCTGGTGCAGTATTCCGGCCCCAGCTTCGGGTTGAGCTCCAGACAGCTCCGGTACGACTCGCCACTCTCGATGTTCCGCAGACCGTTCTGGGCCTCGTAGACGGTGCCCGACCAGTAGTCCTGGGCGTAGAACGCCGTCGTCACACAGCCGATGGTCAGGACCGCGAACAGCAGGAGCGTCAGCGGACGCGAAGCGGTCTTGCGCCATTCCGCGCGCACGTGCCAGATCGTCACCAGGACCCCTTGTGCCCGCTGATCCGGAAGAACCAGTCCTCCAGCGACTCGGCCCCGCCCAGGCCGATCTCGCCGAGCGCCCCGCTGGCGACGACGGTGCCGCGGTCCATGACCACGACGCGGTCGCAGACCCGCTGGATCTCGTCGAGCTGGTGGCTGGACACCAGCACGGCGGTACCGCCGTCCGCTTCCCGCCGGATCAGCTCGCGGACCATGACGACGGCGTGCGGGTCCAGGGCGTTGGTCGGCTCGTCCAGGACCAGCAGGCGCGGTCCGCGCATCAGGGCGGCGGCCAGGGCGAGGCGCTGGCGCATCCCCTGCGAGTACGCACGGATGCGCTTGCGGGTCTCGCCCTCCAGGCCGACGCGCCGGAGCGCGGCGAGGACCTGCCCCCGGTCCGGTACGCCGGAGGAGTGCAGCAGGCTGCGGAGCTGGGCGGGCCCGGTCATCCACCGGTAGAACGCCGGCGTGTCCAGGGCGGCGCCGACCTGCCGGGCGACGGCGGGCGAGTACGGCGGGTGCTCGCCGAGGACCTGTACGGACCCCGCCGTGGGCCTGACCAGCCCGCACGCCATGCGCATCAGGGTCGTCTTCCCGGCCCCGTTGGCGCCGAGCAACCCGACGACCTCGCCGGGCGCCACCTCCAGCGTCACGTCGGACACGACGGCCTGCGAACCGTAGGTCTTGCTGACGGAGCGGCAGGCCAGTACGGCCTGCCGCTCCTGTTCATGGAACATCACGAAGTGGCTGCCTCAGCTGGTCGTGTAAGCGATGCGGCCGGTCGGGCCCGTCGGGCGGTCTCCGCCCGGTCGCCGTCCGTACCGAAGGCGCCCGCCTGTCGGAAAGGGCCCCGGGAAAGGAGCGGGTCACCGGCATCGCCGCAGGCGTGCCGCTGCTGACGGCCGCAACCGCGGATCCGAACGTCATGATGTCCCCCGTGTCTGCCGGCGCGGTCCCCGATGATCTTTCGCCCGGTCGTGGATCAGCATGAAGTCGCCGTACGGATCCCGACCACCCGGCAACCGGCAGTTGGCCGGAACACCCGGCTTCGGGCGCGGGTATGGCGCGTTCCGTGCCGGGTCCGCCGCCCGGGCCGCGACCGGCCCCCGCGGCTACCCTGGAGGCGTCCGCCACGGCGCGGTCGCGGTCTCCCGGCGCGCGGACGCGGCACCCGTACGGCAGGAGTCCCGCCCATGGCAGAGCGCAAGCCGATCGAGTCCTGGCTGACCGACATGGACGGCGTCCTCGTCCACGAGGGCGTGCCGATCCCCGGCGCCGACGCCTTCGTACGGAGGCTGCGGGACCGGGAGCGGCCCTTCCTCGTCCTCACCAACAACTCCATCTACACCGCCCGCGACCTGCGCGCCCGGCTGGCCCGCATGGGCCTGGACGTGCCCGTGGAGAACATCTGGACGTCGGCGCTCGCCACCGCCCGGTTCCTCGACGACCAGCGGCCCGGTGGCACGGCGTACGTCATCGGCGAGGCGGGGCTGACGACGGCGCTGCACGACATCGGGTACGTCCTCACCGACCACGACCCGGACTACGTCGTCCTGGGCGAGACCCGCACCTACGGCTTCGAGACGCTCACCAAGGCGATCCGCCTCATCCACGGCGGCGCCCGCTTCATCTGCACCAACCCGGACGAGACCGGCCCGTCCGCCGAGGGACCGCTGCCCGCCGCCGGCTCGGTCGCCGCGCTGATCACCAAGGCGACCGGCCGCGACCCGTACTTCGCGGGCAAGCCGAACCCGCTGATGATGCGCACCGGCCTCAACGCCATCGGCGCCCACTCCGAGACCAGCGCCATGATCGGCGACCGGATGGACACGGACGTGCTGGCCGGTCTGGAGGCGGGGATGGAGACGTTCCTCGTCCTCACCGGGCTCACCGCGCCGGCGGACGTGGATCGCTACCCCTTCCGCCCGTCGTCGGTGGTCGGCTCCATCGCCGACCTGGTCGACCGGGTCTGAACCGCCTCCGGACGCGGACCGCGCGGGCCGCGGCCCCGCACCGCCCGGCGGGGGAGCGGTCGCGGCGGCCCTGCGGACGCGCGACGGTGCGGTCCTGCGGATGCGTGACGGCGCGCTCCTGCGGATGCGCGGTGCGGCGATCCGGGTGACCCTTCTCCCGAGGAGGTTCACGATGCGTCTGGGTGTGGCTGCTCTGCGTACCGCGGCCGTGGCCGCCGTACTGGTCCTCGTCCCGGCGGCCGGACCACCGGAGACCGACCGCGAGCGACCCGCCGGGGCGCCCGCCGTGGCGGAACCGCACGGACCGGCCGGTTCCGCCACGGCGGGCACCCCGTCCGGCGGCGGTGGCGCGGTGGCGAACGCGCCCAGCGTCGCCGGGCAGGACCCGGACACCCGGCACACGGTGGCCGGTCTGGCCCTGGCCGCGGTCGCCGCCGTCGCGGTCGCCGCCCGCTCCGCGCACCGGGGCCGGGCCCCGGAACCGGGCGGGCGCTGACGTACGCCTACGCGCACTCGCTGCCGTCCTCGTACGGCGGGATGCGCCGGGCGCGGCTCTCGCAGATGCGCAGGGCGTCCGTCAGGCACTCGGCCAGGCGCCGCGTGACGAAGTGGTACTCGTCCGCCGTGGCGGGCGTCCGCGCGTCGAGCATCGCGCGCGACAGGTCCAGCACCGCGACGGCCGTTCCGATCTGCTCGGCCTCGACGGCGTCGGCCAGGAGGGACAACCGGCTGGCCGTGCCGTCCGTGACGAGGAGCGCCGGGTTGCCCTCGGGGCCGTTCCACGGCAGGAGACGGACGTACGAGGCCGGCGCGGAACCGTCGCTCATGCCGCCGCCTCCTGCCAGTGGATGCCGTGGGCGCGCTCGTACGCGGCGAGGTACGGGCGGACCAGCGGCACATCCTCACCGCGTACGAACCCGTGACGGCGGCGCAGGTTCCCCGCACTGATCACACGGCACGTGGTGATCAGCCGCCGCGTCACGGCGTCCGCCGCGTACCGGGGGACCGGCGCCCCGAAGGCCGGTGCCTGCGGAGCCCGTACCCCGGCGGCCGGTGCCCGGACGCCCGGCGCCTGCGGGACGAGGCGCCGCCTGCCACGGGCGGGGAGGAAGAAAGCCAAGAGGGCGGTCAGTAGGCTTCGCACCATCGGTCACTCCTTGGGTGATCGGTCATGCCCCGGGAGGTCCGTCCACCTCGCCGGGGTCTTCCCGTTGTTCCTGTTCGGCCACACGGTACGCGCCCTTGCGTAATCGCGCTAACGCAGTAGCGCGATAGCCGGATCTCGTGTATGCGCACAAGGTAGGGGGATGAATCTTGATCGTTCCGTTCCCGTGTGGCCGCAGGTGGCCGAGGAGTTGCGTCGACGGTTGGACGCGGGCAGATACAAGCCGGGTGAGCGCTTCCCCGGCACGGTGGACATCGCCGCCGAGTTCGAGGTCAGCCAGTCCACGGCGCAGAAGGCGGTGGTCGCCCTGCGGGCGGAGGGCAGGCTCTACACCGTGCTGGGTCAGGGCTCTTTCGTGAAGGGCGACGAGTAGGCGGCACGTCCCGTACCCGCTTCACCGGGCAGTCCGCCCCGCCGCCGGCCGCTCAGCCGGACGGGCTGCGGTCGCTGCGCCGTCCGACGGGTAGGTGTCCGGAAAGAGCCGCCCGTCGGCCGGGGCCCCGGAAGCCGTGAGAGGGAAACCGCAAGAGCCAGGCGGGTGACTCCACGAGTCGTCCCGCCTGGCTCCTCAGGTCAGTGAGCGAACAGCGTTTCCGCTGATCAGTGCGCCGCCAGGGACTCGAACCCCGGACCCGCTGATTAAGAGTCAGCTGCTCTAACCAACTGAGCTAGCGGCGCCTGCTGACCGGGAGAACTCTACCCGATGCCGGGAGGTGCTTTCGGCCACCCGGTCGTCCGTCCGGGTTTTCCCGCCCGTTACCGCCTGTCGGATGGTCGTTTTTTCCCTTTTGGTGTTCAAGATGCGGTATGCACGGTGAGATCGCGTCGAGCATCAAGGGGAACCGTATGACTGCTCCGGCCTTCGAGGAGTACGAGCCGGCCGCCGACTGCCCCTGCCCCGCGTGCGCCCGGCGGGCACCCGCGCTCCACCGGGCCGTACGGGCGGGCGTGCGCTCCGGCGCACGGCGCGCCCTGGTCCTGTTCACCGCGGCGGGCGTGGCGCTGGGCGGCGGAACACCCGCCGCGGTCGGCGCCGCCCACCCGACGGGACCGGCGGGACCGGCCGCCGGATGGACGGGCCGCGACACCGGCGAGCCCGGCCCCGGCACCCCCCAGGGCGGCGCGACCGGGCTGTACGGCCGCCCCCCGGCCGGCCCGGCGGACGGCTCCGCCGTGACGGCGCTGCCCGCGATCACCCGCGCCGCCATCGTCGAGCGGGCCGAGCGCTGGGTCGCGCAGAAGGTTCCGTACGCGATGGACAGGTACTGGACCGACGGCTACCGCCAGGACTGCTCCGGCTACGTCTCGATGGCGTGGAACCTGCCCACCAACGAGTGGACCGGCAGCCTGCACCGCTACGGCACCAGGATCGCCTGGGCGGACCTCCAGCCGGGCGACATCCTGCTGTTCCACAACTCCGCCGCCCCCGCCCAGGGCTCCCACGTCACGATCTTCGGCGGCTGGACGGACCACCGGCGCACCCACTACTTCGCGTACGAGCAGACGAAGCCGCACACCCTCCGGCGGGCGACCCCGCTGGCGTACTGGACGAACTCCGACCGGTACGTGGCCTACCGGCGCCTCGGCGTCGTCGCGGGCGACACCCTCTCGACGGCCTTCCCGGGCATCGGGCACTTCGGGCCGGGCGCGGTCAACGCGCACGTCGCCCGCCTGGGCCGGATGCTCGCCGAGCGCGGCGGTGCCCGCTTCTACGCGGAGGGGCCGGACCCCCGGTGGTCGGAGGTGGACCGCAGGGCGACACGGGCGTTCCAGCGGGCGCAGGGCTGGCGCGGCGCCGAGGCGGACGGGCTGCCGGGCCCCCACACGTGGCGCCTGCTCGTCACCGGCAGGGGCAAGGACATCCCGCCGGTCGCGGGCCAGTCGCCGCCCCCGTACCCGGGGCGGGAGCACTTCCGGCCCGGCCGGGCCAGTGAGCACGTCGAGGCGCTGGGCCGCCAGCTGGTGAGGCGCGGCTACGGCAGGCACTACGACACCGGACCGGCCCGCCACTGGAGCGAGGCCGACCGGCGCAACGTCCAGGACTTCCAGCGCGCCCAGGGCTGGCGCGGCGGCGCGGCCAACGGCCACCCGGGACCGGAGACATGGAGGCGGCTCTTCCGATGACCGAGCACCCCACCCGCAGGACGCCCCCGCCCCCGGGGGAGGTACCCAACCTGCTCGAACCGACCCCGTCCGTCGTGGTCGAGGCTCCCCGTACGGAATCCTGGTTCCGGCCCTCGACGAGGAGGCGCCTGCGGGCGAAGAACCCCCAGCGGGGACGGCTGGACCCCGGCCCGCAGCCGGCGCCTCCCTCCTCCGGTGCGGGTTCCGCTCCGCAGGCGGGGGCGCCTTCCTCCGGTGCGGGTTCCGCTCCGCAGGCGGGGGCGCCTTCCTCCGGTGCGGGTTCCGCTCCGCAGGCGGGGGTGGAGCGCCCTGGTGCGGGACTCGCCTCCCGGGAGTCCGCGCCCCCCTCACGGACCGGCGGAACGGGCACGGGCACGGGTACGGGCACCGGAGCGCCCGCGCGGCCGGGACCGACGACCGGAACCTCGGCCTCCGGGGCAGAGCGGCCGGGGGCTCCGTACACCACGGCCACGGCATCCGCCCAGAGCGGCGCCCCGGCCTCCCTCCCGCGGACACCCGGCACCGACCCCCGCACTCCCGGCACTCCGCCCCGTCCGGCGGCGGAGGCGGAGGCGGCGGGGAGGACGAACGAAACCGGGGGCGCCCCTGCCCCCTCCCTCGCCCCGAGGACGGTGGCCCCCGCGCACGCGGACGGCCCGCACGCCGCTCCGGCGACCGGCGAGGAGCCGCCGCCGGAAGGGCATGCCAACGCACCGGCCCGGCGGCAGTCGGCGGACGCGGAGGACCACGCCGCCACCAGCCCGGGCACCGGCGCGTACGGGGACGGGCCGGGCCCCGGCCCGGGGGCCGGCGCCGCCACGGGCACTGCCGGCCACGGCGGCCACACCGGCCACAGTGGCGACCGTGGTCACAGCGGCGACCGTGGCAACAACGGGTACGTCGGACCGGCCACCGTCGGCACAATGCCCCTCGGGACGCCCGCCCCCGAGACACCGGCCACGGGGGCCGCGCCTTCCGGGCCCGTACCCTCCGGGGCCGCGTCCCCGGGAACACAGGCCACCGGGCCCCTGCCTTTCGGCACACCGGTCACCGGAACCGTCCACTTCGGAACACCCGCCTCCGGCACGGGGCCCTCCGGCACGGAGCCCCCCGGCACGGGGCCCTCCGGCACACCGACCACCGGTACGGGGCCCTCCGGCACACCGACCACCGGAACGGCGCCTTTCGATACGGCGTCCTCCGGCGCCGTGTCCACCGGGACGCCGACCACCGGTACGGAACCTTCCAGTACCGAGCCCTCCGGTACCGATCCCACCCCTACGGGACCCACCACCACGGGACCCGCCGGTACCAAGCCCTCCGGAGCGCCGGCCGCCGGGGTCGTGCGGGCCGCTCCCGGTGGCGTGCCCGTCCTCACGGACGGGCCGCCGGCCGCCGGGGGAGCGGGTCGGGNCGGNNGACGNCGGCCCCNGGCGGGCGGCCCCCGGGTCCCCTCCGCCGCGGGCCCCTCGGCCCCGGAGGGCGGTACCCCTACGGGTTCCCGCCGCGCCCGTGACGGGTCCGCCGCCGTGCGGCCCGGAAGCGCACCGGGTGACGGGTCCGCCGCCCCATGGGACCTCGGGGCGCGGGACCTCGGGGCGCGGGACCTCGGGGCGCGGGACCTCGTCGTGCCGACCCTCGTCGCCCCGACCGCCGGTACGCCGGCCCCTCTCGCTCCGGACCCCGGCACGCGGACGAAGGGTTCCCGGCGGGGGCGGCACGCCGGGGTGCGGCGCGGGGCGGTCCGGGCCGAGGGGGCACCCGTGGAGCGGGAGGCGGCTGTCCTGCCCGGCTGGGTGGGGCTGGCCGCCGGGGTCCTGGCCCTCACCGGGTGCGGGGCCCTCGCCTGGTGGACGGGCGTCCTGCCGGAGGACGCGACCCGGCTGCCGGGCCTGCCGTTCCGGCCGCACCGGGACCTCACCCCCGGCACCGTCGCCCTGCTGACGGCCGGCGTGCTGCTGACGCTGTTCGCGTTCGGCGGGCTGGTGCGCGGCCGGGTCGGGTACGCCTCCGTCCTCACCCTGTTCGGCGACTACCGGGGCACGGTGCGCCGCACCGGCCTGCTGTGGGTGAACCCGCTGATGCTGCGCCGCCGCCTCGACGTGCGCCTCCGTCACTGGCGCAGCGAACCGCTGCCCGCCGTCGACGCGAACGGCACGGCGCTGCGCGCGGTCGTGCTGGTGGTGTGGCGGATCGGCGACACGGTCCGCTCGGCCCTCACCGTCGCCGACCACGAGCGGTACCTGCGCGAACAGGTGGAGGCGGCCCTCGCCCGCGTCCTGTCCCGGCTGCCCGCCGACGTGTTCCACGGCGGCTCCCCGACCCTGCGGGACGCGGACGCGGTGGGGGAGGCGATGACGCGGACGGTGGCCGCCGAGTGCGATCCGGCCGGCATCGAGGTCTTCTCGGTGCAGCCGGTCCGCATCGACTACGCCCCGGAGATCGCGACCGCGATGCGCCGCCGCCGGATCGCGGCGATCGACGCCCAGCACCGCGACGTGGTCCTCGGTTCGGTCGTGGACGCCGTGGACGACATGGTGCGCCGGCTCGCCGAGCGGGGCCTGCTTCCCCCGGACGACACCGACCGCGGGGACCTCGTGAAGGACCTGGCCGTGGCGTTCTACACCGGGCACGCGCTGCCGGCCGGCGCGGAACGGGGCGCCTGACCCCGGACGGCGATGAGGCCCTCCGCTTCCGCGAAGGGCCTCATCCGTCTGTGCGCCGCCAGGGACTCGAACCCCGGACCCGCTGATTAAGAGTCAGCTGCTCTAACCAACTGAGCTAGCGGCGCCTGCTGACAGAAGTAATAGTACCCGGTCCCCGGAGGTGCTCCGACCACCCCTCCGCACCGGCGTCCTCGCAGGTCCCGGTCGTCCTCGCAGGTCCCGGTCGTCCTCGCAGGTCCCGGTCGTCCCCGCAGGTCCCGGCCCGTACGGCCCCGGCCTGCCCCCGGCGTACCTGATCCGCCCGGCGTACCCGATCCGTCCGGGATCCCCCCACGCCGGAGAGGGCCCCGCCCTGGCCCCCGCCGCACCGGAGACGCCTCCGCCCGGCTCCGGCCCCTCACAGGGCCAGCGACAGTCCCACCGGGGCCGCCCTGCGGTTCAGCGTGTCCGCCGCCGAGCGCAGCCGGTGGGCGTGCTCGATCGGCAGGGACAGCGCGAGGCAGCCGACCGACGCGCCGGCCGTCAGCGGCACCGCCGCGCACACCGTGCCCACGGCGTACTCCTGGAGGTCCAGGACGGGCACGGTGGGCGGCTGGCTGTCCAGCTTGGAGAACAGCACCCGCTCGTTCGTGATCGTCCGCGACGTCAGCCGGGCGATCTTGTGTCGGGCCAGGTGGTCCCGCCGCCCGTTCTGGTCGAGCTGGGTCAGCAGGCACTTGCCGACCGCGCTGGCGTGCGCCGCCGAGCGGAAGTCCACCCACTCGTTGACCTTCGGCGTGTGCGGCCCGTCCGCCATCTGCGTGATCTTGACCTCGCCGTCGATGTACCGGCTGATGTAGACGGCCGCGCCGACCGAGTCGCGCAGCTCCGTGAGCGTCTCCTGGAGCTTGGTCTCCAGGGCCTCGCGCCGGGTCGCGCCCGACCCGAGGAGCACCAGGGAGTCGCCCACGATGTACGCGCCGTCGGCGACCTGCTCCACGTACCCCTCCCGGCGCAGCATCCGCATGAGGGGCGTCAGGTGCGCCGGGGGCAGCCCGGTCTCGCGTGCGATCTGCGCCTCGGTGACCCCGCCCCCGTGCCGGGACACCGTTTCGAGGACGCGCAGGGCGTACTGCACCGAATGGAACGGCGTGGTCGGCTCCGGTTTCAACGCCACGGTTTCCCCCACCAGGTTGTGACCGCAAGCTTCCTCACCACGATAACCGCCAAGAGCCTTTCGCGGCTCCCCGGTTGACGAGGCGGGGGTCCCGCTCCGGCGGAGCTGCCGGGGGCATACGCCGAAGGCACCGCCGAGTGGGGAAGAGCCCAGGTCAGGAGGGCCGTGCCGGGGAATCCGCGCGTCCGTTCGCGTTCCGGACCGGAGGAGTCCGCCTTCGGTGGGCCGGGTTCGATCATGTGCCCGGAGCCGGACACGGGAGCCTTGTCCGGGATGTCCCTGGCGGGATCCGTCCTGTAGGACGCGGCTCGATGACCTTCCCGCCCGCCGCACCGGGACCGGGCGCCGAGGGCGGGGCCCGGGTGCCGCGTACGGACGGATCGGGCGTACCGGGCCGGTCCCGACCGCGCGACCGGCCCCGCCCCGCGGC
The DNA here is from genome assembly GCF_023614315.1 of Streptomyces sudanensis. Classification (NCBI taxonomy): domain Bacteria; kingdom Bacillati; phylum Actinomycetota; class Actinomycetes; order Kitasatosporales; family Streptomycetaceae; genus Streptomyces; species Streptomyces sudanensis. Next base: position 2,165,862 of record NZ_CP095474.1, on the reverse strand, counting down.
ACCCCAATGACCCGGCGGCCCCAATGACCCGGTGGCTCTGATGACTTGGTGGCTCTGATGACTCGGTGGCCCCGGTGGCCCCGGTGGCCCCGGCGGTGGGTAGCCTCCGGGCGGGGAGGTCGTCGTGTACGGACCGGAGGTCTTCGCCCGGGCGCTGCGGGGGGACCGGGCGAGCCTGGATTCCCTGCGGCGGGGCGCTGACGTGCTCTGTGTGGCGAGAGGGCTGTCGGCCGTCCTCCGTGTCGGGGCGGGGCCCGACGGGGGGCAGGAGGCGGTCCTGGCCGTCGTCGGCTCCTCGGGCGGCGGGATCGTGTCGCGGCTGGAGGTGCCCCGCGCGTTCCGGATCGTGGAGGCCGGCCACGACGCGACCTGCCTCACGCTCCGCGCGTCCGACGGCCGCACCGTGCGGGCCACCCCGGGGCAGTTCAGGTCGCACGTCCGGCTGCTGCCCCCCGACCGCAACCCGGCGTACGAGGAGCAGTTGACCGAGGCGTTCCTCGCCACTCCGCTGCTGCCCGACGCCGACTGGACGCCCGACCGCACCCCTCCGGTACGGGACGGGGTCCTCGGCACGATCGCCTTCGACGAGGCCCTGGCGGACTACGGGGTCGCCGTCGCGCTCGGCGGCCGGTCCCTGCGGCTGTCGTTCGACGGCGCCGGTGCCGGGAGGGTCGCGGAACTGGCGCCCCACGCGGGGAAACTGGCGGAGGCGCTGCGGTCCATCGGGGAGGACGGCACGGAGTTCCTCTGGACCTGGGGGGCGGACGGCACGGAGCCCGCGGAGGAGAAGGCGCGCTTCCTGGGCGCGCTGAGGCCGGCCGGCCTAGTGGTGTACCGGACCGGCGACTTCGAGGTGCACTTCGACGACGTCTCCGGGGAGTACTTCGCGGAGGGCTACTGGCCGGCGGTGCGGTACCGCGCCGACCGGACGCCGGTCTCCGCGTCCCTGGAGGCGTGACCTCCCCGCGTCCCCGGAAGGGCCCGGGTGCGGTGCGCCGGGCCCGCCGTCCCGTACGGGGCTGTCGCCCCCTACGGGTTTGTTGTCCCTTACGGGTCTGTCATCCCCTACGGGTTGCCGGGACTGCCGATCCCGCCGGCCCCAAGAACCCGCAGGAGCCCCAGAACCTGTAGGACCCCGTAGGGGCCTCGGGGCCCGGGCAGCCAGCGAAGGCGCCGGGAAGCACGGCACGGCGTCGAGGTTCCGTCCGCCCCGCCCCGAGGGCCCCCTCGGGAAGTGCCCGGTCTGGGAGCACCGCCCGCTCTCGGGGGTGCCCGTCCTCCGGGAGCGCTTGCCGGAACGTCCGGGAGCACCTGCCGGGAGGAGTGGGGAGCCCCTTCCGGGGTACCCGGGGCCCGCGAACGGGCGCCGGGGCGGTCCCGCCTGCATACCGGTCCTGCCCGCGTGCCGCGTCCGCCCCGTACGGGGCCGGGTGGGGCCGCTCCTTCCCGCACGAACGGGGAAGCCGCGCGGTCCGGTGGTCGGGGACCGGCCCCGACACGCCGGGCGCCGCCGCGGCGAGGAGGGGGGCGGCGGCCCGCCGTTCCTGCTTCCCTGTTGCCTGCGACGAGCCGTACGAACCGAGGGTGCCCGGCCGCCCCCGTACGAGGGCCGGCCCGATCGGCGCCCCAGACAGGAGGCCTGCATGACCACCGTCGGACTTCTCCGCCCGGAGGGTCACCCGGAGGACGACTACCGCCGCATCGAGACGCTGCTGGACGGCGACGTCCGCGTCGACCCCGTCGTGTACGGGGGGCCCGACGCGGACCCGGGGCGGCTCGCGGCCGGGGCGGACCGGCTGCGGCTGGCCGGCGCCGACGCGGTGGTGTGGGCGTCGGCGGGGGAGTCGTTCGCCCAGGGCTGGCAGGGGGCGCGTGAACGGGCCAGGTCGCTGGCGCTGGCGGCGGGCATCCCGGCGTCCAGCACGGCGATCGGCTTCGCGCACGCGGTCCGCGCGGTGGGCGCGACCCGCGTGGTGGTGGCCGGCGGGCGGCCCGAGGAGGTCGCGGCGGCGGCCCGGTTCCTGGGCGAGGCCGGGATCACCGTGGTGGGGGAGTGGCGGGTGCCGGGCGGACTGCCGCTGCCCGAACTGGTGCGGGCCGCCGACGACCCGGGCGCGGAGGCGGTGCTCGTCCCGGACACGGCCGTGCCGACCGTCGCGGAGGTGGCGGAGGCGGAGGCGGCGGCCGGGAAACCGGTGCTGACCGGGACGCTGGTCACGGTGTGGGAGGGACTGCGGCTGGCGGAGCGGCACGGGGCGTGGGCAAAGGAGCTGGGCGCGCTGTTCGTCCGGCGGGGCCCGCGGGACGTGTGGGAGCCCGGGGAATAACCGAACGGGACCTCCGGTTGCGCGGTGGCGTGAGGACGTCAGGTGCGGGAGGCCCGAGGTGAGCGGCGGCGAGGCGAACGGCGGCGAGGCGGCGCCGGAGGCCACGGCGGGCGGGCCCGCGGGCTCCGGCCCGGCGCCCGCGGGCNGTGCGGCGGACCGGACGGACCCCGGCGCCGCCCCCGCCGGTNNNNCNNGCTTAGTACGCGAACAAGTAAGGACNGNCGTGCCGTCCCCGCCACCCCNGCCGGTCGTGCCGCGGGCGGCGACCCGGTCCGCGGTGCCGCGCCCGGCACGGCGCCCGTCCCCCTCTCCGTACTGGACCTGGTCACCGTGGGCAGCGGCTCCACCGCCGCCCGCGCCCTCGCCACCAGCGTGGAGATCGCCCGGCTGGCCGAACGGCGCGGCTACCACCGCCACTGGGTCGCCGAGCACCACTCGATGCCCGGCGTCGCCTCCTCCTCCCCGGCCGTGATCCTCGCGCACCTTGCCGCCCACACCAGCCGCATCCGCCTCGGTTCGGGCGGCGTCATGCTGCCCAACCACGCGCCCCTGGTGGTCGCCGAGCAGTTCGGCACCCTGGAGGCGCTGGCCCCGGGCCGCGTGGACCTGGGCCTCGGCCGCGCCCCCGGCACGGACGGCGCCACCGCCGCCGCGCTGCGGCGCACGGACCGGCTGGACGAGGGGGCCGACGAGTTCCCCCGGCAACTGGCCGAGCTGATCCGGTTCCTCGACGACGACTTCCCCGACGGCCACCCCTACGCCCGCGTCCACGCCGTGCCGGGGCCGGTGCAGGGCCCGGCGGGACGGCCGCCGGTGTGGCTGCTGGGCTCGTCCGGTTTCAGCGCGCGGCTCGCCGGGGAGCTCGGCCTGCCGTTCGCGTTCGCCCACCACTTCTCGGCCCGCAACACGGTCCCGGCGCTGGACCTGTACCGGTCCTCGTTCCGTCCCTCCGCCGCGCTCGACGCCCCGTACGCGCTGATCGGCGTCTCGGCGCTGGCCGCCGACGACCGGCGGGAGGCGCGGCGCCAGGCGCTGAGCGGCGCCCTGTCGATGCTGCGGCTGCGCCTCGGGCGGCCGGGCCTGGTGCCGACCCCGGAGGAGGCGGAGTCCTACCCGTACGGCTCCGCCGAGCGGGACTTCGTCGACGGCTGGCTGGCGAACGTGGTCCACGGCACGCCCGACGAGGTGCGGGCCGGCCTGGACGACCTCCGGAAGCGGACCGGCGCCGACGAGCTGATGATCACGACCGGGGTGCACGGCGAGGCGGCGCGGCTGCGCTCGTACGAGCTGATCGCGGACGCGTACGGGATGTAGGGCGCCGCCCCGGCTCCGTAGGGCGCCGCCCCTGCCCCGCAGGCCNCANNTCNGTGGATGAATNNNCANNAAAANNNCCCCGAGAGGGCCCCGGGGCCGCCCCTGATCCCGGCCGCCCCTGACCCCAGCCGTCCTCCGTCGCCGGTCACCGCTCGGCGGGCGGCCCGGCCCGGCGGCCCGTTCGGCTCCCCTCCGCCCGGCTCCCCTCCGCCCGGCTCCCGCCGTTCAGCTCCCCTCCGTGCCGACGCGGATCATGTCGGCGATGCGCTCCGGGACGACCGCCCGCGAGTACCACCAGCCCTGGCCGGTGTCGCAGCCGATCCGGCGCAGGCGGTCCGCCTGTCCGGCGGTCTCCACGCACTCCGCCGTCACGGTCAGCCCCAGCCGGTGCGCCAGGTCCACCATCGCCTCGACGATCACCTCGTCCGCCGGGTTCGGGGGCGTCTCGTCCTGGAACCCGCGGACGAAGGACCCGTCGAGCTTCAGCACCGACACGGGCAGCCGGCTCAGGTACGCGAGGTTCGAGTAGCCGGTGCCGAAGTCGTCGATGGCGATGCGGACCCCCATCTCGCTGAGGGCCTGCAGGGCCTGGAGGGGCCGCCCCGCCGATCCCATCACCGCCGACTCGGTGAGCTCAAGCTGCAGCAGCCCCGGCGCGAGACCGGTCTCGTCGAGGATCTCCGCGACGTCCGCGACCAGGTCGGAGTCCCACACCTGGCGCACGGCGACGTTGACGCTGACGAACAGGGGTCGCGCGCCCAGGTGGTCGGTCTGCCAGCGGCGGGCCTGCCGGCACGCGGTCCGCAGCACCCACCGGCCCAACTGCACGATGGAGCCGTCCTCTTCGGCGATCCCGATGAACCGATTCGGCGCCAGCGGTCCGAACCGGGGGTGGTTCCAGCGGACCAGCGCCTCGACGCCGCGCACCGCCCCGTCCGCCATGCCCACCAGCGGCTGGTACTCCAGGGTGAACTCGCCCCGGTCGACGGCGGGCCGGAGGGTGGAGCTGAGCGCCTGCCGGGTCATGCGGTGGGCGTTGCGCTCCGGGTCGAACAGCGTCCAGCGGGCCCTGCCGTCCGCCTTCGCCCAGTACTGCGTGGTCTCGGCGGCCTGCATCAGGCCGTTGACCGTGGTGCCCGCCGCGAGCCGCTCGACGACGCCGATCGACGCGGACAGCGACAGCCGCTGCCCGGCCAGGTCGAAGGGCCGCTGCACGGCGGTGAGCACGGCCTCGGCGAGGTCCGTGAGCTGCTCCGTGCCGGTCGACTCCTCGACGAGGATCGCGAACTCGTCACCGCCGAGCCTCGCCACCAGATGATCGCCCCCGCACGCGTGGGCGCCGCTCTGGGCGCACTCGGTGAGCCGGGCGGCGACGGCGGCGAGCAGATGGTCCCCGATGCGGTGGCCGAGCGTGTCGTTGACGGCCTTGAAGCCGTCCAGGTCCAGGTAGCACAGTCCGATCCGGCCCGTCCCGCCGCCCGCGTCGTCGTGCGCGTCGTGGAAGTCGTACGACGAGTTCTCCAGCGCGGCCGTGAGGCGCTCGAAGAACAGGGCCCGGTTGGGCAGCCGGGTCACCGGGTCGTGCATCTGGAGGTGCCGCAGCCGGGCCTGGAGCTCGCGGCGGTCGCTGACGTCGGCGACGGACAGCAGCACGTGCCGGCTGAGGGGGACGGGTGTGACGGTGACCTCCGTCCACAGCGACCGCCCGTCGGGGTGCTTGAGGCGGCGGGTGCAGCGGAAGCGGGAGCGGTGGCCGCGCAGCACCTCGCGGTAGGCGTGCCAGGCGCGGTTGTCGGCGCTCAGGTCGACGAGGTCGGCGGCGGCCCGGCGGCGCAGGGCCGCGGTGTCCGCGCCGACGAGGGCGGCCATCCCCTCGTTCGCGCTGACCACCAGGCCGTCGGTGTCGACGACGGCCATGGGGAGCTGCGCGGCGTTGAACGCGGCGTGGACGTCGCGCAGTTCCGCCGTGGACACGGGTGCGGGCCCGGGGGGCGGGGGCGGGTCGCAGCACGCCGCGTCCTCGCCGTGGCCGCGGTCGCCCGCCTCCCCGTCGTCACGCTTCGTGATCGTGTGGAAGGCGATGCAGGGCCGCGGGACCGCAGTGTGTCCCGGTCCTTCTGGAGTTCCGCTCATCGCTCGCTCCCGCAGGGCAGTTGTGGCGTACAGATGTGGTCGGGCGAGGTCGGCCGCGGGGAGCGGGCCGATCCTGGAGGCCGCCGTGGGGCCGTTGCAGTGACCCCTTCGACCTCTGGACAACGGCTGGGGCGCCCATCGGACACGGCCAATCGTTTCTGCGCGGGTGTGGCGGTGCCCGGCGAGCGCCGGCCGAAGGTGACCGTCGGTGAGGCGGCGAGGGGGCCGGGAGCGTCACCGCTCACCCGACTGGTGCACCGGAACAGGACGTAGGCGACAAAACCGCACAGGGTGAGGAGACGTCCCGTATCTCGCACCCGGAGGCCGACGTGGAGGGTCAGCAGCCGTTCGCGCAACCACCCGGGGAGGTGCACCGGCCGGGTCCGCGTTCCGTGGCCGCGGGGGTGTTCTCCCTCGTCGCGATCGCCGCGACGGGCCTCGCCGCGGGTCCCGCCGCGGCCGACCCCCTCGCGGGGCCGTGCGCCCTGCCCCGCACCGGGGCGCACCACTCCCTCGGGCTGGACACCTGGAACACCGCCTACCCCAGACCCGAGCGCGCGCTCGACGCGGTCATGGTCTTCCTGTCGTTCCCGGACGCCGTGCCGGCGCATCCGACGCGGACGATCGCCGCCGACTACCTCCCGGGCACCAGCGAGTTCTTCGAGCGGGCCTCGTACGGGCGGTTCTCGCTGCGCGTCCACCCGCACCACGGCTGGCTGCGGATGCCGCGGCCGTCCACGGAGTACGCCGTGCGCCGGGACTGGGCGGCGGACCGGCGGGCCGCCTACCTGCGGGACGCGCTGGCCGCGGCGGACCCGGTCGTCGACTTCTCGCGGTACGACATCGTCTACCTGGTCGCGGACCCGGACGCGCCGGGCGTCGACTCGGACGCGACGAAGGTCGTGAACCTCCACACCCCGCTGCGGGCCGACGGCACCGACATCAACCGGATGGTGACCCTGTTCGAGCGGCACCCGCCGGACCGGAACGTCCTGGCGCACGAGACGGGCCACGTCTTCGACCTGCCGGACCTGTACAACCGCCCCGTGGACGGCAAGGGCGACTGGGACACCCACGTCGGCGACTGGGACGTCATGGGCAGCCAGTTCGCCCTGGCGCCGGAGCCCTTCGGCTGGCACAAGTGGAAGCTGGGCTGGCTCGGCGGCCGGCAGGTGCGCTGCGTGCGGGAGCCGCAGTCGGTGACGCTCCGGCCGCTGGCGGCGCGGGACGACGGCCGCGCCGCGCCGGGCGCCCGCCTGGCGGTGGTCCGCACGGGCACGGGCAGCGCCCTCGCGTTCGAGGCGCGCGGGGCGGTCGGCAACGACCGGGACACCTGCATGGAGGGCGTGCTGGTCTACCGGGTGCGCAACGCGACGGAGTCCGGCGCGGGGCCGGTGGAGGTGGTGGACGCCCACCCGCTGACGGAGGCGTGCCACGACCGCTCCGTGTACCCGCCGCTCGCGGACGCGCCGCTGGCCGAGGGGGAGGCGCTCACCGTCCCGGGGGAGGGCACCCGGGTGGAGGTCCTGCGCCGGACGGAGGCGGGCGACTGGACGGTGCGGATCACCCCGTGACCGGGGCCGGGACCTGGGCCGGGGCTGTGACCCGGCCGGGATCAGGGTCAGGACCCGGACGGCGAAGAGGCCCCCCGCTTCCGCGAGGGGCCTCTTCCGTCTGTGCGCCGCCAGGGACTCGAACCCCGGACCCGCTGATTAAGAGTCAGCTGCTCTAACCAACTGAGCTAGCGGCGCGTGCTGACATCGTAGACATTAGCACCCCCGTCCGCGCCAGGAGAAATCGATACCCGCACGTCACCGGCGGATGTGGTGCGTACCACCCGGGCGGATGCGGTGCGCACCACCCGCACGCAGGCCCACAGCACCACCTCGGGGCCCGGCAGCCAGGGGGAGCGCGTGTCGGGGGCCGCGAGCCAGCGCGGGCCCTCCTCCCCGCCGGGCACCGGCGGGGGGATGGTGACCGCGTCCCCGACGCCGTGGCACAGCATCGGCGGGACCGCGTCGCCCCACTCCTCCCAGGCGAGCAGCGCGGGCAGCCGCCGGCTCGTGCCGGGGGCGGCGAACAGCAGCATCCGCCCGAGGTGCGCGGCGACCGGCCCGGAACCGGGTCCCTCGCCCCACAACCGGTCCAGGAGGCGGCGCCCGAAGACCGCGGGGACGTTCACCACGTCGAAGGCCGTACCGCAGGGCAGGACCGCGGGGGTGCCGGGGCGGGTCTCCCACAGCGCGAGCGCGGAGTCGGGGCGCGGCGAGGCGGACGCGAGCCACTCGGCGCCCTCGGAGGTGATCCGCGGGGTGAGGCGAGGGGGGCGGCCCTGCAGCCGGTACGAGGACGCGGCGCGGCGCTCGTCGGCGAGGGCCTGCGCGTGGGCGGCAGAGCGGGCGCCCGCACGGGCGTGGGCGGGGCTCCGGGGAGCGGGGCTCGGAGGGAGTTCGTCTCGCAGCCAGGTACTCATGACGGCCATCTTTACCGTCCGTCACCGGACGATTTCAGGGAGTTTCCGAAAACGGGGGAAGGTGGGGCACGGAAGGAGTACCTTTCGCCCTCGGCATATGCCGGGCGCGTGCCCGGTGCACCCCGGGGGCCTGCGTGCCGGGTGCGTTCCGCGTGCCGGGTGGGCCTTCTGTGTTCCGCGTGCCAGGTGTGTTTCCTGTGCCGGGCGTCCGGTGCGCCGCCTCGTGGCCGGTGTGCTCCGCGTGCGCGCCGGGTCCCGCGTGCGCGCCGGGTCCCGCGTGCGCGCCGGGTCCCGCGTGCGCGTCGCGCCCGGCGCGGCCCGGCGGCCGGTGCGNCCCGATTCGCCCGGCCCCCGGGGACGCCGCCCGGCCGGCCCGTTCGGAGAACCGCGGCCGACCGCGGGCGACCGCAGGCGATCGGGGCAAGGGGCCGGGCGGGCCGGGAGGCCGGTGCGCCCGCGGTACGCCGCCGGGGAGGCCCGCTCAGTCGTCGCCGTTGCGGGCGCCGCCGCGCAGCAGGTCCCGCCCGAACTCGACCATCTTCCTCGCGTAGTCCTCGCCCCACTCCGCGCGCTCCGCGATGTCGGCGGTGCTCAGCCGGTCGAAGCGGCGCGGGTCCGCGAGCTGCGCGGCCGCGATCGCCTGGTACTCGGCGGCCCGGTCGGCGGCCGCGCGGAAGGCGACCGTCAGCTCCGTGGACCGGGCGAGCAGCTCGCGGGGGTCGTCGATGGACTCCAGGTCGAAGAAGTGCTCCGGGTCGGCGGCGGCCTCCGCGGGCTCGAAGAGCAGGGGCGCCGGCCTGAGCCGCCGGTGCTGCCCGCTCGGTTCGGTTTCCGCCATGGAGGACTCCCATTCCGCTCGCCGTGCCGTCGCCCCCGTCCGGTGGGCGGCCACCGCCCATTGTCCAGGCTCCCGCAAGACCGCGTGCGGGCCGCGCCCTCCGCCCGCCCCCGACGCGGTGCGGGCCGGACGCGGCCCGCCCCGGACGCGGCGAGGGCCGGTGCGCCGGAAGGCGCCGGGGCGGTACGGCCGCACGCGGGAGCGCGGTACGGGCCGCGCGCCCGCGTGCGGCCCCGTGCGCCCCCTCGTACTCAGGGCGCCGCGGCCTCCTGCGCCGCGACTCGTACTCAGGGCGCCGCGACGCCGACCCGCCCCGCGCCCCCGGCGCTCAGGGGCGCCAGCTCACGCGGTGTTCCGACAGGTGGGACAGGACCGCGTGGTTCGCCTCCCAGCCGTCCGGGAACTTGACCGTCACCCCCAGCTGGACCGGTTCCGTCGACGGGTGCTCGTCCAGCAGGTCCGCGACACCCGCGCGGCAGACCACCACGCACGCGTGCCGGTGGCGGGACGCCAGCACGCACAACCGGCCCGTCTCCAGGTGGAACGCCGTCGCGTCGGGGCGGCCCGACAGGGGGTGCAGGACGACCGTCACGTCGTACTCGCGGCCCTGGAGCCGGTTCGCGGTGTCGACCGTCACCCCGGGCACCCCCAGGTCGGCGAGGGCCGCGCGGACGGCGGCCGCCTGGTCGCGGTGGGCGGTGCCGACCGCGACGCGGTCCGCGGTGACGGGCAGGGGGTGCTCGGCGCGCTCGCTGACGGCCGCCGCGCCCCGGTCCAGCAGGCGCCGCACCACCAGCGCGCACGCCCGCACCGCCTCCGGGTCCGTGCGTGGCGTGTGGCGGGCCGGCAGCTCCAGCAGGCCCCAGCCGGACTCCGCCGCCTCGTCCAGCACCCGGTCGGCCGCCGAGCCGTCCGAGGCCGTACCGAACGCCAGCCGCCGGTCGCCGGGGCCGGTGCCCGCGCGGAACGGCGTGTACGGGTAGAACGCGGCCGACACGAGCGGCGCCGCCGACGCGGGCAGCCGCCACGACACCGGCAGCCGGTGCAGGGGCAGGTCCGGGTTGTGCGCCAGCAGCGTCGACACCGCGCTCGCCGACGGGTCGTACGACAGGCCCGCCCACTGCTCGGCGCCCACCACCGAGAACGGGTCGAGCTGCCCGGGGTCGCCCACGAACAGCGCCCGCTCGAACAGGCCCGCCACGGCCAGCAGCGCGTCCGACCGCATCTGGTACGCCTCGTCGACGATGGCGTGCCGCCACGGCTCGACGCCCTTCACGTGGGCCCACTTCGCCGCCGTGGAGACCACCACCGGCAGCCCGGCCAGGTCCGCCGCCCTCGTCGACTTCACGACGTTGTCCAAGCCGTCCAGCGCCTTGTCGTAGGCGTCGGCGTCGCTCGCGTGCAGCCGCCCCACGGGCAGCTCCGGTTCCTTCCCGGCGAGCCGCAGCACCAGGTCGTCGACCTGCGCGTTCGTCTGCGCGACCACCATCAGGGGGCGGCCCGCGGCGGCCAGCTCCAGCGCGGCGCGCACCACCAGCGTCGACTTGCCCGCGCCGGGGGGCGAGTCCACGACGACGCCCCGCGCGTCCCCGTGGAGGGTGTCCTCCAGGATGCCGCGGGTCGCCGCGTCCGCCGCCGACGACGGGTCGGGCACCTCGCTCCTCACAGCACGTCCTCCGGGGTCACGGGGTCGGGGGCCTCCACCGCGTCCGGGCGGGGCGGGCCGCCGTGCGTCCACGGCGTCTCCTCCGGGTCGGGCAGCTTCGGGCCGACCCGCTGGTCGTGCTCGAACAGCGTCCACACGATCCGGTCCCCCTCCTCCGGTACGGAGCCCGCCGCCGGCTCCCTCGACCGGCCCATCCGGTCCAGTACCCGCAGCACCACCGTCCGGCCGCCCTCCGCCTCCCCGCCGTCCTGCGCGTACCCGACGAACTCGGCCGTCTGCGGGCGCCCGTCCAGCGACCGGTACGCCTTCACCCCGGCGCCCAGGTGCGGCGCGTCGTCGGTCCGCACGGTCACCAGGGGGCGCGGCGAGGGGCGCTTGGACTCCGTCCACGCCATCACCACCTCCACCACCTCCCCGGCGAACGCCTCGCCCGAAAGCCGCCGCCCCGCCATCACCAGCGGGTCGTCCAGCGCCTCCTGCGCCTCCAGCTGCGCCTGCGCGCTCTCCCGCGCGGCCAGCTTCCGCGCCGCCGTCACCGCGTCGTCCCGGCGCGGCTGCGGCGGCTCGCCGGCCCGCACCCGGTCCCGGTGCCCGGTGAACGACCAGCGGTCCCGCGTCCAGCGGTCCTCGACGTGCCGCCCCGGCGGCAGCTCCCGCACCAGCTCCAGCGCCCGCCACACCGCGTCCCAGGTCGGCCGCGTCTGCGCCAGGACCAGCCGCCTGACCTCCGCCTCCGCCCGGTGCAGCGCGCCCAGCCGCTCGTCGGCCGCCCCGCCGTCCTCCGCGGACCCCAGCGCCTGCCGGGCCCGGTCGTACCGCTCGACGGCGGGCGCCAGCAGCCGGTTGTCGAACGCGGGGTCGGTCGCCGGGCCCGCCGGCGGGCACAGCAGCTGCCCGTCCCGGTCCCGGCCCAGCTCCGCGCGCAGGGCCGCCGCCGCACCGGACTCCCCGGCCGGGGGGTCGATCCACGCGAGCAGCGCGCCCAGGTGCTGGTCCTCCAGGGACGACTGGCCGGTCGCCCAGTGCCGGTTCAGCAGGTCCGTCGCCGCGACCAGCAGCGACGACCCCGGCACCCGCGCCCGGTCCCCGTAGTGGGTCAGCCACCGGCCCAGCAGCGGCACCCGCGGCGGGGCGGGGAACGGCGCCCCGGGGTCCTCCTCGGCCGTCCGCCGGAACCGGGTGGACCGCCCCAGCAGCCGCACGTACTCGACGCCCGCCCGGCTGGGCACGACCAGCTGCGGCGCGTCCAGGCACAGCTCGACCTCGACCTTCGTCCTCCTGCCGGTCTCCGGGTCGGTCTCGGACCGCTCGACCGGCTCGACGGCGTCCGCGTACGAGTCGATGTACGGCAGCACGGCCTCCGCCAGGTCGGCGAGGAACGCGAACCGCAGGTCCCGGTCGCGGGGCTGCGGTACGACGAGGAGCCGCGGCCGTGCGGGGTCGGTGCCGACCAGGGCGCCCAGCGGCGCGCCGGCCTCACCGGACGTGGTCAGCGGGACGAACACCAGCGGCCGGTCCGACACGTGCCGGTGGCGCACGGTGGTCAGCGCGCGGGCCCGGCCGGCCTCCACGGCCTCCAGCCGCGCCAGGGTGGAGATCAGCGACACCGGGCCGCCCCCGCCCCGCCGCGCGCTGACCNCCNNNCGGNNCGCNGGNNNCCCCCGCNNTCGCCCCGGGCCGCGGCCAGCACGGCGCCCACCGNCNCCGGCGNNCNGGGNCGNCGCGCNGCNNNAGCGCCGCGACCACCGGATCGCCGGGGTCCCCCGCCTCGCCCCGGGCCGCGGCCAGCACGGCGCCCACCGTCGTCAGGCCGCCCAGCTCCCCGCGCACGGAACGGCCCAGGGCCTCCACCGCGCCGGCCGCGCGGGCCCGGCCGCGGCAGTGGAACGCCAGCTCGCACGCCGCCAGGCACTCCGGCGCGTAGGCGTGCGGCACCGCCTCCACCGCCGCCGCCAGCTGCTCCGCCGAACACGCCGTCACATCGAAGGTCACCCCCCGCGGGACCGCCGCCGCGATGTCCTCCAGGCGCGCCAGGCGGGCCAGTTGGCGACGCGTCACCGCGAGCTGCCTGCGCACGTCGACGAGCGAGCCGGTCGGCTGGTTCGAGAAGTCCTTCGGGCAGACCAGCAGCACCGCGTGGTCCACCGCCGCCCCGCCGGTGACCGCGGCGACCCGCTCCAGGGCGAGGACGTACACCGCCGCCTGCCGCGCGGCCGCCCCGACCTTCGCCGCGTCCGCCGAACCGTCGATCATCGGGAAGGACTTGACCTCTACGACGGTCCACCGGCCGTCCGGGCGCACCACCACCGCGTCCGGCTCCAGGTACGCCGGCGAACCGGCCACCTCCAGCGCCAGCAGCGGATGGTCGAGCAGCGTCCAGCCGCCCGCCGCCGTGGCCTCCCGCAGCGCCAGCGCCGTCCGCGCCGCCCGCCCCTCGGGACCGGCCGCGGCCAGGTCGGGTGTACGCGCCCCCTCCGGGTCCTCCGCCCCCAGCAGGCGCAGCAGTTCGGCGCCCCCGTCCGCTTTGACCTTCGCCTCGAAGGCGTGGCCCCGCATGAAGGCGAACTGCGACTGCCCGAACCCGGAGGGCGCGCCCAGCGCCGACGCGAGCGCGGTCTTGTCGATCCCGGCGCCGTCGAGCAGGGCGCGGCGGCGGCAGCCCGGGTTGGCGGCGAGGGCGGCCAGCGCGCGGGCGTCCAGCGGGTGCGGCACCGCGTCGGGGCCGCGCAGTTCGGCCAGCCGGCGCCGCAGGGCCGCCCGCCGCGGGACCTCCGGCTCCTGAGGGGCCTGCGGGGTCTGCGGAGTTCGCGGAACCGGACGCGGTCCGCTGCCCAGGGAATCGCTCACCGCCGAAGTCTCGCATCCGCCACCGACAACCGGACCTCCTCCCTCCCTCCC